>CAIYGI010000055.1 GCA_903925685.1 uncultured bacterium
CGACTGAAGTCCGCTGAACCGCTGACCGCCCAACGCGCAATACCGCTGCCCATCAAGCGGCACCCCGCCCCCCGTCCGACAAGGTCAACCCCGCACACCTCGTAATTCAGGCCAATTTAGGAGTTTTGCAAAAGGCTCTTAATTCTGGATTTTCTTTGGATTAAAATGACACGAGAGAGCGATAATGCGTTGCCGCCGCCGGACGAGATGCGGGAGATGGGAATTGTCCGGTACGACCGCGATCATCCTTGCGGACAAAAACGCACTGACGCCGTGATCGTCGAAAGACCGCTGAGTATCGAGGTTGACAACGCCACCTATACGATACTGCGCACGCCGGGGGCGGACCGTGAACTGGTCGCGGGTTTTCTTTTCACAGAGGGGCTGATCGAGAAGCCGGACGATATTCAAATGCTGCGCGAGTGTCCCGACTCCCCGGATGTCATCACAGTGAAAACCCGCGACGCCGCCGAAAAACCGCGCCGGTCGCTAATGATCACCTCGTCGTGCGGACTGTGCGGACGGGAGGATATGAAGGCAATGGTTGCGGCGCTGGGCCGCGTCGATGGCGCCATGAGTGTTCCATTCGCGACGTTGTACCAGGTGCCCGCAGCCGTCCGGGCGCTGCAGCCGTTGTTCGATCTGACCGGGGGCGCTCATGCTTCGGCACTTTTCGATGCGCGCGGTAATGTCCTGTGCGTGAAGGAGGATGTTGGCCGTCACAACGCGCTCGACAAGCTGATCGGCCATGCGCTGCTGCGGAATATCTCCCTGAGCGAAATGGGCCTGTTTTTATCCGGCCGCACCAGTTTGGAAATGATTGCGAAAGCGGCCAGGGCCCGCATTCCGCTCGTGGCGGCGGTGGGTGCGCCTACAACGGCGGCGCTTGAGGCGGCCGATCAACTCGGCATCACCCTCTGCGGTTTCTTGCGTGACGAGCGGATATCCGTGTATTCTCACGGGTGGCGAATTGTGTAGGCGAATGAAACGGAGACTGTCCATGTGTCAGATGCGAATCGTATTGAAAAATAAGGGCGGAGAAGAGGTTGTTCTGGAAAACGCGGCGCGGCTTAAAGTGACCGCCGACGGCATTGAGGTCAACGCGATGTTCGAGGCTCCAAAACTGATTGCGGGGGCCGTAATCAGCGGGATCGATTTCATGGAGAACGAAGTGACCCTGGTAAAACCCGGCGGAAAGGGCTGATATGGATCCGAAAACGACGACCGAAAAACTGCGGATTCTGCTGCCGCATTGGATCGAACATAACCGCCGGCATGAGGCCGAGTTCAGGCAATGGGCCGCATTGGCGCGCACAGAAGGATCGGAGAGCCTGGCGGCACTTCTGGATGAGGCCGCGGCTAACATGGTTGCCACGGACGGAATCCTGAAAAAGGCCGGGATGGAAGTCGGCGGAACGGACGAAGTTCACGATCACGGCCATCATCACGATCATGGCTGACGCTTCGATTAAAACAGAAGCTCGTCCATGAGGTCCGATACCGGCGGACGCCGCCGCTTGGACTGCGATTGGCGCGAGGGACGATGGGCTTCGCGTTCGAGACGCGCCAAAACTTCGTCGAACGACCGCAGTTCGTGTTCGATGAAGCGGATCGAACTCTGTAGCTCGGAGTGGATCTGACCGGCATAACGCGGGTCACGGGTGCGTTCTTCGTAGTTCCAGGCCGGGTCGGTCTTCATCCGGCGAATCTCCGACCGGGTGGACTGAATCGCCTGCCGCAATTGGGCGGTCAGCCGGCGGATCAGGGAGATAGGCGTGTGCTGTCCGAGGCCCGCTTCGCCGTTGTCACAGCGCGCGAGGACGTTGTAGAGGGCGGCGACATCCCGGCGGCGGTAGGCATCCTGGGCTTCATGCCACAGGTTCTTGCGATCCTCGGACATGGCGCCGTGATGGTCCGGGTGTAGTTGCCGGACGATCGTACGGTAGATATCCCGCGCCGAGCGATCGTCTTGATGCGAGCGCCTTGCGGAGCGGGGCGGCAGACGGCTCCCGGTCATGGTTTCGTAGAAGTCGCCGAAGTCGTTCCAGGCGTCGTCCGTCATCGTCTTGAAGTCGTCGTCATCGAAAATGTCGTCCAGGTCGGGTGCGTCGTCACAAGCGTCGGGGGTCTTGCCGGGATGCTCGCCCTGCTCTTCCCGGCGCCGGCGCACCTCCTCTTCGAACCGGAGATCCTCGGCCTGGGCTTCCTCGGGATGCGCGCGACGCCACTGGGCCTTGCGGTAGGCCGCGACGTTGGACAGGCGGTAGCGGTAGGCCAGGTCCTCGATTTCCCGCAGCAGGTCTTGCTTGTCATGGATGGCTTGGGCGAGTTCTCGCTGGCGGGTGAGCAGACTCCCGAACGTCTGGTGCATCCACGCCCGGAATCCCGGGGTGTCTTGCTCGCGAAAGCGTTTCAACTGGGACTTGAGCATGTCCAAAGTCTGTTCCGCCCTGCGATAGTCCTTCAGGGATTTGTGACGGATGGCGTGAGTATCGAGCCGGACGAGACCCATGGACTGACTCAGGAGGATTTTGGGCGGACGGATCGGACCATCCCAGCGTTCGGGCGACTGTCGTGTGTGTCTGCGTTTCATGTGGCGTCGTTTTTTAGCAAAGTGCCCAGCGCGGCACAAACTCAAATGCGGAACCTCCTTCACAACCCCATCGACACGCGGCCCACGATCCAGGCTCTGGGCACGGCTCCATCCATCCGGCTGTCCGCGCTGGCCGCGCGGTTGTCTCCGAGCAGGAAGAAGCAGTCGTCTGCCACCTTGCGCGCGGCATTACCCATGCGCATTGCCGCGGTAAGTGTACCCGGCTTTAGGTACGGTTCCTGCAGGACCATGCCGTTGACCAGAACCAGTCCTCCGCGCACGGCAACTTGCTCGCCCGGCAGGGCGACGATGCGCTTGACGATCAGGTCCGATTCGGAGGGCAGGCGGACGGCGACGATGTCGCCCCTTGCCGGCGCCTGCCAGCGGTAGGCGAGGCGGTTGATGGCGTAGCGTTCGCCCGGTTCCAGAGTCGGCGTCATGCTTGTCCCCACCACCTGTCCTACCAGCACCACGTAGCGGGTCAACCCGAAGTAAACGGCGACCGCTCCGAGGGCCACGGCCGCCATGATCCGCAGTTGCCCGCGCCATGAATGCCTGGAAATGTGGGTGTCAATTCTCATGTTTTTATTGAAAAAGTTCTTGTAACCGGCGCATCGCAGTGATACCCTCCGATCCACGGCTATGCAAGCGCAAACGAAGAATAGCAACCCTTCCTGGCAGGGCAAGACTTGATATGGACAATGCGTCGTTGGGCGATCTTATTTATGTTCTGGCCTTTCTTGTCGGAGCGCTTGTCTTGTCAATAGCGCCGCTCGTCCTGGCCCTGCTGCTGGCTCCGAAACGCGCGCGCATGGTCTATCACAAGACCCTGCGGAGCATCGAATGCGGCATGGAGCCCATAGGCACCGCTTGGATCCGCTATGGGGTGGTTTATTATCTTTATGCGCTGATCTTCGTAGGTTTCTCGGTGGATGTGCTCTTTCTGTTTCCGGTAGTCGCCGTCTACAACGAAACGCCGGGATGGCTTGAACTCGGCGAACTCGCCTTGTTTGTCGGCATCCTGGCGCTGGTTGTCGTTTATGCATGGAAGAAGGGAGCCTTCACTTGGAAAAGCAAGTTGATGTCCCCCCGGGGCTGATCCATTTCGCCGCGCTGGATAACTTCTTAAACCTCTGTCGCGCCAATTCGTTGTGGCCCATGACTTTCGGTCTGGCCTGCTGCGCGATCGAAATGATGGCCACCGGCGCATCGCGGTTCGACATGTCGCGCTTCGGCTGCGAAGTCTTCCGCCCATCCCCCAGGCAGAGCGACCTGATGATCGTCTCCGGGACCGTCACCTGGAAGATGAGCACGGCGGTGGTGACGCTTTACGATCAGATGCCGGAACCCAAGTGGGTGCTTGCCATGGGGAACTGCGCCGTCGCGGGCGGGCCCTTCGTGTTCCCGGGGCAATATTCCGTTGTTCCAGGCGTGGACAAGCTGATCCCTGTCGATGTGTACGTGCCGGGTTGCCCGCCGAGACCGGAAGCCTTGATCGAAGGCATGCTCAAACTCGAAGAAAAACTCACCGGTCGCCGCCGCTGGCCCACGGTGGAAGCGAAGTAATGGAAAGCGCCATGCCGGTCAAGGATCTCAAAGCCAGTTTCGAGGCCATCGCCCAGCGCGACGCGGTCTCGCAGTCGCTGGTGGCGGAAACCGACCACGCCGCGAAGGGCACTAATCTGGACGTGACTGTCCCTGCAGAGCGCGTCGGCGATGCCGCCCGCATATTGGATCTGGCGGCGTATATGATCGAGGCGATCACGGGCGTGGACTGGCTGGCCGACAAGCAGATGGAAATCGTCTACGACTTCGTTCATCCCGTGTCCGGCGAGCGCGTGACGGTCAGGGCGCGGGTGCCCCGCGACAAGCCGGAGTTGCCCAGCATCTCCGCTGTCTTTCCCGGCGCCAACTGGCATGAGCGTGAAACACACGACTTTTTCGGGATCGTATTTGAGGGTCATCCCGGACTGATTCCCTTGTTGTTGCCGGAGGATGCCACTTTTCATCCACTCAGGAAGGACTTTGCGCCGTGAGCAGCGACGCCCAAGCCATCCATCACGAATCGTTCGTCCTGAATGTGGGACCGCAGCATCCTGCGACCCACGGCGTGCTGAGAATCAAGCTGACGATGGACGGCGAGTACATTGTGGATGCCGAGCCCGTCATCGGCTATGGGCATCGCATGCACGAGAAAATGGGTGAGAACCGCAGCTACGCGAAGTTTCTTCCCAATACCGGTCGCATGGATTACGTGGCGGCGCTTTTCAACGGGCACGGCTATGTCGGCGCCGTCGAACGGCTGGCCGGGCTGGTCGTCCCGGAGCGCGCGGAATACATCCGCGTCATCACATGCGAACTGAACCGCATCGCCAGCCACCTGCTCTGGGTGGGGGCCTTCCTGGTCGATCTGGGCGGGTTCACGCCCTTGCTCTACTGCTTCGATGACCGCGAACATATTCTCGATCTGATCGAGTCGGTCACGGGCTCGCGGCTGACCTTCTGCTATTTCCGCTTCGGCGGCGTCTGCAACGATGTTGACGACAACTTCATAGTCGGCGCTCGCGACTTTGTGGCATCGATGCGGTCGCGCATGCCCATGTACGACGCCTTCGTAAGCAAGAACATCATCTTCCGCAAACGCTGCGAAGGCATCGGCATTCTGTCGGCCGATGACTGCCGCAAGTATGGCGCCACCGGGCCCGTTATACGCGGGTCCGGCGTTGCCTACGACGTGCGCAAGATGGAACCCTATTCGGTTTATTCGCAACTCGATTTCAACGTGCCGGTTTACACGGAGTGCGACTGCATGGCCCGCTACCGCGTGCGCATCGATGAAATCGTGGAAAGTCTGCGCATCGTCGAGCAGGCGCTTGGCAAACTTCCGGCCGGACCGGTCATGGCCGACAAGGTTCCGCGCGCGCTCAAGCCCCCGAAAGGCGACTGCTATTTCAATGTGGAATCCGCGCGCGGCAGTTTCGGCGTGCGCGCGTTCAGCGATGGGTCCGAGAACGCCTACCGGCTCAAGCTGCGCTCGCCCTGTTTCTCGAACCTGAGCCTGTTCCAGGAGTGCTCGCGTGGAATGCTGCTGACCGACGCGCTGGCGCTGCTCGGCAGCCTGGACCTTGTGATTCCGGATATCGACCGATGAAGGCGGGAGAAGAAGTGTCATGACGGAAGGCATGGTGATGAATCTGGTCAGGCTGCTCCTGTATCTGGTGGGCATGATCGGCTTCGCGGCTTTCAACGCGGCCTACCTGACGCTGCTCGAACGCAAGCAGGCGTCATGGATGCAATTGCGGCGTGGTCCCACCGAGGTAGGCCCTTGGGGGCTGCTGCAGCCGGTGGCCGACGGCGTCAAGCTGATGTCCAAGCAGTTGCTGCTGCCCAGGGATGTGGATGTGCCGCTCTTCCTGCTGGGGCCGATCATGGTCGTGGTTCCACCGATCCTGTGCCTGGTGACGATTCCCTTCAGCGAGACGCTGGTGGCGCGCAACTTCAACCTGGGGCTGCTGATGATCTTCGCCTTTGGCGCGATCAGCACCTTTGTCCTGATGCTGGCCGGACTGGCCTCGGCCAACAAGTTCTCCAGCATCGCCGCCGCGCGTATCGTGGCACAAAACATTGCATACGAGATTCCCTTGCTCGTGATAGTGCTGTCGCTGGTGATGTCGACCCACTCGTTCAACCTGCACACGATCGTGGACCAGCAGGCGGGCGGGTTCTGGCACTGGAACCTTTTGAGGCTGGGCACGAATCCGCTGATGCCCGTGGCTTTCCTGATCTACTTCATCTGCCTGCTGGCGGAATCCAACCGCGCACCGTTCGACATGGTGGAGGCGGAAAGCGAACTGGTCGCGGGTGTTTTCACGGAATATTCCGGCATGGGCTTCGGGCTTTTTTTCATCGCCGAGTATGTCAACATCGTCGTCGGCTGCTGTCTGGCCACCATCCTGTTCCTCGGCGGCTGGCACTGCCCGTTCGGCCTGCTGCCGGGCCTGCACTGGTTCCTGATCAAGATGTACGCGCTCTGCGTCATGGTGGTGTGGGTGCGCTGGTCCTTTCCGAGAACGCAGTTCTACGGGCTCCTGAACCTGTCGTGGAAAATCCTGATTCCGCTGGCGCTGGCGAACCTGCTGCTCACGGCCGTGATGCTTAAACTCTTTTGAACAACATGATCAAATACTTCCAAGAGATCATCGAGGGCGCTTACACGCTGGCGGTCGGGATGGGGATCACCTTCGTCCGCATGTTCCGCCGCCGGGTGACGCTGGATTATCCCTACAGGAGCCTGACCATGACCGCGCGCTATCGCGGCCATATCGAATTGAAGCGCGACGAAGCGACCGGACAGCCCAAGTGCGTCGTGTGCATGGCCTGCCAGAAAGCCTGTCCATCGAACTGCATCAAACTGGACGGCCAGAAACCGGAAGGCGCGCCGCGCAAGGTGCTGACCAGTTACATGCTTGATTTCACAACCTGCAGCCTCTGCGGATTGTGCGTAGAGAGCTGCAAGTTCGATGCCCTGACCTTCTCGCATGACTACAACCTGACCTCCATGCGCAAGGAAGACTACCAGACGATGGATCTGCTCAGGAGAGTGGGGGGGGCAAAATGACCATCGATCTTTCGCCGGAAAAGGTTTACCCCGTAGTCAGCGCCTTGCTCTTCGCTGGTGTGGCGGGCATCACCCTGCTGGGCGCGGTGGTGGCCGCGTCGGCGCGGCGGCTCGTCTACAGTGTCAGCGGTCTGGCGCTCTCTTTTGTCGGCCTCGCCGGCATCTATCTCTTCCTGCAGAGCCCGTTCCTGGCCTTGATGCAGATACTGATCTACATCGGCGCGGTTTGCGTCGTGATCATGTTCGCGATCATGCTGGCCGATGTGGTCGAGGAGAAGTCCGCGCGTCCGCGCGCTCTGCTGGCGGGCATCGCATGTTTTCTGGTGGCCGCGATGCTCGCGTTTGCGCTGATCGTGTTGATCGGGCGGACCGCCTGGATGCCGAAAGCCGTGCAGGTCAACACCGGCGCCGTGCAGGATATCGGACGCGCGCTGCTGACCCGTTTTGGATTCGCCTTCGAATTGATCTCCGTCGTGCTATTGCTGGCCATACTCGGGGCGCTGGTGGTGGCCCGGACGGGACGGGGGAACAACCGTGAATAATCCTGGTATGCTTAATTTCTTCACGCAGGCCAGCCATCATCTTGGCGTCTATTTGGTGCTTGGTGCGTTGCTGTTCGCCATCGGCTTCTTCGGGTTTTGCCGGCACCGGACGCTGGTGGGGATGCTGGTTTCCGGCGAGCTGATTCTTGCCGGTGCGTCGCTCAACTTCGTGGCCTTCGGACGCTTCCTTGCGGCAGACCCGGTGACGGGCCAGATTTTTGCCCTCTTCATCATGGGCATTGCCGCCGCCGAGGCGGCGATCGTGCTCAGCATCATGCTCGCCGTGTACCGTAACTACCGGACCATTCAGACGCGCGACCTGAAGGAAATGGAAGGATAGCCCGCCGATGCCGTCACCCGTAGAAACCCCTCTCCTGCTGCTGGCCGTGCTCGCCCCGCTGGCAGGCGCGATCATGGTGATGCTCGCCGGCCGGCGCCCCAATCTGCGCGAGTCCTGCTCTTTTGTCGCCGCCGCCTTGACCTTCGGAACCGTGGTATCCCTGGTCAAGCCCGTGCTGGCCGGTCAGAAGCTGGCCTATCATATCTGCACCATCCTGCCGGGCGTCAGCGTGACGCTGCGGGCCGATTCCTTCGCCATGGTTTTTGCGCTGGTGGCATCCTTCCTCTGGATCGTGACCGTTTTCTACTCGATGGGCTACATGCGGTCGCTTCACGAACACGCCCAGACGCGTTTCAACGCCTGCTTCGCGCTGGCGCTTTTCGGCGCGGTCGGCTGCGCCTTTGCCGACAACCTCTTCACCCTTTACCTTTTCTACGAGATTGTCAGCGTCAGCACCTATCCGCTTGTGGCCCACCATCAGGACGCGGAGGGTTATGAGGGCGGGCGCAAGTACCTGACCTATCTGACGGCCACGGCCAAGGGGCTGGTGCTGCCCGCGATCGTGCTCACCTATGTGGTCTGCGGCACGCTGGATTTCTCCGACAACATCCGCACGGGCATCTTCCCCTCGGATGCCGGCCGTGTGCTGGTGACGGTGACCTACGCCTTCCTGATCCTCGGCTTTGCCAAGAACGGCCTGATGCCCTTCCATAACTGGCTGCCGGGCGCGATGGTGGCGCCCACGCCGGTCAGCGCCCTGCTGCACGCGGTGGCGGTGGTCAAGGTCGGCGTGTTTTCCACCACCCGCGTGATGCTGTTCGTTTTCGGCGTGGACAAGATGGATGCGTTCAACCTGGGCATACCCACGGCTTACTTCGTCTCGTTCACGATCCTGGCGGCCTCGCTGATCGCCTTGAGCAAGGATAATCTCAAGGCGCGGCTGGCCTATTCGACCGTCAGCCAGCTTTCCTACGTGATTCTCGGCGTGGCGCTGCTCACGCCGGCGGGGATCGAGGGCGGGATCGTGCATATCGCCAACCATGCCTTCTCCAAGATCACTTTGTTCTTCTGCGCGGGGGCCATTTATGTGGCATCGCATAGGAAGAATATCTCCGACATGAAGGGGCTGGGCCGCGTCATGCCGTGGACCTTTGCGGCCTTCGCGGTGGCATCGCTGGGCATGATCGGCGTGCCGCCGGTGGGCGGGTTCGTCTCCAAGTGGTTCCTGTTGATCGGCGCGATCGACGCGCGGCAGATCGGCATCGTGGTGGTGCTGCTGGTGAGCACCATGCTTAACATCGCCTACTTCGCGCCCGTGGTGTACTCGGCGTTTTTCGGCAAGCCTGACGACGGGCACGCCTATGACGGCGTCAAGGATGCGACGCCGGCCGTGCTGGCGCCGCTGCTGATCACCGCGGCCCTCTCCGTGGCGGTCGGCGTTTATCCCGACTTCTTCATAAATTTGATCAAGGGAGTGTTCACCTGATGCTCGCGAAAACGCTCGAATTTTTGCATCGGCGCCTGAAAGCGGTGATTGTCGTGTGCGTCGTACTGCTGGTGGCTGTGATGGCCGCCGACACGGCGCTGCGGATGACCAGCAGCCCGGCAGAGCAGGGCGAGTCTGTCGCGGCGGCGGTGGAACACGGCGCGGCGGCGGGCGCGGTGGAACACGGATTCTGGGCGCGGGCCTACCACCTGGCGGAAACGCTGCCGGTGTTCTGGACACTCTTCGGCGTGCTGGGCTGCGTATTGCTTGTGATTGTGTCGAAGGGCGTGCTGGCCGCCTTCGTCGCCAAACGGGAGGACTACTACGGTGAATAATCTGTGGATTCATCCGTCGCTGGTCCTGATGGCGGGCGCCCTGCTGCTGCCGTTCATACCGCGTGTGGCGCGCAAGTCCTTCCTGCTGGCTGTCCCCCTGCTGGCCCTGGGCGTGATTCTCATGATGCTCGGCGCGCCGGAGTCCCGCCACGGCGTGATCTCGGTGCTGAACTGGACTCTGACCTTCGGCCGCGTGGACGCACTCAGCCTGGTCTTTGCCGTGATCATGGGCGGCATGTGCGTCATCGGTACGCTCTTCGGTCTGCATGTGGAGGACGATGCGCAGCACATCGCCGCCTGGGTCTACGTCTCCGGTTCGCTGGGCGCGATTTTCGCGGGCGACATGATCGCTCTCTTCCTGTTCTGGGAACTGATGGCTTTCGCCTCGGTCTTCCTGATCTGGTTGCGCCGCCGGCCGCAGTCCACCGCCGCCGGCTTCCGCTATCTGCTGGTGCATGTCGCGGGCGGTCTCGCGCTGCTGGCGGGTCTGGTCCTGCACATGAAGGCCACCGGCAGTATCGCCTTCGACGCTTTCAATGTCCACAATCCATCGGCGGCGGAATACCTGATCCTGATCGGTATTCTGCTCAATGCGGCGGTCCCGCCGCTGCATGCTTGGCTGCCAGATGCCTACCCTGAGGGCACCTTCAACGGCTCGGTCTTCCTGAGCGCCTTCACGACCAAGACCGCGGTCTACGCGCTCTGCCGCGGCTTCCCCGGCATGGAACTGCTGCTCTGGCTCGGCGTGATCATGTCGCTCTACGGCGTGGCCTTCGCCATCATCGAGAACGACATCCGCCGCCTATTCGCCTACCACATCGTCAGCCAGGTCGGCTACATGGTGGCCGGCGTCGGCATCGGCACCGCGCTGGCCATCAACGGCGCCTGCGCCCACGCCTTCGCCCACATTCTTTACAAAGGCCTGCTCTTCATGGGCGGCGGCACCGTCCTCTTCATGACTGGCGAGACGCGCATGTCGCGCCTCGGCGGGCTCTATCGCAAGATGCCGTGGACCTTCATGCTCACGCTGATCGGGGGACTTTCGATTTCCGCCTTCCCGCTTTTCAGCGGGTTCGTCAGCAAATCCATGATCGTCTCGGCCGCCTTCGAACAGCACTGGATCCCGGCCGGATTCCTGCTGACGCTGGCCTCGATCGGCACCTTCTACTGCAACGGTCTCAAGGTGCCCTACTTCGTCTGGTTCGGCCGCGACCATTGCGAGCCGGATGTACGGAACCGCGCCGGCGATCCGCCTTGGAACATGCTCGCCGCGATGGGCGCGGCCGCGTTCCTCTGCATCTTCCTGGGCTGCTATACGCCGGCCCTGTATAACCTGCTGCCGCATCAGGCCGCCGCGCAGGCCTATCACCCCTATAACTTCGGGCACATTTCCGAAACCCTGCAGGTTCTGCTCTTCACGGGATTCGCCTTCTTCGTGCTTGTGAAACTCCGTAAGATCGATCCGCACGCGGGCGTTAATATCGATCTGGACTGGTTCTACCGCATGGGCGGACGCGCCGTGCTGTGGTTCGCCCGCAAGCCGGCGCAGGCGGTTGACGAATGGGTCAGCGAGTTCTACCGGTTTTGCGGGCTGGCGTGGTTGATGGCGGCGGCAAGGGGCTCGGCCTGGTTCGATGGGCGCGCGATCGACGGCGTGGTGGATGGACTGGCCAAAAACGTCTGGTCGCTCGGCGACCGTGTGCGGCATCTCCAAACCAGGAGCCTGCAGTTTAATATCTTTAGCGCGCTGGTCGCGATCGTCGTGGTCCTGCTGGCGTACGCGCTGGCTGTAATGATGTTGAGGTAAGTCATGGATGTTTCATGGATGCACGGCCACTGGCCGCTCCTGAGTGTGCTGATCTTCCTGCCGCTGGCGGGGGCCTTCGTCCTGCCGCTGCTGCGGGGCGACGGCCCGGTCAAGGTTTGGGCCCTGGCGGTGACGTTGATTACCGCCCTGCTCTCGATCATGCTCTACACCGGTTTCGACGCCACGACGGCCAGCTACCAATTCTCGGAAAACCTGCCCTGGATTCCGCCCCTGAACATCAATTACGCGCTCGGAGTGGATGGGATCAGCCTGCTGCTGATCCTGCTGACGACCTTCCTGACGCCGCTGTGCGTGCTCTGCTCCTGGCGCGCGATCGGCACGCGGGTGAAGGAATTCATGGCCTGCATCCTGATCATGGAGACCTCCATGCTGGGTGTCTTCATGGCGCTCGACTTCGTCCTGTTTTATATTTTCTGGGAGGCCATGCTGATCCCGATGTTCCTTCTGATCGGCGTCTGGGGCGGTCCGCGGAAAATTTACGCTTCTGTGAAGTTCTTCCTCTATACCCTGGCGGGCTCGGTGCTGCTGCCGGTGGCCGTGATCGCCCTTTACCTGCACAGTCCCGGGCACACCTTCTCGATCCCCGCGCTGATGAGCCAGCCCTATTCGGCAACTCTGCAATGCTGGGTCTTCCTGGCCTTTTTCGTGGCCTTTGCCATCAAGGTGCCGATGTTCCCGTTCCATACATGGCTGCCCGCGGCGCATGTTGAGGCGCCCACGGCCGGCAGCGTCCTGCTGGCCAGCGTGCTTCTGAAAATGGGCGCCTACGGTTTCCTGCGATTCTGCCTGCCCATGACGCCCCTCGGCGTTGCGGCCTTCGGTCCGTACGTGCTGGCGCTCTCGATCGCCGGCATCGTTTATGGCGGATTTACGGCCCTGGCCCAGAGCGACATGAAGCGGCTGGTGGCCTATTCGAGCGTGGCGCACATGGGCTTTGTCACGCTGGGTATTTTCGTCTTGAACGTGAGCGGACTCGAGGGCGCGATCCTGCAGATGATCAATCACGGCATAACCACCGGCGCGCTGTTCCTCTGCGTGGGCATGATCTATGAACGCACCCACAGCCGCGAGCTGGCCAAGGCCACCGGCATCGGCAAGATCATGCCGGTCTACGTGACGGCGCTCACGGTCTTCGGCCTTTCGTCGCTGGCCTTTCCCGGCACGAACAGTTTTGTCGGAGAGTTCCTGGTGCTGGTCGGCGGTTTCCGCTATTCCATGATGCTTGGACTGCTGGCCATCCCGGGCGTGGTATTGAGCGCCGCCTACATGTACAGAATGCTGCAACGCATCATCTGGGGCGGAACGAGCAACCCCGACACGAGCTATTTGCACGACCTGAACTGGCGCGAAATTGTCACCCTGGCGCCACTGCTGGTTCTGGTGTTGTGGATCGGGCTGGCGCCGGCCCCGTTTATGAATGTGATCCATGTCAGCGTGCAGCGCTTGCTGGAGCAATTCCATGCCGGACTGGTCATTTAATCGAAGGGATGTGCGGTAAATGAGTCTGTTGTCATTTGCGTCAGAGCTTGTGCTGATCCTGGGGGGCGGGATTGTCTTCGCCATCAGCCTTGGCGCAGGCCGGGGCCGTCCGGCGGCGCGGGCGGCCGCCGTGGTGGCGCTGCTGAACCTCGGCGTATGTCTGGCTTCGGTCACCGTTCAGGGCGATTTGTTCTGCCATGCCTATCGGGTGGACGCTTACTCGCAGCTTTTCAAGTGCTTTATCGCGTTGGGACTGGCGGCGGTGGTGATATTCGGCTCCAAGCTGAAGGATATTCGCGAACAGATCCGCCCCGAGTACTTTTTTTTCCTGATACTTGGCGCGCTGGGTCTGACCATGCTGGTCAGCAGCGTCGAGTTGATCTCGCTGTTCGTGGCGCTGGAATTGTCCTCGTACGCCTTGTACCTGCTGGTGCCGATGCGCCGGGAACGTCCAGGCTTGCGCATGCAGATGGAGTCGGCGGCCAAATACGTGATGTTTGGGATTGTCTCCACCGGCTTTCTGCTGTTCGGCATGAGCTATCTGTACGGGCTGACCGGCTCCACCTATTTCAATGAAATCGCGCCAGCCCTGGCGCAAAGGTGGCACGAGCCCGCCGCGCTGGCAGGCGTGATCCTCGTGGTGGCCGCCTTGCTTTTCAAACTCGCGGCCTTTCCCATGCACCTCTGGGCGCCGGATGTTTACCAGGGCGCATCCAACGAAACGACGGCCTTCATCGCCGCTGTGCCCAAGCTGGCGGCGGTGGCGGTGTTGATCAGGTTCCTGATTTGCGCCGGGCCCTCCAGCGCCACGCTGAGCCTGGTGCTGATGGCGGGATCGCTCGGCTCCATGTTTTTCGGCAACCTGGCCGCGCTGGTGCAGAAGGATGCGAAGCGCATGCTGGGCTACTCGAGCATCGCGCATGCCGGCTACGTCCTGATCGGCCTGGTCACGCTGAAAGCCGCCGGCTTTGCGGCGGCGATGTTCTACATTTTCGGTTTCGTGGCGATGAGTCTGCCGGCCTTTCTGGTGATTTGCCAGGTGTCGAAGGATGGCGAGAATGTTTCGATCGATGATTTGTCCGGCCTGCACAAACGCAATCCCATGGCGGCCTTCATCATGGGCGCCAGCATGTTCGCGCTGGCCGGCATACCGCCGTTCGTGGGTTTCATCGGCAAATTCCTGCTTCTGAGCGAGGCGCTGCGCGGCGGCTTTGTGCTGCTGGTGGTGCTGGCCGCGTTGAACACGGCCATTGGCATTTACTATTATCTCACCGTGGTGCGTGTGATGTACTTCGCCGATCCGGGCGACAGGTCCGACGTCCGGCTCGACAGGGGGGCGGCCATTACAGGAATGGCGCTGATCGCGATTGTCACCCTGCTTGGGGTAGTGCCTGGCCGGCTGCTGCAGGCCGCCATCGATTCCGTGTCTAAAACCATCCTGTATTAGGGAGTATATGCCGTGCAACGAGATAGCATGTCGTTCGATATCGTCTGTGTGGGTTGTGGCGTGGCAACTTTGTCGACCGTCCTGCGTTTGCTGAAACGCGTCAAGGACGATCGCTCTTCACCGGCGAAAACCCCGCCCACCGTGCTGATCATCGACAAGGCGGCCAACATAGGCAACCATATTCTGTCCGGGGCCGTTGTGGATACGGAGACGATGGCCGACCTGCTCAACCTCGAGGAATTTTCCGCGCTGCCGCGCTTTGCCACCGTCAAGGAAGAGAGTTTCCGCTTCCTGACGCCCGGCGGATCGCTGCGTGTTCCCTGGGTGCCGCCGCAAATGCAGGCGGAAGGCTTCCCGATCGTCTCGCTGTCCGCCGTGACCAAATACCTGGCCGGTTTGTGCGAAAAAGCCGGGGCCGAGATCTTTGGCGGCTTTTCGGCGGTCGAACTGCTGCGCGAAAACGGCCGTATCACGGGTGTGCGCATCGGCGACAAGTGTCTGGACAAGAACGGGGAGAAGCGTTCCAACTATGAGCAGGGCCCCGATCTGCTGGGCCGGGTGGTGGTTCTCGGCGAAGGCGCCTGCGGGTTCCTTACCGAAAAACTGATCGCACAGGACAAGAAGGCCGGTCCGAATCCCCAGACATACGCCGTGGGCGTCAAGGAGTTGATCGAAACTCCCGAGCGCAAGGGCAGGGCCGGCACCATCATGCACACCTTCGGCTACCCGCTGGACACGCTGACCTACGGCGGTGGATTCGTTTACTGCCTGAGCGACACTCTCACCGCGGTTGGCATGGTGACGGCGCTCGATTACCGGAATCCCACCCTCAATCCGCACGACATGTTCCGGCACTTCAAGCATCACCCCGCCGTGCTGAAATTCATCGCCGGCGGGAAGGTGCTCGAATACGGCGCCAAGGTTCTGCCCGAAGGCGGATTCAACTCGGTTCCCGAACTCGTCGCCGACGGCGCGATCATCGTGGGCGACGCCGGCGGTCTCTGTAATTCGCTGCGGCTCAAGGGCGTTCATCTGGCCGTGCAGTCTGGTATTTCCGCCGGCGATACCCTGTACGAATGCTGGAAGAACGACGACATGTCCCGTTCCGCACTGATGAAATACCCCGAGCGGCTGCAGAAGTCAGCGGCATGGCAGGAACTGAGAAAGATCAAAAATGTCCGCGCTTCCTTCCGATACGGATCCATCCCCGGCATGATGGCGGTCGGCATGTGTACCTTCAGCGGCGGACTTCTGCCGCCCGGCCGGATGGCGCTCGAACCCGACCGCGAGGCCATGAAACCGCTGGCCGCCGTCAAGCCCTGCAAACTGCCGCCGAAGGCCGGCCAGGACGAAAGCAACCTGCAACTGGACAAACTTTCCGATGTCTTCTTTTCGAAGACCCACCATGAGGAGAACCAGCCCTGCCACTTGAAGATTCCCGATCCCGAGAAGTGCAAGGTCTGCATCCGGAAATTCGGCGCGCCCTGCACGCTTTTCTGCCCGGCGCAGGTTTATGTGCTGAAGGACGATAAACAGGGCATCCACATCGACTTCTCGAATTGCCTGCACTGCAAGACCTGCCAGATCAAAGATCCGCTGCACAACATCGAATGGACCCCTCCCGAAGGCGGCGGCGGCCCTGGGTATTCCCGGATGTAGAGCCCAACTACCTCCTCAACCCCGCGCATCCGGACTTCAAGCGTATTGCCATCGGCAAGTCCGAGCCATTCGCTTTTGACGCGCGGTTGTTCACCCGGCGCTTGTGACCGCCTCTCTGAACAGTCAAGCGTAGACCAGGCGTCCCTTCGGCTGCGGGATCGCGCGACCGGTCTCCTTGGCGGTATCGATCCACTCCTGGACGATCTGTTCCGCATTCGATAGGGCTTCATGGTAGGTTTGGCCATCCGCCATGCAGCCGGGGAGTTCTGGGACCTCCGCAACGAAGGCGTTGTCCTCGGTACTCCAAAAAATGACAATTTCGTATTTGGAATTCATAGTCACTCTCCAATTCGCATGGCGTACTTCAGAATCATTTCCCGCACTTGCTTGACTTGGTACGGTTTGCATTTGCCGTTCCTGGGTTGCAGATTCACGATCTCTTCGACTCCCGCCATCGTGAAGATGTGGTGATCGCCTCTGATCCGTGCATCGAATCCGAGCCGTTTAAGGAGCGCGCACAGTCCGTCGAATGGCACACTCGCATCGGACCGGCGCATCAGGATGTGCTCGTACAGCCTCTCGTGCGTACCCATGACAATAGGTTACCACGATGCCCGCGTCCTGCCAAGACAGTTGGTTCAGTTGTTCGGTTCGACAAACCGCTTGCACCTGCACCATGACAAGCATATAACTCGTTTTGCCAAGAGTGAATGTTTTGTGATCGAACAATGGAGGATGTTTCAATGCCCGAACGCCCCGGTGGTTCCCTAGCCAAACGTCCGCTGCAGTTTATTTGGATCGTCGATTGCTCCGGCTCGATGCAAGGGCGGAAGATTGAGTCGCTGAATCTTGCCATTCGCGAATCCATCAAGCCCATGCAGGATGTCGCCGACGAAAACCCGAATGCCGAGATTTTCATCCGTGTCGTTAAATTTTCAGACGGTGCGCAGTGGCACATCTCCGAACCTACTGAAGTCCATGCGTTCAAGTGGTCTGATCTGGACGCGGGTGGCATGACCGACATGGGGAAGGCGCTGACGATGCTGGCAGACGCCATGAAGGTGGAGACGATGCCGCAGCGTGGATTGCCGCCCGTGCTGGTGTTGATCTCGGATGGACAGCCCACCGATGACTTCAAGGGCGGGTTGAAGACCCTGATGGCCCAACCTTGGGGTTTGAAAGCGGTGCGAATCAGTGTCGCCATTGGTGAGGATGCCGATCTGGATGTGTTGCAGGAGTTCATCGGCAATCCGGAGATCAAGCCGCTGGTCGCCTCAAATGTCCAGGATCTGGTGAAGAAGATCAAATGGGCCTCGACCGTACCGCTCAAAGCCGCCTCCAATCCGGCCAGTCGTCCACAGGGCGCGACAAACGGCGGCTCGAATGTCCAGATTCCCGCCCCGCCGGCCGATGCCAAGCCAACATCCCCCGCGGATGTGTTTTGACCGTAGACTCAGGTTTTCGGATGTGCGCAGGTCCGTCACAGTTCCGTTGGTCGGTCATTGGTCAGAGCGTGCGTGGCGCCTCCCATATACGCAGCGGAACTCCAAACCAAGACGCCATCCGACGTCGTGTCGATCCCACAGGAGCGCCGCCCATTGTAGTAGCCGTTTCGGATGGACATGGCAGTCCAAAATGCTTTCGTAGTGACCGGGGCGCGCTGTTTGCGGTTGATATTGCCAGCCAAACCACGGCGCAGTTTATGACTAAAATGCGCGACGGCGCAGTTTCAATCGTCAAACGCGAAGCCGAAACCCGCCTGCCGGTCGGTATTGTCAACGCCTGGTTGAAGAAGGTTGACGCGGACATCCGAAAGAATCCCTTCACGACGGCGGAGTTGGACCGTTTGGAACATGATGCCGGGGTGGCCGCGCGCACAGAACTTGAACAAGGTGATCCCCAAAAGCAACTTCTGGCCTACGGCGCCACGCTGCTTCTGGCCGCCGTTGCGCCGGAATACGCCTTTTTTCTACAATTGGGCGACGGCGATATCCTGACCGTCTGGGATCACACAGCGCAGACTCAGGTTGAGGCTCCGCTTCCAGCGGATGCGGCACTGATTGCCAACGAGACAACCTCGCTTTGCATGCCAAACGCCCAGCGCTTATTTCGTTTCCGTTTCCAATGTTTTCAGGGCGTACCGCCATCCTTGATCCTGCTTTCGACCGACGGTTATGCCAATTCCTTTCTCTCGACCTCCGATTTTCATAAAGTAGGCAGCGATCTGCTCCAAATCCTTCGATCCGATGAAAGCGGCCACAGGCACGGGAATAAACTTAAGCAACGGGTGGAATTAGAAAAGAATCTGAAGATGTGGCTTGAGGATGCATCTATAAAAGGTAGCGGCGATGATGTGACCGTGGCTGTAATCTTCCGGCAAGACCTAACCCGGCAAAGCCGGAACCAAAACAATCAGACAAGAGTTCACCACGAAGGTCACGAAGAACACGAAGGCAGATGGAACGTGAAGCCTTCATCCCTTCGTGTTCTTCGTGCGCTTCGTGGTGAATCCTTCGAATCATTTCCACAATGCGATTGATTCAATTCGTAAGGGACTAAAATAAAGGCGCCATGCCATGAACGAGTTGCTGAGTCCAAATCAGGTGGTCAAGTCCGGCACCGGCCAGCCCTGCAAGGTCATTAAATTCCTGGGCAGTGGCGGCCAGGGTGAAGTTTACAAAGTTGACTGGGGCGGAAGCGAATTCGCCCTCAAATGGTACTACCAGCAAAATGCCACCCCGGAGCAACGGGAAATGTTGCAAAGGTTGGTTTCTGAAGGCAAGCCGAACGACAAGTTTCTGTGGCCGGAAGATCTGGCTTTTGCGGATCAGGTGCCAGGCTTTGGCTACATCATGCGTCTTCGTCCGCCGGAATATAAAAGCCTGAACGATCTGGTGGCAGGCAAAATTCAGCCAACCTATATCGCCCTGATTGTAGCGGCGTTGGAACTGGTCAAGGCCTTCCGCTCTCTTCACATCAAAGGGCTCGCCTATCGCGATATCTCCTTTGGCAATGCATTCTTCAATCCAGCCACCGGCGATGTGCTGATTTGCGATAACGACAATGTCGCCACCAACCGCACCACCAAGCCATGTGGCGTACTGGGCACACCGGACTTTATGGCCCCCGAAATCGTGCGCGGCGAAGTTCAGCCCACCAACAAGACCGACCTCCATTCTTTGTCCGTGTTGCTCTTTTACATCTTCTGTTTTGGGCATCCGTTGATGGGCAGGAAGGTTTCCAATATCCGCTGCTGGGACACTCCGGCGCGCACGAGGATTTTTGGCACGGAGCCGGTATTCATCTTCGATCCGGGCGACCGATCGAACGAGGCGCTGGACAAGCAACGCGATCCGACTGGAGAAGCGGGCGGTTGGGCGCTCGTATATTGGCAGTTGTACCCCAAATTCTTACGCGATACCTTTACCAAATCGTTCACCGTTGGCTTGCGTGACCCGGATCGCCGGGTGACGGAACTGGAATGGTTGAATACGCTGGCCGCGCTCCGCGATGCCGTGTTCAAGTGCGTATGCGGTTCGCCGAACTTTTACGACCCGGAGGTTGCCAAAACACCCGGCGCTCATCCGGCGCTATGCTGGCACTGCAAAAAGGCCGTGAAACATCCGTTTCGCATTCGCATCGGCAAGGCCCTCGTCATGCTGAATGCGGATTCCATGCTCTATCCGCACCATATGGCCGACGCCCGCGATTACGATTTCTCCACCCCAGTTGCCCAGGTGACGCGCCATCCCACCGATCCGAACATTTGGGGACTCAAGAACCTAAGCGGCGCCAAGTGGGTGGTTACGCTGCCCAACGGCAAGTTGAAGGATGTCGAGCCCGGCCGCAGTGTGCCGCTGGCGGAAAATACCAGGATCGCCTTTGGCCGGGCAGATGGCGAAATAAGGTACTGATGATGACGGCGGAACAAATTGCGCTCTGGCGAAAAGCCGCCGACGACGGGAACTTGTATGCACGGTTCGTGCTCGGCACCCTTTATGCCACCGGCAATGGTGTGCCGGCAGATCCCGTTGAAGCCAAAAAGTGGTTTGAATCGGCTGCCGGAAAAACGGATATCGCCAAGGACACGTTTCTCGGGTCCATGTATGCCCAAGGGCGCATAATTCCCTCGGACGATGCGGAAGCTTTTGCTTGGATTGAGAAGGATGCGATGAATGGGTTTGCGGAAGCACAGATAATGCTTGGCCGACGGTGCTACTACAACGGCTGCGGTGTGGCGAAGGACGAAGTCAAGGCTGTCAAGTGGTTCCGGAAGGCGGCGCAGCAGGGAAATGATAGGGCTCAGTTTTATCTTGGATGGCACTACGCTAACGGTAGAGGCGTGCCGCAGGACGAAGTCGAGGCGGTCAATTGGTACCGGAAGTCGGCGCAGCAGGGGCATGCGGACGCCCAGCTTAACCTTGGGTGGTGCTACGACAACGGCCTCGGTGTGAAGAAGGATGAAGCCGAGGCGGCGAAGTTGTATCGGAAGGCGGCGGAACAGGGACAGGCCGCGGCCCAGTTTTTTCTTGGATGGGATTACGCCAACGGTTGCGGTGTGGCGAAGGACGAGGTTGAGGCGGTCAATTGGTACCGGAAGGCTGCGGAACAAGGGCATGTAAAGGCTCAGTTTAACCTTGGTTGGAACTACGCTAACGGTCGCGGTGTGGCGAAGGACGAGGCTGAAGCGGTCAACTGGTATCGGAAGGCTGCGGAACAAAGGAATGCGGACGCACAGTATAGTCTAGGCGTGTGCTACGTTAAAGGTAGCGGCGTAGAGAAGGACGAAGCCGAGGCGGTCAAGCTGTTCCGGAAAGCGGCGGAACAAGGGGATGCCTGGGCACAGAACTACCTTGGCTGGTGTTACGCGAACGGTTGCGGTGTAGCGAAGGAAGAAGTTAATGCATCGAAGTGGTATTTAAAAGCGGCTTTGCAGGGAAATGAGTCCGCCCAGAAAACTCTTGGGATTGACGCAACGCAGAAAAATCTTTTGGAAGCAGTGCGTCGGTATGGCCGGGAGATTGCCTTGGACGAACGGCGTTGCGAGGCCGTCCTGAAGGATTTATGCGGGGGCGACGCATGCCGCCGCGAGGTGCATCTGCTGATGTGTGCGGTGCGAAGCGGCGCAGTGGGCCAACTGTTGGCGGACGGGAACAGTGTGCCGCAGGCGGTGCTGGAAGCCAGATTGATCAAACGGTTGCGCGATGATTTCGGGGTCTCGGAGGAACTGGCCGGTTGGAGCGTGAAAAGCTGGATCATCGCGCTGGGGTTGAAGGTGCCAAGTAACGATGCTGAGTCGCGGTGTCAGGTTGACCTTGCGACGGTGAACGAGTATCTGGTCGTTGACCTCTCCGCCGGCCCGACAGCATCGAAGTACCCGGTGACCACGCTGTCTGCCGTACCCACCGGCGGCTGGACGGATGAATACAAGACCACCAAGATGGTGTTTCGGCGCATCCCGGCGGGAACTTTCACGATGGGTTCGCCAACTGATGAACTCGAGCGTTCAGACAACGAGACCCAGCATCAGGTCACTCTGACGCAACCTTTCTACATCGGTGTTTTTGAGGTGACGCAGAAACAGTGGGAACGGGTCATGGGTACATGGCCGAGTAGGCTAGACAACCCCAACTTTCGTGACTCTCGCCCCGTTGAGAAGGTGAGTTACAACGCAATTCGCGGGTCAAGTGTGGGTGTTGGGTGGCCCGCTAACAACAACGTTGATACGGACTCGTTCATGGGGCGGTTGCGAGCACGGACGGGGAAAGACTTCGATCTGCCGACGGAGGCGCAGTGGGAGTACGCCGGGCGTGCTGGCACAACTACGGCGCTAAACTCTGGTTACAACCTTACCAACGATAGAAGTGACGCTCACATGTCAGAACTTGGGCGGTGCTGGGGCAACAATGTAGAAATTGGGAAAACCGCGAAAGTTGGGTCGTATCAACCAAATGCATGGGGATTGTACGACATACACGGCAACGTCATGGAATGGTGTCTAGACTGGTACGGAACCTACCCCGGCACTGTGAGTAATCCTAAGGGGCCTGCATTGGCCTCGGCTCGCGTGGCTCGCGGCGGGGGTTGGAACAACGGACCCACCGCCTGCCGGGTTACCTATCGATACAACAACTCCCCGTCCTGTGCCTTCGATTTCATTGGGTTTCGTGTTGTCTTGCCCACAGGTCAATAGTGTTTGCACCTGAAGGTTGGAAGGTTGTCGCCAAGAGCCAAATACTACAAGTACGTCAAACCTGATGGTGTCGACATCTTGATTAATTTTCAGCGCAGAATATTCGGTCTGAAGAAGGAGGATAACCATGAATCAGTTTTGGGGAAGCATTGGACTTGGTGGTTTGGCCACATTGGTGATCGCGCAGTGGTACTATATACGATCTAGTCGTGACCAGAAAACCATCTGCGACAAACTGTCCTCGGAACTCAAAATCATGATTCTCTCCGACAAGCGCGTATCTTTGTCGGTAAGGGATCTTAATGCGCTCCTTCGTGATCGGATCATTGACTCACAGTCGACCGACTTGCTTCCCTACAAGGCTTGCCCCAAATGTGGCTCTGGGAACATCTATCCCAACAAGGACTTCCTCGTGGATGCTGAGTCTGGCGATGATGGAACGTCTTTTCACACCGCAACACCATATAGGACAATAGAGTGTGAGGACTGCGGATGGCGCGACGACGAGATCACAAAGGACATTGACCGGATAACAGAATAGAACTACCCAACAACCAGCGCATTTAGCCTGCTCGACTGTTGCGGCAACAGTAGCGTGTTTGTTGCGCAACGTTCGCTATAAGAAACACGAAGAATGTCGAACCACATGGCACATTCCGTCCAACGAGACTCCCGATCGCGCTGTTATCTCTGTTCGTCGGAGAAGGACTTGACACGCGAACATATTCCACCTCGTGGTCTTTTTCTCAAACCGAGGCCCGCCAACCTCATTACCGTTCCCTGTTGCGGTCGTTGCAATAACTCTCATTCAAAGGATGATGAACTCTTGCGTCTCATTGTATCTGGCGGCATTAACAAAAATCCACTGGGGCATAGATTGTGGAAAGAAAAGATTCTTCCACAAACGATAAAAGGACATCGGCTTCCCCACGAAATTCGAGACATTGTGAGGAATACGAAGTGGGTAACACTCCTCACCCCATTTGGTGCCAAGAAAGTTCCACAAATGGAATTGCCCCAAGAGAATACAATACCGTCGCTTATACGAATTACGAAGGGGTTGCTCTTGCACCACTATCCCGATATGGAATACCACGACCTGCAATATCGAGTGCAGCAGATACCACAATTTAAACTGAACATCCTGATTCCCCTCATGACAAACAACATGTTTTACGACTGTAGAGGTGATGGCGTCTTTCGATTCTGGAGAGGAATGGCCGTCGATGCACCGCGTTGTGGCATGTGGGTCCTCCTGTTTTTTGACTCTTGCGGCTTTACCGTAACCCATTTCACAAATGAGAATAGGCTGGAGACCGAGCAACCCAATGTGAATGGATGCAGCCAATCGGCTTGTCTGCTAGGGGGCGCGGGGTCAGGCCTTTATTAGTGATTAACGAAGTTGACAGAAGAGGCGGGAGTGCGTGGAATGCCCATCGGCATGGCAAGAAAGAGGATTGCGTACGGCGCGGCATTTGCGGCTGGAATACGACAGAGGCGCTGGGTGTCAGCGGACGAGGATGGGGAGCCTTTTCGGCCCGGATTATTCGCCGCGAAA
>CAIYGI010000056.1 GCA_903925685.1 uncultured bacterium
CGACTGAAGTCCGCTGAACCGCTGACCGCCCAACGCGCAATACCGCTGCCCATCAAGCGGCACCCCGCCCCCCGTCCGACAAGGTCAACCCCGCACACCTCGTAATTCAGGCCAATTTAGGAGTTTTGCAAAAGGCTCATGATACAACGAATTGGCGCCGATACAAAATCCCGATGGGCCGATGTGGCGGATTTGTTCGACGACTGATCTTCGGAATTGGTTGACTGGCTATTTGACGGCGCTTGCGGTCGGCGTCTTCAGGAAGACGGCCAGCTTTCGGTCGTCGGTTTGGACCTGGTCGCAGAACCATTCGATCAGCCACTTGCTCAAGGCGATCGTGTAGCCGTCGAGATCGACGCCGTCCGCCAAATCCAGGGGCAGGGTGTCCGTCCATTCCCGGAAAACATTGTGCTTGGCCAGATGTTCCGCGTAAGCAGGATATTTCCGCGAACGCATGAGGTGTTCTTCGGTATCGAAGTGTTCCATGGCATATTTATTAACGGCGCGCGTTTCCCTGGCGAGGTTTTGCCTGGTAGCATTGCCGGTCCTGGCCAACTCGAAAAGCCGGTCAACCAGATCGGCGTATTCTTCATGCTGCCGGTCGATGGCGGGTATGCCCGTGGTCAGAAATTGTCTGTCTATTTTCATTTTTTCTCCTGTATGCAGGCTGTCTGTTTCATTCGCACCGCGCTCCGAAATGCCGCGAGCGCCTTTTGCGGTCCCGACGCCTGAAGCCGGGCGGCGGCGGCAGTCGTCAGCGGCGGCAAGTTTCCCGCCGACGCGAAGAAGCGGTTCTTGGCCGCGCGGTCAGCGCCGAACTCGGCCTGCGCGGCGGCGCCCGGATATGGGAAGTCCGCGTAGCGCGCGAGCAATGTGTGGCCGACCATTACCGCGGCGCCTTGCCGGAAAATTTCGCGATAGGGGCGCAGCGCTTCGCCATCCAGATCGTCTGCGAAAGGCAGGCCGTCGCTGTTCATCTCCGTGCCGATGTTGACCGGCAGATGACGGCTTGCGCAGGCTTCCACAAACTCGCGGAGTTTGGCCGTCTTGACGGCTTTGACCGCCGGGTCCCGGTAGTTCCAGTTGCGTTCGGGAATGATGTTGGCGGCGGCGCAGCCCTTGGCTTCCAGGCAGTCCAGCATGGCGTTCGCGGAACTCTCGCCGCGGCTGGTTCCGTCAAGCCATGTCACCGTCGGGATCGCGTCGCAGGAGCGCACCCAGGCGACAAAATCGTCCGCCGGCGGAAAAGTCCCGGGCGTTGGGGCCGCGTATCCCACTCCGCCGCGCTTGGCGAGCTTCGCGCGCGCGCGATTTTCCAGCGCCGCGCGCTGTTCTAGCAGGCGGACGGCTTCGTCAGCACTGACGCCCAGGGTCTGCGCCCACCAGGCGGCCAGCGCCGCCGGGTCCGGGAATGCGATCCGGGCGCGGTCCACATAGGCCCGCATCAGGTGACGTTCGGTCGGACAACCGCCGGGGGAAAGCGGCACGACATCGCGCTCGTAGTCCACGGCCGCCGGACCGAGATGCGGATTGATGCGCGCCGCCAGCGCGCGGTTGCGCTCCGCCGCCCCCGCGCGCAGCGCCGCCAGCGTCGCTGCCTGCGGCGTGCCGTCCGGAAAAATCCGCGTGAACCCCATGCCCATGATGTAAGTCACGCCCGGTTCGCCGGGGGAGTTGATCTCGGCGTCGGCGAATTCCCGCAGATAGGCGCGGGTTTCGAGGTGCGCCGCCGCGCGCAGGCCGAGCGTCAGCGCGGCGTCCAGAAATTCGGCCATCCCGTCGAGCACGTCGAAGTCGCAGAGCGCCGCCGCGTAGAGCCCGCCCTGGCGCGCCTCCCAGGCGATGCGGGTTGGGGACCAGCCCTGCGCGTTGAAGGAAAAGAAGGAGTGCAGGTGCATGTTCACATTGCCGCCGACCGGCGGCGCCGGGGTCCGCGAAGCAAGGTCGGCCAGCGCCGCGCGGCGGATGGACGGATCGAAGTTGTCCAAAAGATTTAAATCGGGAGTTGTCATAATGTATCCATTTCGATCATGGCTTTGACCACGCCGTCGCGATAACCCGCCACCAGGTCAAAAGCTTCCGGGGTTCGTTCGAAGGGAAAGCGGTGGGTCACCATAAAGTCCGCGCGCAGTTCGCCGCGCGCCAGCATGTCGAGCGCCGCCCCGGTGCATTCGTTCTGGCGGCGCACGTTTTGCAGACACAACTCATTGCGGCGCAAGGCGTCCATCGAAAACGACACGCGATCCACCTCGGGAATGCCGATCAGCATCAACTTGCCGCCCGGCTTGAGCAGCGCCACGGCCTGATCCAGCGCCGACTGTTCGCCGCAGCATTCGAATACGACGTCGAGCAGGCCCGGCTCGCGCGCCGCGATTCCGCGCACGACATCCTCGCGCTCCGGATTGCCGGTCCACAGCGCCCCGGTCTGTCGGGCCAGGGCCAGGCGCGGCTCCAATTTATCGGTCACATAGGCCGCCCGCGCGCCCTGCGCCAGCGCGGGCAGCAGCACGCTGAAGCCGATCGGGCCGCAGCCGAGGATGCCGATCGCGGCGCCGCGCAGCGGCACGGACTGCCGCACGGCATAGAGTCCTATCGCCAGCGGCTCGACCAGCGCCGCCTGGAAGGCGGTCATGCAGGCGGGAATCGGGAGACAGCAAACCTCCGGCATGACCAGGCGTTCGGAAAGGCAACCCTCCGTCTGGCCGGGACAGCCCAGAAAAATCAGTTTGCGGCAGGTGTGCGGCCGTCCGGCGCGGCATTGATCGCAATCGCCGCACGAAATCGCCGGCTCCACCACCACGCGGTCGCCGGGCTTGACCCGCGTGACCGCCGATCCGACCGCCTCCACCAGCGCGGCGCATTCATGGCCGACGGTGAAGGGATATTGGACAACCTGGCTGCCGATGCGTCCGGTCGTGAAGTAATGCACATCCGATCCGCAGACCCCGACGGCCAGCAGGCGCAGGCGCACATCGTGCGGCGTGCGGATTTCCGGATCCGGCGCATCGAACATGCGCAGCGCGCGAATACCTGTCAACTTCATCGCTTTCATATCAAAATAGATTCCCCCGGTTGAGGCGGGCGCCGGGATCGAAGACCGCCTTGACCGTCCGCATCTGGGCGACCGCCGTGTCGCCGTACATCGCCCGCAGCAGCGCGACCTTGGCCTTGCCGATGCCGTGTTCGGCCGAGACCGTCCCGCCCCATCCGATCACGTGGCCTGCCCACTCGAGGTAAAGCGCCTTGCCCTTTTCATAATCGTCCAGAGAGTGCGGCAGGATGTTGACGTGCAGGTGATTGTTGCCGATGTGTCCGAAGACCACCGACTCCAGCCCCGTCGTCGTCAGGCCGGCCCGGTAGAGAGCCATCACAGCCTCGAGTTTCGCGTCGGGAACCGACATGTCCGTGCCAAGTTTGGTCAGCCCGGGTGTCGTGCGCCGACGCTCGTCGATCGTGAGATTGACGGCCTCCGGCACGGCGTGGCGGAAGGTCTTGAGACGTTCCAATTCCGCCGGGGTGGAGGCCAGCCAGGCCTGCTCCTCGCGTCCGCCGGCAACGGCCAGCGCCGCGGCCGCGGCCGATGCCCGCTCGCTTACCCGATCCTCGTTGTCTCCGTGAAACTCCAGATAAACGCCCGCGCCCATGGGCGGCGGTTCCGGCACCTCGTGGAAGGCCGGGGTGGAGACCTTGCGCCTGCGCAGCATGGCCAGGGCGGCCTGGTCGAAAAATTCGATCGCCGCCGGACGTGTCGCGCCGGCGCGCAGGGCCTCGACAAACTTCAACGCCGCCGCTTCGGACGGCAGGAATGTTTGAAGTCCCCACATCGAAGGCGGATGCGGAACCAGGCGCAGTTCGATCTCGGTGACGATTCCCAGCGTGCCCTCCGAACCTATGAAAAGGTCCAGCAGGTCCATGTCGTCCGCGACAAAATAGCCCGAGGCGTTCTTGACCTCCGGCATCCGGTACTCCGGAAGCTGACCCGCGCGACGCTGTCCATCCTCGGTTTGCACCGCAAAAGCGCGTCCGGCGGCCCGTTCCCGGCCGCGCCGCAAGGCCAGCCGGCGGCCGTCCGCCATTACCACGCGCAGCGCCTCGACGTAACGCCGCGTCGAACCGTAGGCGTAGGAACAGGCGCCGGAGGCATTGCAGGCCACCATGCCGCCCAGGCTGGCGGAGGTCTCCGTCGGATCGGGGGGGAACCAGACCGGCGCGCCGGACCGCAGGGCGCGCAGCGCCTCGCCGGCGCCGGCGCCGGGACGCGCCACCCCATCGGGCAGACGCCGGGAGACCGCGTCGCGCATGGCCTTCAACGACAGGCCGGGCTGCACGGTCAGGAGGAATTCCCCCATCACGGTCCCAGGCTGCAAATCCAGGATGCGATCCATGCGGCTGAGATTGAGAATCCGCCCGCCGTCCGGTACGGCGCCGCCGGTGATGCCCGTGCGCCCGCCCTGCACCGTTACGCCTTCGTCCGCCGCTGTCTCACGCAGGCATGCGATGACCTCGTCTTCGTCGCGCGGAAAGGCGATGGCCCCGGCACGTCCCACGCGGCGCGATTCATCGCGCAGGTAATCGGCGAATTCCGCCTCGACGTTTTCCCGCCACAGGGGCGCGTGTTCCGGGTTCGTCGTTCGTCGTTCGTCGGTGGTCATTGACGCGCCTAGATTGTCACGGCCGCCGCCAGGCACGCGCCGATTTCGTCGCTCACGCGGCGAACGATCGCGTCCGACACCGGGATGTTGACGCGCATCAGGCACATGGACTGATCGGTCTTCGGATTGTGGGAGTGGCGGATATCCTCGATGTTGATCTTCGATAAGGCCAGCGCGGCGCTGATCTGCGCCACAACGCCCGGGCGATCCGCATACTGGAAGAAAACCGTATGGCCGTGCGGCTCGAAGTAGAGGTGGTCGAAATCGTTGATGCGCGCCACCATCGGCGTGCCTTCCGCGACCGTCCCGCGCACGCTGGCCTGCTTCAGGTTCTCGGCATCCACGGCCGCCGTCAAATCCACCGTGATCGAACTGGCGAAGTTCTTGTGCGGATCGGTCGCCCGGTTGCGGTACTCGATCCCGCGCTCGCCGAGAAACCGCACCGCCGCCTTGGCGTCCATCGAACGATCGAATTCATCCCAAAGCGCGCTCACCATGGGCACGATCAACCAGTCCGCGAAGGGTTTCAGCGAGCCGTAACAAGTGGTCTCGATGCGCTGCAAACGCGCGCCCGACCCGACCACCGCGCGGCAGACGCGCGCCAGGGAATAGGCCAGGTTGCCGTAGGCCGGATCGAGTCCTTCCGGAATATCGCGGTTGACGACGTAAGCCGTGATGCCCTTTTCGTCGAAGTCCATGAGTTGTTCCGCGGCCCGCCGCGCGGCCGTGGCGTTGGCCTCCTTCGTGCTCGCGCCGAGGTGCGGAAGCATGATGTCGGCGATGTCGGACACCGACTTGGCGCCGGCCTCGTCCTTGGCATATACATCGTTCAGAAAATGCAGCCCCTTCTCCGCCTTGGCCGCGCGCATGGCGGCCTCGTCCACGATGCCGGCGCGGGCGCAGTTGATCAACGTCGCGCCCTTCTTCATCAGCGCCAGCCGCGCGGTGTTGACCATGTTGCGCGTCTCGTCGTTCTCGGGCACATGCAGGGTGACAATATCCGATTCCCGAAAAATGGTATCCAGATCGGTCAACGTGACATCGAAGTCGCCCGCCCGTTCGCGCGAGATCAGCGGATCGTATCCCAGCAACTTGCATTCGAATCCGCTCAGGCGTTTGGCAACCAGGCATCCGATGTTGCCCAAGCCGACGATGCCCACCGTCTTGCCGCTGACTTCGCGCCCCATGAAAGCGGTCTTCTCCCAGTTGCCGGCGCGGCAGGAGCCGTCCGCCTTCACAACATGGCGGGCATCGGCCAGCATCAAGGCAACGACCTCCTCGGCCACCGCATTGGCATTGGCGCCGGGGGTGTTCATGACGTCAACGCCGCGCTTGCGGGCATACTTGATGTCGATGGTATTGTAACCCGCGCCGGCGCGGATCACGACCTTGAGCTGCGGGAGGGCGGCGATCGTGTCGGCTTTGACCGGCTCGCTGCGGACGATCAGGGCGTAGGTGTCGGGGTGCTCCTTGACCAGCGCTTCCATGTGGGCGCTGTCGTCGTCCTGCACCACGGTGTAGCCCTTCTTGCGCAGCAATTCGACGGCAATCTTGTCAAGTTTTGTGGGAATCAGCACCTTTTTCATGAGCTCTTTCCGACGCCTTCCTGGGGACATGCTATTGATTTGACCATAGCGTGCCGGATGGCCGAAATCAAACCAAAACTGCAATCCAACTGAACGGAGGGGAAGGGAAACCGTGGACCGCGCGTGCGAAGCAGACGCCGTTTATTGCCGCGGGGACTATTTCAAGTCGAGGATTCGCTGGTCGTCGCCGACGGATCCAGCGCGGTCTATGATATAGGGAACCGTGCGATACTCGGTCATATCGTTCAGTTCGTGCAGCATATGGCGCAGACTTTCCGCGGCCTCCAGGCCGGCATCCACCAATTCGCGCGTCAGATTCGGATCCTTGTCCTCGATCCGTCGCATCGCATCCAAGCTCATCATCAACACGGTTGCGGGCTGGCCGAGGTGATGGCAGGCGGCGCCGAGGCTCTCCACCATCACGCGCTGGCGCTCCGCCGTGCGTTCCGAATCCTCGGCGCGTTTGTGGTCGCGAATGTCCATCACCGACAGCACGAAACCGACCAGTTCCTCGTCCATGTCGCGGTTGGCGGCCGCGGAGACCTGCACCCAAACCTCCGCATTCTCGCCGCAGCGGGCGTGCAATTCCCCCTCCCACATCCGGCCGGCCCTGACTGTTTGAAGCATTTCGCCGATCCGCGGCGTTTCGGTGAACAAGTCCGCCAGGGGATGTCCCTTGAGCGATTCGTGGTTGGTGGAGCCCCAGATACGCGCGGCGGCCGCGTTGGCGAAAGTGATCCGGCCTTCCAGGTCGGCGATCGCGATCCCTGTGCCGGCGTTTTGAATCGCGTTGTGTTCGGCGCGCAGTTTTTCCTCATCCTGACGCCGCACCGTGACATCGCGGATGAAAAAACACAGACATTGGCGGTTCTGCACCTGCATCCGATTGACGGCGATCTCGGCGGGAAAAAGTTTGCCGTTTGCGCGGGCGCAGTAGGCCTGAATCAGAATGAAGCGCTCATCGTGCAACCCGTCGTTCAGTTCGCGCAGAGTTTTCTCATCGGACCCGGAGATCAAGCTGGTTATATTGACACGGCAAAGCGCCACGCGGGAACGTTCCAGGAATTCTTCCGCGCGCGGATTCGCATCCAGCACCTGCCCGGCGGTGTCGGTGATCAGCGCGGCATCGTAAATGTTTTGCAGCAGCCGTTGAAAATCCTCGCCGCCCAGCCGCGCATCGACATTGTTGGATGCCGGCGCTGACTTGCCAGCCCGCGCCTTGCGGCGTTCGTTCTCCATCCAAACATCCCGCATGTCCGGCGGAATGTCGATTCGCATGGTTTTGGATAGTTTCCCGCCCGGCATACTGCACCTCGTTCATGCAACGGCAATATTTCCTACATACTTTAGAATATAGCGGTTTTTCAGTCCGACGCAAGTCAAATAATAGAAAAAATTATCGAAAGTGAGAACGCCCGTCTTGACGACCGCTCCGTCCATGCGCAGGATGGCAACTTTACGAGTTTGGGCAAGGAGAAAACGTGCCAACGCGTGTCAGCGGCGGTGTACTGGGCGGACGCAGGATCGAGGTTCCCAAGGGAGACCTTGTGCGCCCTACGCAGGACATGGTGCGCCAGGCGCTCTTTTCGATGTTGGCGACGCTGGTGCCGGAGAGCCGTTTTCTGGCTCCGGCGCCGTGGGGCTGGAGGCATGGAGCCGCGGCGCGGCGCATGTGACCTGGGTCGAGCGCGATCCGCGCACGCTTGCCGTGCTGCGCGGCAATGTGACGACACTGTGTCGGGCCGAGGCCGGAACGGCGGGGGAGACGGAAATCGTCGGCAATGACGCCATGCGCTGGCTTGAGCGGGGAAACGCCGCGGCGCCCTACGACCTGGTCTTCGCCGATCCGCCCTACGACCGCGACCGCGCCTGCAACTGGCCGCAGCGCCTGGCTGACGCCCAATGCCCGTTTGGTCGGTAGGTCAGGAGCGCAACTACTTTCGGTAGACGGCGGTTCGAGGGCTGCAAGACCTCGCCTGTCTGCGTGTCCGCACAGGCAGAGCGGGGACCTGCGTTGCGACAGCGGCGGGAGACGGTGGGTGTGGAGCCCATGACGGCGCGTAGCAGGCAACGTCACGGTTGTGGCGCGGGTTTCCCGTCGCTCTCAAATGGTTTGATCGGAATTTTTCAGGGACTCAAGCGCCTCGACGTCGGCCAGATCTTTAGCTCGACCGGCGGCTCTTTTATTGCGGATTAAATCATCCACTGACGGAATACGAATCTTAAGTCCTTCGATATCAATCTCGATGGAGTTCGTAAATGCCTCGTCAAAACGAAGTCCTGACGCGCCGGTAATGATATCGATCCGTCTGGGCGCAACACCGATTTGAAATATCGTGTCGCCTTTCTGAAGATCGGCAACCGTGAGCTCGGAGGTAGGGGCCCCAAACCGTCGAAGCGCTCTCAAAACGGCCTCAGCGTTATCGGGAGAAGGCATAACCCAGATATCGATATCCATTGTCGCCCGCGGATAACCATGGGCGGCTAAGGCGTAGGCGCCCACTAACAGGAACTTAGCATGCTCGGCGGCTAAGGATTGCAATATGTCTCTGTAGTCTTCGTTCAGCATGATGATTCCTGCTCAGGGAAGCAACCTCTTCGGTCAGGGGCCAAACAAGACTCAAGCGACTTTTGGGTGTCCCGGGAACGAAATGATCATTCTGTTCATGGGACATTCGGCTGAGTCTAGTAAGTTTACGATTCATGCTTTTTTATATCATCCTTCATCTGGATCGCCAATTTATTCTTTAGCCTGCACCTGCCCATGCGGCGACGGAGGCCCGTCGCCCTCGTGCGCCCGTGAGGGTGCCAAGTCAAGGAGGTGGAAGTCCTCCTCCGAGCGGTTCGCTGACCGATCGGTAGTTGAACGTAACTGCGTCTGTGAAAACGGAGGTGGAGAGCAACGGGAAACGAAAGTGCCGTCCG
>CAIYGI010000057.1 GCA_903925685.1 uncultured bacterium
CGGCCCCACGCGCGTCAATGGAACTCAGGCATTTATGGGCACTACAAACCGAAACCCACACGATATATCAGGGACTTGCGACTGAAATCGAACCGATTTTGCCCGAAACCGTTGAGTACCCGCGAAACTTGGGCTAGGCCTGGTAATGTGCCAGCTCGTAGCGCTGGCACTACTTCGAAGTAAAAAAGAGTTGGTCAAGCGGCGGACGATCTCGTATTTTTCTCTTCGCGAACCACTATCCATCGGAATGTAATATGGCATGAATACCTCCGTCACGATCCAGGCTGTACTCTTATGCGGTGGGCGTGGGACGCGGCTGAGCGCGCTTTATCCCGACCGCCCCAAGGCGCTGGCGCCGGTCGCCGGCCGCCCCTTCCTGGATTGGCAACTGGACTGGCTGGCGCGCGCCGGCATCACCCTTGTACATCTGGCGGCCGGCCACATGGCGGCGCAATTGGAGTCTTGGACCGCCAGTGCGGGACGAGCGGGCCTGACCGTTTCCATCGAACCCCAGCCGCTCGGCACCGGCGGCGGACTCAAGTTTGTCGAAGCATATCTGCGCAGCGATCCCTTCCTGGTGCTGAACGGCGACAGCATCATGCCGGAACTGGATTTTGCCGCGCTGCTGGCGGCGCACCGCGACACGCGCGCGTCGGTGACACTGGCAATCGCGCCCATCGAGGACGCCGGGCGCTATGGCACGGTTGAAGCCGATCCCGACGGCGTGATCACGGCTTTTCGCGAAAAAGCCCCGCGCTCCGAGGGTTGGATCAACGGCGGCGTTTATGTTGTCAACCGCGCCGTGCTGGATCTGATACCCGCCAGCCAGGCGCTTTCGCTGGAAACCGATATTTTCCCCGGATTCGTCGCCGAACGGCGCATGCGCGCCTTCCGCAGCCGTTCGCCTATGCTGGACATGGGCACACCCGAAGGACTGGCGGCAATGACGAAGTTCCTGACCGCGTAATGTGGCAGAAACTGTTAAATATTTCAATAAAGGCGGCCGGCACGGAGGCCGCCCCTCCAAACACTGGCCCATTACTCACTGTCTCCTGCCGCACGTTGCGGCAGGGGGACGCTGAGCCAATCGCACGAGGCGGCAGGGGACTTAGTTTTTTGGCTTGGCGCGGAAGGGCGCCCATTCGGGTTCGTTCTCGAAGATCCAGCGGTAATAGTCCGTCGCCTTCAAATCCGCCGTGGCGGCTTCATCCACAACCACGGTGCAGTGCGGATGGAGTTGCAGCGCCGAGGCCGAGATCATGGCGGTGATCGGACCCTCGACGGCCTGGGCCAGCACGGAGGCCTTGCCCGCGCCTGTTACCAGCATCACGCAGCGCCTGGCATCCAGAATCGTCCCGATGCCCATGGTAAGCGCGCGCCGCGGCATGCGCGACGGGTCCGCGAAGAGCGGCGAATTCTGCTTGACCGTGGCCGGGGTCAGCGCTTTTTCACGCGTGCGCGATTGCAGGGCCGAGAGCGGTTCGTTGAAGCCAATGTGACCGTCGTTGCCGATGCCCAGCAGCTGAAAATCGATCCCGCCGCATTTCGAAATGCAACGCTCGTATTCGTCGCAGGCCGCCGCGAGGTCGGCGGCCATGCCGTCGGGTAGATGTGTGTGCGCGAACGGGATATCCACATGCGCGAACAAATTATGATTCATGTACGAGCGATAGGATGCCGGATCGCCGACCGGCAGCCCGACATACTCGTCCAGGTTAAAAGTCCGGCAGCGCTTGAAACTGAGCCCCTGCTCGCGATGCCTGCGAACGAGGCGCGCATAGACCGCCTCCATGGTGCGACCGGTGGCCAGACCCAGCACCAAATCCGGCTTGGCACGCAGCGCCTGGTCAATCAACGCCGTCACCAGTTCGGCGGCGGCATCCGCCGTCGGTTGAATAATAACTTCCATTATCTTTACGCTCCGTGCTTCTACTTTTTGATTAGCGCCTGCAAGCGCCGGCGCACATCCGCCTCGAAGCGGCGAATAAAACCGATCGCATATTCGGCGATGTCGAGCTGCTCGTCCATCACCAGGGGGGTCAGGTCCATGGCGTACGAGACCATTTCGGCCGTGTCCACGCCATGCGAGGCCAGGTAGGTCGCATTGGCCCGGCGCCGCCCCTGGGTCGCCAGATCGTAGCGTTTGCCGCCGGACACCTGCGAATCGAAGACGCCCATCAGCGCCATGGCCAGGCTTTCGCGGCGGCTGCAGTCGAGTACGATTTTTTCGTCGTCGTTAACCCAGTCGAGCCCGCGCCAGATTTCGCCGCCGAAGACTTTCGCCGGACGCCGCTCCCTTGGCAACGCGCGCAGCGCCTGGATGGCGGCCACCGCCACGGCAAGGTGCGTGTCGTGCTTGTCCGCCAGATTGTGCAGATAAACGCATTCCAGGCGGGGCCCGTTCAGCAGAAGCGCCAGATCCCGCATCAGTTCGGGGCAGCCCGGCGTTTTCACCATGGAACTGGGATAGTCCAGTTGCACCATCGCGCCGTAACGTCCGATCGAAGCCGCCGTGCGTTGCTCGACCCGCCGCACCGCGCGCATGCTTTCGTCCGTGTATTCGGCATAGATTCCGGCGCGCGGACTGCCTGCGCCATCGGTGCAGACGATGCCGGTGAAATGACGGTCGTCGCGGCCAAAGCAGGCCTCAATGCCGTGAAATCCCGAAATTTCCACATCGTCCTGATGGGCGCAAATCGCCATGTGGGTCGTACGGGCAATCGCGGCCTCCGCGCCCAGACCGTCGGGCACGAAAACTTCCGAAGTATCGCGTTGTAATTTAAGCATCTATTTCCCCTGTATCGCGCTTTTATTTTGCAGCCGGACTGACTTCAACCTAAACAACCCTTGCATGAATGTTCGGAAGACTGGCCGCCGCCACGGCTTGTCCCAAGCGCCGGGTTTGCTCGTCGGGCACATGCAGTTCCACCCGCGCGGCGCGCCCGCAGAAGACCGTGGTCAGAACCGAGCGCGCCGTCTCCAACAGCAATTCTCCGCCGCGTCCCGAGGTGACGCGGCCCAGGATCAGGAGATGATCGAAGTCGTAACACTCGCCATACCACGGCAGCGTATATCCCAGGCAGGCGCCGATCGTGCGAAAAATACGCTCGGCCCGCGCGTCGCCCGCTTCGACCAGACGCTGCACATGCTTGAGTTGTTCGGGCAGCCCCGCTCCCTCCAGCGGCGCAATGCCAGCGGCCGGCATCAGCCGGGCCACGGCCTGTTGCGAGAAGTAAAGCGCGCCGACACCGGCATCGCCCGACCACTCGTCGCAAGCCGCCCGCGCCTGCAAGTCCGCCGGCGCAAAGGCCAGTTCGCTCAGCCAGCCTGTCAGTTTGCCCTGGCGGTTGACGTAGCCGGCCGCCTCGCTCGATCCCAGCGCCACGCCGAGCAGGGCGGGAACTTTCAGCGACAGTGACCCGGCCAGCGCCGTCACATCGCCATCGTTCAAGACCGTCAGCGGCACGCCCCACGGCTCGGCCAGGCGGCGGAAGAGCGGACGGATCTCGCGGTCGAAACTGGCGGCCGGCACGCTGCGGAAGAGCGAACCCACGCGCGGCTCGTTATCCACGATAATGCCCGCCGAACTGCCGCCGATGGCGTCCACGCGCGGCAGGTGCGAGGCCGCCTCGCGCAAGCCCGCCATGATCATGCTGAAGTGGTAGTTTGGATCGGACGCATTTTTGGGATCCCAGGGTTTTTCCGCCGTGAAGACAGGCTCGCCGTCGCGCACCGCCGCCAGTTTGAAATCGCTCGCGCCCAGATCGAACCCCAGGCGGCAGCCGTCCCAGTGTCCACCCGCGGGCTTAAGCACATCGCGCAGGGGCGGCAACTCGTCGCCGGCCGCCGCCAGAACTTCAAAAGGCAGGGCGTAGGCCCGCGCCATCAGTTCCGCATCGAAGGCCCGCGCGCCGCCGGGCCGGTAGGCGGCCTGCAAGAAACACGCCACCTGCGGCGACCCGCTGACCAACAGGCGATTACCGCCGTGCGCCCAAAGGAACAATTTCGCCACGCGTTCCGCCAGCCGCAGCGTGGTTTGATCCAGCGGACCGCCAGGCGGCGCGATGTCCAGTTCCCATCGGCTGGTGGAACCGTCGGGCCGGGATAATACCAATACCAGAACGTCATGCTTCGGCAGAAGCGCGACGGCCTCCCGATAACGCCGCAGTGCCAGGCTGGGGGCATCGAATCCTGGATCCAGTTCCGGTTGCAATTGCGGTTGTGTTTGAGTAGAGCGTGGTTGCATGGGGAAAAATTATGCTAGTTAGTTTAGCATGTCAAACGCCGGTTCGCCGGACGGATATACCGCAACGCCACCTTGAACTGAATCGCGTTCTCGGGTTTCAGTCCCCATGTCATTTTTTGGTCAACGAACCATTGAGTCAATCGCTGACTGGGCGGCAAGTTCGGATAGAAACCGGGCGATGGCAAACGCGACATCATCGGCTCCCATATTTTGCGGAAGATTCGGCCACAACCGCACGTTTCCGAACATGATCCGGCTCAAAAACAACCTTTACCTCGGCCTTGAGAACGTGAGCGACACGGCGAAGCATGCTCAGGGAATGACCTTCGTAGGCAGGAGACTCCAGACGGCTGATTTGTTGCTGGGAAGTATGCAGTTTGCGGGCCAAATCCTTTTGCGATAAACCGGATTCCTTGCGGAGCGCGGCCAGTTGCAGCGCCACATCCCAAGCATCGCCAGCGCGACTGAAACGCTCGGCGAAATCCTCGTCCTTCAACTGAGCATCCAGATAAGCGTCGAAATTCGTCTTTTTCATTGTCCCGCCCTCGCCAACCAGTCTTCCATGCGGGCAACGGCAGTTCGCCTGTCGCGCACAGGAATGTCCCATGCCTTGTTTCGTATCCCATGCACCGCTACAATCCGCCAACCTCGCACAAAGAAATACAAGACTCGAGTGTTCAGTTTCCCCACATGTCGAAGTTCGAACAGTTTGTTTCCGACGGACTTGGACAACGGCGGCCGGTGGTACTGCCTGTTCCGCAGTTTGTCCAACCCCGCCAAGACCGCCGCAAAGTCATCCGAATCGTTCTTTTTCAGTTCGTCGAGAAAGTCACGGACTGGAGACCCGCCCGCAACCGTTTCGTAGAACTCTACATTGAAGTTCATGGTCATGCAACATCAATCTTGATGTTATCTCCGCTTGCGATTTTGATCGCCAGCAGCATAATATAGATGTTGCCGAATGATCGGTTTTTATCAAATCGAACGTTCAGAAGCAAGAATTTCGCGCCGTTTTTGAATACGCAGGCCAAGCTTTTTCCTCCTCAGGCCATAGTCTTATGAAATCTTCCCGCTGCCGCGCGCAGCGTCAGCAGTCCCATGACGGCCAGCGCCAGCAGTTGCGGCCAGAGCACTGAGATTCCGATGCCTTTAAGAAATATTCCGCGGATCACGATCAGGAAGTAACGGAGCGGGTTCAGATAGGTCAGCCACTGGATCGACTCCGGCATATTGGCAATGGGAAATATAAAGCCGGAGAGCAGGATCGCGGGCATGTAAAAGAAGAAGGTGCTCATCATGGCCTGCTGCTGGGTCTGGCTGATCGTGGAGATGAAAAGGCCGATGCCAAGCGTGGTCATCAGGTAAAGCGCTGTGGCCAGGAAAAGCAGCAGGAGATTGCCGCGGATCGGGACTTCGAACCAGAAAACCGCGATCGCGGTGATGACGATCACGTCCACGAAGCCGATCAGAGCGAAGGGCAGGGTCTTGCCGGCGATGAACTCCCCTGGTGTAATGGGCGTCACCAAGATTTGTTCCATGGTGCCGACTTCCTTCTCCCTGACCACCGCCATGCTGGTGAGCATCAGGGTAATCAGCATCACCAGGATCGCGATCACGCCGGGCACATAGAAGTTGCGGCTTTCAAGGTTTTCGTTGAACCAGGCGCGCGCCTGCAAATCCACACCGCCCGGCGGACGAAACGCGCCTGCCAGTCGCGCACTGCGCTCGATCAGCACGGTCCGCGAAAATTCGGCGGCAATACGCGCGCTGTATTCAAGCACAATGCCGGCGGAGTTGGAGTCGGCGCCGTCCAGCAGCACCTGCAGACGCGCCGTACGGCCGGCCAGCATTTCGCGCTCGAACCCCTGGTTGAAGCGCAGCACGGCGCGCGCCCGTCCGCGATCGAGAAGCACCCGCACCTGGCCTTCGTTTTGCACGCGGGCAACCACATCGAAATAGCCGGACCGGACGAAACGCGCGACAAGTTCACGGCTGGCCTGACTGTTGTCGAGATCGAAAACCGCGGTCGCGACGTGTTTGACATCGGTTGTCACCGCGTAACCGAAAATCATGGACTGGATGACGGGCACGAGGAAGATCACCGCCTTCATCTTCGGATCGCGAAAGATGTGGATGAACTCCTTCACCAGCATGCACTTGACACGTTCCAGGATCAGACGGTCACCTTCTTCCTGTATTTCAAATTGGCAACAACCATGACCAGCGCGCCGAAAACGACCAGCAGCAGCGCTTCCATCCCGAGTATTTCCAATCCGATGCCTTTCAAATAGATGCCCTTCAGCAGAGCGACAAAGTAGCGGGCCGGAATCAAATAGGTGATGCCTTGAATGAACTTCGGCATGTTGCCGATGTCATACATGAAACCCGAGAGCAGAAACGCGGGCAGGAAGGTGAGCACCATGGCCAGTTGGCTGGCCAAAAGCTGGCTTTTGGTGACGATGCTGATCAGCATCCCAAGCGTCAAGGCGCCGGACAGGAATATCGCGGAGACTGCGAACAGCAAACCCACGTTCCCGCGCAGCGGAACGTCGAAAAAGAATTCGCCCATCAGCACGGCCAGCAGCACGTCCAGCATGCCGATGGCAAAATATGGCAGGAGCTTCCCAAGAATCAGTTCAGGACCGCGCACCGGGGTGGAGATCAATTGCTCCATGGTCCCGCGTTCCCATTCGCGGGCCACGGTCAGCGAAGTCAACAAGGCCGCGATGACCATCATGATCACGGCAATCAGCCCCGGGATAATATAATTCTTGGACTCCATGTCGCCGTTGTACCAGACGCGGGGCCGGACCTCGACCGGCAGGTTGATCGCCGCCCCCCCCACCCTTTGGACCTCGCGCAGCGCCAGTTGTTGGGAGTATGCGAAGGTCACAACGCGCGCGTAGCCCATGGCGATGGTGGCGGTATTGGCGTCGCTGCCGTCGACGATCGCCTGGACCGGCACGACCTGTCCGGCCCCCATCCGGTCGGCAAAGTCGGCGGGGACAATCAGCGCCGCGAGCGCCTCCCTGGAATCGATGGCGCGTACGACCTCGCGGTAGTTGCGGGCCTGAACGCGGATGTTGAAGTAGCGCGAGCCGGAGAACTGCGCGATCAGCTCACGGCTGTCAGGCGTGCCGCTTTGATCCCAGACCGCCAGCGGAACCTTGTCCACGTCCATCGTCAGGGCGAAGCCGAAAAGGCTCAGCAGCAGCATGGGAACGGCAATCGCCATGCCCAGGCTGCGTGGGTCGCGCACGATATGGATGAATTCCTTGCGGGCGATGGCCCGGACACGGAAAAGCTTCATCGCCGCACCTCCTCCTGGGGCCGTGCATCCCGGTCGTGCGCTTCGATCAGCGAGACAAACAGGTCTTCCATGGACGGGGCGATGCTATCCTCCCGCAGCTTCTCCGTCTTGAGGTCAGCCGGGGCGCCCATGGCGATCAGCTCGCCGCGGTAGATCAGCGCGATGCGGTCGCAGTATTCCGCTTCGTCCATGTAATGGGTGGTCACGAAGACGGTCACGCCTTTGCCGGCCAGTTCGTAAATCAAATCCCAAAACTGGCGGCGGCTGATCGGGTCGACGCCTGAGGTGGGTTCGTCGAGGAAGATCACGGGTGGCTCGTGCAGAATGGCGCAGCCCAACGACAGCCGTTGCTTCCAGCCGCCGGAAAGGGTGCCCGTTCGCGAATGGAGGTGTTCCTTCAGGCCGGCCATCTGGAGCACCCATTCCTTGCGCGCCTGCTTCTTCTCCGCGGGTATCCGGTAGATGCCGCTGTAGAAGTCGATGTTCTCCTCGACGGTCAGATCTTCATAGAGCGAGAACTTCTGGCTCATATATCCGATATTGGCCTTGATCTCCTCCTGCCGGGTGAGGATGTCGAGTCCAGCGACCGTGCCGGCGCCGCCAGAAGGAATCAGGATGCCGCAGAGCATGCGGATGGTCGTGGACTTTCCCGCGCCGTTGGGACCAAGGAAACCGAAAATCTCGCCCCGCTTGACCTCGAACGACACCCGGTTTACGGCCACGAAGTCGCCAAAGCGCTTTTCCAAGTCCCTCACCACGACCGCCGTGCCGGGGCTATTCATGGCGGGCGCCTACTTCCGCCTGGGCGAGAACGGAGACAAAAACATCGTCGAGTGTGGGCGGCACCTGCCTGACAACGGTGATGGCGATGGCCGCGCCCTGGAGTACGGCCGTGGCACTGGCCTTGGTGGCATCCGGTTCGCTCGTAACCATGTGAATGCGGTCACCGTACAGGCCGACGGTGCAGTCTGGCAGCTCTTTTCGCAGCAACACAGCGGCGCGGCGCGCATCGGAGGTGCGCAGTTCCAGAATCGCGCCGCGCATCAATTGTTTGACCTCGCCAGGCGTGCCAAGCGCCAGGAGTCTGCCGCGGTGCAACAGCGCCAGGCGGGTACAGCGCTCGGCTTCGTCGAGATAGGCGGTGGAGATGAAGATCGTGACCCGCTCGCGCACCAGCTGGTAGAGGATGCGCCAGAAATCGCGCCGGGAAACCGGGTCCACGCCGTTTGTTGGTTCGTCCAGGAAAAGCACCTTGGGCGTATGGATCAGCGCGCAGGCCAGTCCCAGTTTTTGCTTCATCCCGCCTGAAAGATTGCCGGCCAGGCGTTGTTTGAAGGGCGCCAGGTTGCTGAAGGCCAGCAGGCGGTCGATCTTTTCCGTCCGATCACGGCGGGGTACGCCGTAGATGTCGGCGTAAAAATTCATGTTTTCGCTGACCGTCAGATCCTGGTAGAGGCCGAAGCGCTGGCTGACGTAACCGATCGAGTCCTTGATCGCCGCCTCTTCGCGCACGGTGTGACAGCCGGCCACCCAGGCATCGCCGGAGGTTGGATCCATGATCGCGGTCAACAGGCGCATGGTGGTCGTCTTGCCGGCGCCGTCCGGCCCTACCAGACCAAAGAGTTCGCCCTCGGCCACGGAAAAGCTGAGCCGATCCACGGCAACGGTATTTCCGAAGCGCCGGGTCAGATTTTCCGTCCGGATGGCATCCATGGCGCACTTTAGCGGGACTCGATCTCCGCATCCGCCGGCATACCAGGCTTCAGTTCCTGATTTGGATTGAAAATATCGACCTTGATCCTGTACACGAGTTTCACGCGCTCCCTGGCGGTCTGCACGTTTTTGGGAGTGAACTCCGCCTCCGAGGCTATGAAAGACAGCCGTCCCGTGTAGTTCTTGCCCGGATAAGTAGTATCGGTGGCAACTTTTACCGTCTGTCCAAGCTTGACGCGGCCCAGATCCGACTCGTCGAGATACGCGCGCAACCAGACGTTGATAATGTCGCCGACGGTGACAACCGGGGTTCCCGGCACAACATATTCCCCATTCTCGATCTCTTTCGAGAGCA
>CAIYGI010000058.1 GCA_903925685.1 uncultured bacterium
AGGCGTCTTGAAACATGTATACAAACTGTAGTCAAAATCGAACGAGAAAGGGTGCGAACGAGAGGGAACGACGAGAGGGGAAAAAGACGACGAGCGCCGAAAAATTGCGGTTATTTCCAATAAATATTGCGTATTTTTGGGCTTCTTAATTGGAGCCAGCACGCGGGTTCGAACCGCGGACCTGCTGATTACAAATCAGCAGAAGCGAACTAAAAGCCCCGCCAATAAAGACTTGTAGTGTTTTTGTAGTTGTTATGGAAGCCCTATTCTGCTAATCTATCTCAGCAGTGATCAATTGGGTAAAGTGGCTGAAAGGGGGCTGGAATGAAGGTGACTCAGGGTCGGTTGGTTAAGCGCGGAAACAAATACTACGCTGCCTGGCAGAGCAACGGCAAGCGGTTTTGCGTGGCGACGGGTTGCTCGGATGAGGGGGCGGCAAAGACCAAGTTGGCTGAACTGGTGGCACCGTTCCTGGCCCAAAACGAAGTCGCCACCATGGACTCCATCGCCGGGAAATTGAGTGGCGCCCAGGCGCGAGCCGCGAAGCTGGAGGATGCCACCGCGCCGGGTGTGAGGTTGCCGGCAGTCTGGCAAACGTACCTGGATAGTCCGCGGCGGCCGGATTCGGGCGAGCGAACCCTGATGGGGTACAAGGCCCAGGTGAATGGGTTCGTGAAGTGGATGTCAGTTAAACACGCGGATGTTGAGAACATGAGGGGGGTTACGGCTGACATTGCCAGTGCCTACCTTGCCCATTTGCGGGAAGATAAAGTCTCGGCCAGTACCTTCAACCAGCACCTTCAGACGTTGCTGCGCGTTTGGCGGGTGTTGGATGGCGAGGCGCGCATGAAAGGGTTCAACCCCTGGACGGGTTTTGCGTCGCGCACGGTGGATAAAGCCGGTCACCGCAAGGAAGCGTTGTCCTTGGAACAGGCTTCCGTGTTGGTGGAGTCTGCCTCAGGGGACATGAAGAATCTGTTGATCCTCCTGGTTTGCACCGGTCAGCGTCTTGGGGATCTGGCCACCATGCCGTGGACGGCAGTGGACCTGAAGAATGGCATCATCCAATTGGTGCCGGGAAAGACGGCACGGCGGAAGGGCGAAACTGTCGTGATTCCGATCCTTCCGCAGGCGCGGGCGGTCCTGGATTCTCTGCCGAAGAAGTCCCGGTATGTCCTGCCGGCGATTGCGAAGCTCTACCATCAGAACCGGGGGGCGGCGCTTTCCAAGGAAATCCAACAGGTGTATGAGAAGGCCGGGTTTGTAACGAGTATTGCTGGCTCTCACGGCGGGCGGAAACTGGTGAAGTATGGGGCGCATTCGGCGCGGCATGCTTTCGTGACGATCGCGAGGGCTGCGGGGTTGCCTGATGCCCTGATCCAGCGGGTGACTGGGCACTCTTCCAGCATCATGGTGAATCACTACACGCACTTCGACAAGGCGTTGGTTTCGAAGTTGACCAAGAGTTTCGAGGCGTTGCCGGCTGGATCCGCGCCGTTGGCATTGCCGGCGCCGGCAGTTGAAATCGCGGTCGCCACGGACGAGAAGACGGTCGTGGATGCAGATAAGGTCTTAACGGAGGTGCAGCGGTTGGCCAAGGCGTTGACGGTCGAGAACTTAGAGGCCACGCGGACGGCGTTGCTCGCGCTGGCAGGGACGAGGGGTAAGGCGGGAGGCTGACGCACCGGCGTGTTGCGGATCGGGGCCGCACGGATCGCGCAGGATACCGGTCCGGCGGCGGCGTTTCTCCGGGTGAGGCGGATACCTATCCTGCCTCACCCATCGAAGCCTTGCGGCCGAACCGGTCTTCTGCGTTCCCGTGCGGACGGAAACCCGATCCGCGCCACGTTTGCCCCTCGCGCCGCGCGGGCGGCGCGAGATGTAGGCGGACTGACGCGGGGCAAGGATATGAGCGCCGACCTTGCGGCCTGGGCCAAACTGAGCGGGCATTTTCCCCATCCCCGCGGGTACGCGGGGCAGCGAAATGCGCGCCGCGTTCGCCATTTGTGCGAGTACGGCGCTTTTGGTGTGAGAACAGCGGCGAGACGCCGCTGCCACTTTGGCAGTGGAAACGGGGTTGTTGGGTGGGTTGGTGCTCTTTTGCGGTAATTTCCGTTGTTTTTGATAACTGGCGGGGGAAGCGGAGTTGAATGTGTTGATTTCTGGCGTATGGTGGAAACGCGCGCAATCGGGCGTCGCGATCCGAGGAGAAAAGACCATGCAGTCACATACACGTGCCGCAGTTGAAGCCATACTGAAGAGCGATTCCACCGTCAGTGCCGAGGAGCGGAAGCGGCTCCTGGCAACCGATGACAAGCACGCCGCGCCGCCGGATCGCGTCATTTCGCGCACGGAAGCGGCCAAGCGGTTCGGCCGGTGTGCCCGGTCCCTGGACAACTGGGTCAAGCGGGGGCTCTTGAAGAAGTGGCATTTGCCTGGTATGGAGCGGGCGACGGGGTTCCGGGAGTCGGAGATCATCGCCTTGTTGCAGGCCGGCGGCGGGCAGACAGCGGCCGGTGATGGGCATTCACTGGCCGCCGCGTGAGCAAGTGGGTGAGGCTGGGAGGCTGACGCGCCGGAGTGTCGCGGATCGGGGCCGCACGGATCGCGCAGGATACCGGTCCGGCGGCGGCGTTACGCCGGGCGGTCGGGATACGTATCCACGCCCACCCGGCGTGCCTTGCGGCCTGGGCCAAACTGAGCGGGCATTTTCCCCATCCCCGCGAGTACGCGGGGCAGTGCAATGCGCGCCACGGTTGCCCCTTTGGTCTGACCGCAGAGACTCTGGGGTTTCTAGGCTAACCCCTTTGAAGTCACATTTCTGATCTCACCGCATTTTTCACAGGCTATTTTGAGTGGATCAGACGTGCGCCGATGCGGAACCAAAATGCCGTAGCGGTCGCATTTTGAGTTCTTGCAGATGGCGAGTACATGCTCCGTCGGTTGCTTGTTCTTGTTCTTGTTCATGTTCTTGCCTTTCTTTCGTTACTGGGTTGTGACTGGAAGCGGTTCATGGCGATGTGAGCGCGCGCGAGTCCTTGGTCGGTTGGCCTTCGCGTCTCATCCGGAACAGGAGTTCGTTGCCGGTGGTAATGATCTCCTCCGTAGTTTTCAAGTCTGGGTCCTTCTGATCTGGCAGGTAGCCCGTCGGTTCACCGCTCTGTGCGTTCACCACCCAAGAGGCCCGGCGCGTTTTCGCCCCCAGCAATTCACCCAGTGATTGTTGCGGAACGCCGATTGCGGCCGCGACCGCGCCGTATGTGGCGCGGATCTTGTTTCGTGCCAAGAAGTCAACAAAACGATCAAGAGATAGGTCCATTTTGTCTCCCGATTGCCATCATGATCGATCAACTGACTTGTACAGCGTGCCTGCATTCTGGAGAATTTGGTCCAACTCCCTTTTGGCTTGGCGAGTCTCGCTTACGTTTGGTAGGTTCAAGCAGTTGGATCGAAGAGTTTTGTTCTGTTCAACGGAAAGCATTCTCTCCAAACGCGAAAGGGCAATTTCAAACAGGCGTTTTTGAACGGATTCTTGATTTACTCCTTGGACATTGGAGGGAAGTATTTGAAGCCAGGCGCACGCCCGTTCCTCCAGTGCATCAATCCTTTGGCCGATGTGCGCGCGGCGCGCCTTCTGGCGTCCGAGCCATTCGAGTAAGTAGTGCGTAAACACCGCCGCGACAGCTGCGGACACGAAACCTACAAGAACACTGCTCGCTAACAGTTCGGTAGTCATGCATCTGTCCTCTTTGTTCAGGTCTGCTCGAACTCTTTGAACGTGTCAAAGACAACGGTGACGGGTTGCGAAGAAAAGGAGTGGTAGATCTCGAGTCTGCAGAATTCGATCTCACGACCTGAGTTTCCCCGCAAGTAAAGTGTCTCGCTGTCAATGACTCCGATTAGGTGACACGGGTCTTCCGGGTTGCCGCATTCGTTGATGCGATTGGCCCATGTGATGTCGATCGGTTGGTTGTGCCGATCGAAAGCCTTGACTTCGTGAATGTACGCCTTCCGTTTCGACTTATTGAAAAATGTGCATGCCAACCCGCACTTTGCATGGTCCGGGCTCGCAAGTGTCGGGTGCCCAAGTCTCCCCGCGATCAGAATCTCTGAGCCGCTCCCCAAAAACTGGACAGGTTGCTAAGATGTAAAATCGGCCCGGAAATGGGAGCAGCAACATGGGCGACAAACGGAAGAAACACGCGCCTGGATTCAAGGCCAAGGTGGCGATCGACGCCTTGCGGGAGCGGGAAAGCATCCGCGAAATCTCAACGCGCTATCAGGTACATGCCACGCAAGTGAGCCTCTGGAAAGGGCAGTTGCAGGACGGGGCGACGGGCATCTTCGAGCATCCCGCTGACAAGCGCGGACTGCGGCCGGATCACGAGGTGGCTCTCTACGAGCAGATCGGCCGACTGAAGATGGAACTGGAGTGGCTAAAAAAAAAGCTCCCTGACCTCGACCGCTAACCGGCGGGCACTCGTGGACTCCACGGGGCGGCTCTCGCTGGCGCGACAATGCCAATTGCTGGGGCTGCCCCGATCCAGCTTCTACTACCTGCCGGAGATCGAAACACCGGAGAACTTGGGACTGATGCGGATGATGGACGCGGAACATATCGAGCACCCGTTTCTGGGCGTCAGAGGCATGACGCTCTGGCTGAACCGTGCGACCGGGGGCGACTGGAACCCCAAGCGCGTGCGCAGACTCATGCGCAAGATGGGGCTCGAAGCCATCTATCCGAAACCACA
>CAIYGI010000059.1 GCA_903925685.1 uncultured bacterium
ATCCTTTGTGGGACCGTTTGTTCGCCCCAAAGAATTCACCACGCCGCTTTACTTGTCACGCGTCAAAAAGTGCCATGTCATTTTCCGGGCAGTTCGCAAAAACATGCGTAATTACAGCACGGGATCAGGAAGTGTGAATTTCAAACGGTTTCACACCCAGAACCATCGATCCGGTCGCGGAGACCTCCGGTGTGATCGGGCGTTCCAGCAGATCGTTACGGGTCAGGACTGTGCCGGCTTCTGCGGCGCGGATGACAACGGATTGTTCTTCGCCCGCCGCACTCCAGAAGCGCAGGATTTCTCCGCGACCGTCCTCGGTACGTTTGTAGGCGCTGACGATGAGGTGTTTGCCCTCGATGGTGAACGGGACGAGGCGCGCCGGGATCGGTATGTCGCAGAACCGGTCTTGTTCGATGCGTCGCCATCCGTCGCGATGAGCGTTGGTGGCATACCAGGGCGAGCGGTTGGTGTCGATCGGAACCTCGACGCCATGGCGTTTGGCGTAAAATCCGATTGTGGCGTGGTCCTGATCCTCGTGAGGATGGCAGGAGTCCCCGTTGACGTTGGCCACCGCGGGGTTGATGAATACAGCGGCGCTCTCGGCGACTTTGCCGGTCCGCCAGTCCCCGGGATGCAGCCGCAGGGCGTAGTTCTGAATCAGGCGTCCCCGCAACTGGGCGCCGGGCGTCTCCCAGGTCGAGCAGAGGAAGACGAAGTCCACCGAGCGCAGCAGGGTAACCTCCAGATCCGTTCCCTCCGGCCGTGGCACGATCTCGTACTCGTGCTGGCCGCAGCCGAGGAAGGCGAGTCCGCCCGCTTCGTCGGCAATGTCGACAAAGGAACGCATGGGGTGGAAATTCTGACGCGGATCGGCGGGCCAGCGCTCGGGTGTATTGGCATGCACGGCAAAGCTGGCATCGGCATGGACCTCGGTGGTGCGCAAGCCGGAGGGCAGCACCAGACGCAGCCGCTGGTTTCCGGCCGGATTGTCGATCACGGTGGCGATTTCCAACGTGTCCGAGCCCGCGTCCAGCGTGAGGGTCGAGGTCAGGGTGATGACAGCACGGCCGACGCGTTTCCGTTTTTGGCGGTCGTAGCTCGCGGGAACGGCGAGGCGGGTGGTCACATCGAGCCGGCCGCGCAGCGGGCCGGCCGCGAGCCGCCGGACCCGCGCCTTGCCGCTGCGGGTGTCGCGGCGGATGTCGCCTTCGATCGGCTCGAAGTGGTAGCCGCCGCCGAGATCGGCATCCTGGGCAAAGTAGTGGGTGCCGGAAACGGTTCGGCCGCTCCGCGGGTCGGTAAGATCGAGTGTTCCATCCGGGCGCACCTCGACGCGCAGAAGATCGTTCTCCAGGATGCGACCGTGGCAGCGTACCGGTGCCGCAGGCGCGGCTGTACGCCCCTGTGACACGTTCAGCCGCCGTACCTCGCCGGGTTGGAGGTCGGGAAGATGGACGACCGCGCGGGCCTCGAAACAGTTGACGGTGGCATTGGTATGGACGATGCGCAACTCCTCCACCTTTTCAATCTGAACGGCGCTGAGCTTACCGTCGGCTTCGGCCAGGCAGAGGTTGCGGGGGGGGCGCCCGGGCAGCCGCAGGACAAACTCAATCACCGGATGGCCGGCATTGAGCCCGGCATAGATGATCGCGCCCGGAGCGTTGTTCCGGCGGGCCGCGCCGTTGAGCAGATCGAGGGCCGAGTCGGCCACGTCCGTGCCGATCTCCGACGCCTTGATGAATCGGCTGTTCACCTCGTCATGGACGCGATCCTGGCTGCAGCCACAGATGGAGTCGTGCGCATGGTTTTGCAGCATCAGTTCCCATGCCTTGCGCAGATGGCAGAGGGCCGGGGGCTTGCCGAATCGGCCGGCGATGGCGTCGAGCGGTTCGGCCAGGTTCTCGACGAACATGCGGGCGCGTGCGTTCCACACTTTGTTGTCGATCCGGCTCGAGAGCGTCCCGTGCAGCTCAGCGACGCGCAGTCGGCCTCGCAACTGGCCTTCCCAGGTTTCCAGGTCCGCCGGCATATTCCGTTTCCATTCGCGCAGCGCATCCTCGATGGTGCCGTGGTGAAACGTCACCTCTGGCATGAGCGCGGGAAGGGCGCGCAGAATGGCCGCGATGTCCCGCTGTAGCCAAGTGTGATCCATGCCGTGCCCGGCGAGAACCAGGTCAGGCCGGTGAGAGTGGGCATGGGTTTTGATAATGGCAAGGAAACGGTCCCGGAGGGCCTCCGGTTTGTCCGGGCCGGGCAGGTAACGGGCGCCGGCGTAGGACTCGGGCAAGTTCCAGGCGAAGACAGAGGAGCCGTCCGGAGCCCGCCAGAGGAATTCCTGCTTGTGCCCGGCCGCCGTATCGAGCGCTGCCGGTCGGCCCCGGCCGAAGACGAAGTTGTCGATTCCAACCCCGCGCAGGAGCTGGGGCAGTTGCTCGATATGGCCGAAGCTGTCGGGGACATAACCGGTATTCGGGTAAGCGGCTCCATAGGCGAGGCAGTCGGCATGGCCGCGCAGGAAATTACGGATCAGCGCCTCTCCGCCGGCGAGGAAATCGTCCGGCATGCTGTACCACGGGCCGATGACCAGCTTGCCGGCGCCGATCAGGCGGCGGACATCTGCGGCCCGCTCCGGCCTCAATTCCAGGTAGTCCTGGATCACGCAGGTCTGCCCGTCGAGCACGAAGACGTCGAAGCCCTCATGGGCCTCGATCCGTTCGATGATTTCGTCGATGGTGCGGATGAGGCGATACTGGTACTGCGTCTGGCTAAGGTACCATTCGCGGTCCCAATGGGTGTGACTGTAGATAAAGACTTTCATGGATTTCTTCTTGCTTCAGCAGGGCGCCGAGTTCGGGGTATGGCTGCGCGAGCACGACGTCGAGCTGTTCTTCGTTTTCGAAACCGGTCTGAAGCAGCGATGTCATGCTGAAAAGCATGGCAGAAGCGCAGATAACCGTCAAGTTCACCACCAACTTCTCAGCAATTGAAATTATGCAGATCGGTTTGTCCGTGAGTTTTTCGACGGCTATATGCTCTCTTCGGTGGCGGCGGATCATGAATTTTTCGGCAATAATCCTTCTCGGCACTGTCCGGTAACTGCACCATGTTTTGGTCCAGTGAGTTATACCGATAGCGATTTCGATTTCGATAACGATACCGATTTCGATGTTCCTTTGCCACAACAGCGACACCTGTTGGCAGGAATATTCAGGGAGTGTCGCCATATTCGTTGCCACGCGGGCGCGGCTTGGACATACTCACGGCATCTATGGAATGCGCGAAGAATATGCCAGGGCTGACGGAGGGCGAGGGGCGGCGGTTGGCGGTGGTGGCCGGAGTGTGGGCGCTGCTGATAGGGGTGTATGCGGCGTTTCTGCATGCCGCGTTCCGTTCCAGCGCGCTGGACCTGGCGCTGCACACACAATTGCTATGGAATGTGAACCACGGGCACGGTCTGGTGTCGTCGCTGCTGGCGGGGTCCGACGACTTTTTGGCGCGGCATGTCTGGCCGCTGCTTTTGGCGTTCGCTCCGGTGCAAGCCGTTGGCGGCGTCGGCGGGCTGATCGCCGCGCAGGTCCTGGCGCTCGCGGCGGGCGTCTTTCCGGCCTATGCGCTGGCGCTTGAGATCACGTCGTCCCGGCGTTGGGCCTGGATTTTCGCGGCGCTCTACCTGGCGCACCCCGCGATCGCCTGCGGCGCGCTGGACAGTTTTCATCTCGAAGCGCTCACGGTGGGCCCTATGCTGGCGGCGCTGCTGGCCTACCGGCTGCGCCGGCCCTGGGCCTTCGCGGCCGCCGCGTTGCTTGCGGTCTCCGCTTACGAGGTGGCCGCCGGGGTCTGGACGGTTTTTGGGCTGATCCTGCTGCTGGCCGTGCCGGGACGGCGGCGCTGGGGCGCCGTCACGCTGGCGCTGAGTCTGCTCTGGCTGGCGCTGGCCGTGGGGGGCGTGATGGCGCTGGCCGGCGGCGGGGCGGCGCATGTACCGCACTGGGCCGAGCGTTTTGGACGGCTGGGTGCGACGCCTGCGGAAGCGCTCGGGAATGCGCTCCGGCATCCCGTCGACACGTTGAGCCCCTGGGTTCAACGCGACAAAATCTGGGCGCTCACCCGATTGCTGGCTGCGGTGGGCTTCCTGTGCCTTTGCTCGCTCCGCCACTTGACACCCGCCTTGCCGCTGCTGGCGATCCTGTTGCTCAGCACTTTCACCGTGCAGGCCGATGTGCGTTACGGCTACATCGCGCCGACGCTGCCCTTCCTCTTCTTTGCCGCCATGCACGGGGTCCGGCGGTTACGGCCCTGGGCCGGGCGCGCCCCAAAACTGGCCCGCGCGGCTGCAGCCCTGGCCCTGCTCGCCACCGCGGCGCTGCTGTTCGACACCCAGATCCGCCGCCCGCTGCGCCGGCATCCTTTCCGTTTGCGCGCAAATCTGCCCGCGCTGCGCGAAGCAGTGACGCGCGTACCGCCCGGCGCCTCGCTCTGCGCCGACAACCACATTGGTCCGCACCTGGCGCAACGCCGCGTGCTGCTGCTGACCCCGGCCGCCATGTACCGGAACGTGCCGGTGGATTTCGTGCTCAGCGATCTGCGCGAAGCCGACATGAAACCGCACGGCTGCGCCGCGGTCCTGCGCGCGCTGATCGAAGAGCGCGGCTACGGCGTGCTGGATTTCCGCGACGGCGTGTTGTGGCTGGGTTACGGCCGGGCGGGCGATCCGCGCCTGCGCGAGGCCGCCCTGCAAGCGCTTGGCCGGTAAGGGGAAAAGACCAACAGAACTGCCATGCGCCCGGAAACGCGACGCGGCGCTGCTTTCCGGCTCGACAAAAGGGGCGGTACGGGCCTATAAGAAGCCCGCAACGTCATGAATTTATATCCGATCAATTTTATGCGAGATCGTACGCCACGGCGGCTTGGCGCCGGCGTATGGGCGGCCGTTCTGGCAACCCTGGCCGTGGCCGCCGGCGGGTGCCGGCACCTGCCGGTGACAGGCACGAACGCGGGGCATGAGTCCGGCGTTACTGGAAAAGCGCTGTCGGCAACGGCCACCAACCTGCCGGCGGCGACTAACGTTGTCGGCAATGCGGGCGCTGAAGATGGCGCCACAACCGTGGAGTCCAACGATCCTTACGAACAGATGCGACAACTGACGCGCGCCATGGCGATCATCCGCCAGGACTACGTTGACCCCGGCCGCACGGAATACCCGGCGTTGTTCCACAGCGCCGTGGACGGCATGTTGCAGGCGCTGGATCCGTACAGCCAGTATCTGGATGCCGATTCGTATCAGGATATCAAGGACGATACTTCCGGGGAATTCGGCGGCCTTGGGATCGTGGTGGGCGTCAAGGACGGCGCCATGATCGTGATCGCGCCCATGGAAGACACGCCGGCCTACCGGGCCGGCATACTGGCGGGCGACCGCATCGCCGAAATCGACGGGGCGCGCACCGACAGCATGAGCCTGCGCGACGGCATCCGCAAACTCCGCGGCGAGAAGGGCAGCCGTGTGCGCCTGCGCGTGCAGCGCGAGGACGGGATCAAGGACGTGACGATCGTACGCGACGTGATCACCATGACCAGCGTCAAGGGGACGCGCCTGCTCGAAGGCGCTATCGGCTATATCCGCATCGCCCAGTTTAGCGAGACGACCGCGACCAATCTGCAGACGGCCATCGAGAGCCTGCGCGCCAAGGGCATGCGGGCGCTGGTGCTCGACTTGCGCAACAATCCCGGCGGTCTGCTGACCGCGGCGGTCGAAACGACCGAGCAGTTGCTGCCCAAGGGCGCCGTGATCGTCGCCACGCGCCGCCGGCCGGGCTTGCCGAATCCGCCGCCCGCCGTGGCGGGGGGCCGGGTGCATCTGACCGATTTTCCGCTGGCCGTGCTGATCAATCCCGGCAGCGCCAGCGCCGCCGAAATCCTGGCCGGCGCGCTGCAGGACAACCGCCGCGCCGTGCTGATCGGGGACGTGAGTTTCGGCAAGGGGCTGGTGCAGACGATTCTTCCGCTCGAAGACGGCAGCGCCATTCGCCTGACGACCGCGCGCTACTACACCCCCGCCGGACGCATGATCCACGAAACCGGCATCGAGCCCGATATTCTCGTGCCCGTCTCGGCCGAGGAGTGGGCCAAGGTGCAGGATGCGCGCGCCCGCGAGGAAAATCCAGCGCGCTCGGAGAAAGGCAAGACGGAAGCGAAGACGCTGACGGATCGCCAGCTCGATCGGGCGCTGGATGTGCTGACGGGACTGTTGGCGTTGCGCCCTCCGACGTAACCGCCCAGGTGTTTAGGCTGTGCAGGTCAGAGTAAGAATCGTGCATGAAAAAGGTCACATCAACTCTGATGGCGTCTTTAGTGCCGTTTTTCCTTCAGCCTAAAAGCCTTCAGTCTATCCACCTGAGCATTTGTTTGCTGCTGGCCGGCGCACTGCCCGGCTCCGCGTTCACGATCGCCGGCACCTCGTGTCCGGCCAATCGCACGCGTCCCGTGCGCGCCCGCACCGACTACATCGTGCTGCATACCACCGAAGGCACGGCCGCCGGGGCCTTGCACAAGCTTTGCCAGAACGGCGAGGCCCACTACATGGTGGCGCCCGAGGGACTGGTGTACAGGATCGTGGATCATACCAGGGTGGCCACCCATGCCGGACGTTCCATGTGGAATGGCCGCGAGAATCTGGACAACATGTCGGTCGGCATCGAGGTCGTGGGTTTCTACAGTCGTCCGCCCATGCGCGCCCAGGCGGCGGCCCTGCGGGAACTGGTGCGGCGCTTGCAGGCCGCATACCATATTCCCGACGAAAGGGTGCTGACGCACTCCATGGTGGCGTACGGAGAACCCAATCAGTGGTTCCGCCGTAATCACCGCGGGCGCAAGCGCTGCGGGATGTTGATGGGCACCGCCAGCGTCCGGCGCGAGCTCGGGCTTGCGGCCAAACCGTCATACGATCCTGATGTCCGCGCCGGCCGCCTGACGGTGGGGGATCCCTATCTGGCGCGCGTGCTGTACGGGTCCAACGCCGATGCGGAATCGTACGAAGGAGGGCAGCGCGCGACGGCCGCGCCGCCGCCGCCCGCCCGTCAGGATTCCGCCGCCGCGCAGTCCTTTTATTTTTTCCCCGATGGACGCGTGAATCGCGGCGACATGCTGTCAGACGCCGTGCGCCGCGCCCCGCCCCCGAACACCTTCGTGCTCTCCGGCTACCTTTACGGCGGGGAAGTGAGCGCCGCCCGCTCCGCGCTGGCCATCGCCGGCAACCGCTGGCGGGCGGCCACCACGGTGTATCGCCTGCCGGACGGACATTTCACGCACGGGGCCCGTCTGCCCGATGCCGCGCTGCCCGTCGGCACGCTGGTGTTTTTTCGAAAGTGAAGCGGGCGCGGCGGACTCGCGGTGGATTCGCCATTGACGCGGGGCGGATGGCGGGGGCACCATTCGCGTTATGCGGAAAAATGCGGTTGTTGCATTGATGGCGCTGCTGGCGGGCGCGGGCGTTTCGTGCCGGCGCGCGCCTGCGCCGGCGCCTGCGGAGTGGAAGCCGGACTATGCGGCGTTTTCAGGGGAACGGGCGCTGGCGGAGGCGGTGGCGCTGGCGAAAATCGTGCCGCGTGTCGCCAACACGCCGGGCGCGGCGCGCGCGGCGGAGCACCTGGCCGGACGTTTCCGCAACGCCGGCGTGGTCCCGCGCCTTGAGGTCTTTGACGATCCCGTGCCCGCCGGCACGGGAACCTTCCGCAACCTGAGCGCCGAAATTCCCGGCACGGGCTCCAACCTGGCGCTGCTGGTGGCGCACTACGATACCAAGGGCGGAATCGGAGAGGGATTCATGGGCGCCAACGATTCGGGGTCGGGCCTTGGCGTACTGATCGAACTGGCGCGTTTGTTGGCGGCCGGTTCCGCGCCGCCGCTGACCGTGCGGCTGGTAGGGTTGGACGGCGAGGAGTGCGCCGTGGATTATGGTCCGCGCGACGGGCTGCATGGCAGCCGCCACGAGGCGGCGCGGCTGCGGCGCGACGGCGCGGCGGCCCGGGTGCGGGCCGTGATCCTGCTCGACATGGTGGGCGACCGCGACCTGACCCTGACCCTGCCGCGCAACTGCGCGCCGGAGCTGTTGCAGGCGGCGTTCGAGGCGGCGCGCGCGGCGGGCGTCCGGAATCAGGTGTCGTTGTTCGAAGGCGCGATGCTGGACGATCATGTGCCCTTCATGGCTGCCGGCATGCCGGCGGTGGACCTGATCGATTTCCAGTACGGCGCCCGGCCTGGCGAGAACAACTACTGGCATACCCTCGATGACACGCCGGACAAACTCAGCGCCGCCAGCCTTCAACGCGTCGGACAGATCGTGCTGCGGATGCTTGCCGGTCTGGCGCGGCAGCCGCAGCGGTAACGATGCGCGAACGGCTTGACCTTGGCGCGGGCGGGGGCTACCGTTGACGCCGGATGGTGAAGAGAATGGCGAAAACAGGGAACTGACACATGAAAGCATCCGAGACGAACAGAAATCGCATCGACGAAAGATTGCCGGGAGCAAGACGTTTCCTGACCGTGCGGGCCGGCCTGGCGGCGGCGCTGCTGCTGGCCCTGGCCGGAAGCGTGGGTGCGGCAGATTTCCCGCAGGGACTGATGCTGCAATTCAGTTTCGACGAAGCGCCGTCGGGCGGCAAGATTTCCGACAGCTCGGGGCGCGGTCACGACGGGCGCGCGCAGGGCGCCACCTGGACGGCCGCGGGCAAGCGCGGCGGCGGCTTTGCGTTCGCAGCCAGCAACCAGTGCATCGTGGTCACAAACTACCCCGCGCTGCGACTCAAGCAGGCCACCTATGCCGTGTGGTTCCAGGCGTCTGCCTCGAACGGCGCCGCCCGCGTTATTTTCGACAAGGCCCGTGATCCACGGTGCGCGCTGGGCATCGCCGGCGAGACGCCGAAGGCGAAGGAGAAGGGGCGGCTGCGCGCCGTGGCCGGAGGCTTGAGCTGCCTCGGCGACAACGTTGTCGCTGACGGCAACTGGCACCACGCGGCGGTGACGTTCGACGGCGCAAAAGCCAGGCTATATGTTGACGGACAAGCGCAGAAACAGGAGCCCGCGCAATTCGCGGAGCCGTCGTCCGGCAACGACAACCTGGTTATCGGCATGAACAATACCGGCACGCTGCCCGGTGAAATCGGCCAGTCGTTTAACGGCGCGATCGACGACGTCATGATTTTCAACCACGCGCTGACCGAGGCCGAGGTTGGCGCGGTGATGACTTCGGTGAAGCCCAAATTCACGAAAAGCCAGGTCGCCAGCCGCCTGGCGGAATTGAAGGGACTGCTCGACCGCGGACTGATCCTGCAGGACTTTTACGACCGCAAGGTCAAGGAATGCGAAGCGGCGCAGTAGCCTACGATGAGTTGAATACGCTCAAGCGCGTGCGCGGCCGGGATTTCGAAGTCGTGAAGATGGGGCCGGTACAGGAACGCTGAGCTGATTTACGCGGCTAACCCAAGTTTCGCGCTTTGCGTCATAAATCATTGAAAATCAACGCCCAAATTTTCGCGGCACTACAAAGTTGCCGACCGGGCGCGATCTTCGATCTGAACGGGATGTTTCCCGATCACGGATCGGTTACGGGGCAGG
>CAIYGI010000060.1 GCA_903925685.1 uncultured bacterium
CCTGCCCCGTAACCGATCCGTGATCGGGAAACATCCCGTTCAGATCGAAGATCGCGCCCGGTCGGCAACTTTGTAGTGCCGCGAAAATTTGGGCGTTGATTTTCAATGATTTATGACGCAAAGCGCGAAACTTGGGCTAGCCACAACGCTGGCGATCTTGCGAGCGGTTCAACCGTATCGGTGGCCATTGGCGGTCGCGGTTTTTTCGCCTTACGGAGCGAGGCTGGTGGGTTCGATCGTTTCGATCTGGATGACCGGCAAACCGATCGGCACACCATGAACCTCACCGCCCTGCGTGCGCCGGCGTGAGAACGACTGATGAGCGAAGAGACCATCCAGCCGATTCCCGATCCCGAAGGGCGTTTTGCCGGACTGGTCCACGGCGGGGTTGAGACGATCACCACGGCCGGCGGTAACGTGATGCTCGACGCGGCGGTGTCGTATCGGTTGGCGACGGGTGAGATTTCCACGGTGAAAGAAGGCTTCGTTTTCGACTGGGCTTCAATCCCCCTGGCGTTCACCTGGTACATCCCGCCTGCCGGTGACGGCAAGAACTGTTACGGCATCGCGGCGCTTTTCCATGATTGGTTGTACTGCCACCGGCGTATTGGAGGGCGCCGGGTCACGCGTGCCGAATGCGATGGTCTCTTCCTGGAGATCATGCTTTACGTCGGCGTGACCCGTTGGCTGGCCTACACGATGTGGTTGGCCGTGCAGGTTGGCGGTTGGCTGCCGTGGTGGCGGCGGGCGGATAAGGACATCATTCCGTAGGATCGCCGTTCCTGCGCCACAATCATCGGTTTGAGTTTAACCGCCAGCGCGGCACTTTGGCGCGATTGAACCCATCCTCTGGCGACTGGCACCACCCGGTCTATGCCTACCCCCATCCCGCCGAGTGCAGACGTTTATGGTGGTCCGGACAACGGAAAGTTGGTAGCCCAATCATGCAAGAGCAAATTGTAGCTTTTTTCAGTTGTCCAAAAGTTGTCCAAAGTTGTCCAAAAAAAGGGGGCTTTTGGGTGTTGCGCGGCACTTAGAGGTCCGCCGAGCCGAAATGCCGTGACTGACAAAATGCAGCGTATTTCTTAGGAAATACGCGGTATTATTGGCAAACTTAGTGGCGCCCCGGGCGCGGCTCGAACGCGCGACCTGCGGTTTAGGAAACCGCTGCTCTGTCCAACTGAGCTACCGGGGCTTCTGCGAAAACAGTTGCGGGGCGGAAAAAGGACCGAAACTCTCGTCCACCGCGTTGCGAACAACGGCGGTTATTCTACGCAAGACTTCGATGCCGCACAACTTATACCGCTCATACCCTTGAGGGCGCATCTGCGATGCGTTGCTTAGAAGGCGGCGGTTTTTCCGGCTCAGGGAATACGAAGGGTGCAATCAGGGTTTGACTTATTGTTCGTTTGAACCGCGCCAGCATAGAGTAAGGCTCATTGCGTCGGGAACGATACGATGCAAACAACACAAAACAAAAGGAGCGGGAAATGAGCAAGATGTTCATGCTGGGCATGGTTGCGGCGGTTGCGATCGCCATTTCGGGTTGTTGTTCGATGAGCGACTCGCAGGGCAGCGGCGGTAAGTGCGCGGTCTGCGGTCCGGGCGGCAAGATGGCCTGCCCTCACTGCAAGATGATGCCGGGGAAATGCAAGTGCAAGATGCAGGCGGCCACGATGGCGGAAATTAACACTGCGGCATTGAAGGCCTTGATCGATTCCGGCGTCAGCCTGACGCTGGTCGATGCCAGGACCGGCAAGTACGACGACGGACGACGGATCGCGAATGCCGTCACCCTCAGCCCGGAGGCGAAGGACGAGGAGATCGCCGCCGCACTGAAATTGAAAGACGCCATGATTGTGTCCTACTGCGTCAACCCGCAATGCCCCGCCAGCAGAATTCTGGCCGCGAAGCTCATGAAGCTCGGTTACACGCGCGTCCTGGAATATCCACAGGGCATCGATGGCTGGGTCAGCGAAGGCAATCCGGTCAAGCAAGTTGTTAAGTAGCAGAAGCAAGGCTGAAGCTGTTTAGACTGAAGGCTGTTAGGTGTAATTGGATGCAAACGAACTTCAGGTGTCGTCAATGACCTGCCTCGAAATCGAATAGGAAGACAATTACTTCCTAACAGTCTAACAGCCTTCAGCCTATCAGCCTGTTCAAGGTATGACAGGTCAGCCTTGGCGGTCCTCACCTGAACGCATGGGCACGCTGATTATCGTCGTGGTGCCCTTACCGGGGACCGACTCGATATCGAGCCGCCCGCCCAGCCCTTCCAAACGCTGGCGGATGTTGAGCAGGCCGAAGCCGCCTTGATGGTCGGTCGTGGCATTGGCCTTTTTCGGGCCGAAGCCTTTCCCGTTGTCCGCGACGCGGACCAGCAGATTGCCGTCGCGGCAACTCAAGGAGACGCGGATCTCACACGGACCGGCATGCTTCAGGGAATTCATGACTAGTTCCCGCGCCGACTGGAACAACAGACCGCGAAGCGGATGCGACATAGGCTGCTCCTGCCCGTCATCTTCGACAATCATCCGTGCCCCGTGCTTCTTTTCAAGTTGCTGGGCCAGGTCGTTGAGCGCAGGAATCAGCCCCAACTCGTAAAGCAGGGCAGGGGTCAGGTCGGACATGACCATGCGGCATTCGTCAATCGCCTCGTCGAGCAGACCGCGGACCTGGAGCAACTTGCCGGAGGCTTCCGTTTGGTCGGCATCGGCCAGAGGTTTCGCGATGGAACCCAGGCGGATGCTGGAGAGCGACAGGTTCTGAATAATCGTGTCATGGATGTAGCGCGAGATACGCCAGCGATCCTCCTCCTCGGATGCCGCCAGCCGCTCGGCGAGTTCCCGCAGGCGCTGCTGATAACGCCGGGCCTCGGCCTCCATCCGCCTGCGCTCCGTGATATCCGTGCCGACGCACAGAATTTCCACCACTTTCCCTTGGTCGTCCCGGATGGCGCGGTTGGACCAGTAGACCCAGACCCGCCTGCCATCCTTGCAGATGTTCTCGTTCTCGTTGGTCCCGTGCAGTTCGATATGTTCCGTGATCTGCACCATCATCTCGCGCAGATCGCGGCCCGTTAAATCGGTCGCGGGGACGATCGTGCCGAGCACGTTCTTTCCCAAAACCTCCTTGGCCGTGTACCCGAAAAACCTCTGTGCATACTCGTTGAAAAACGTGATGTTGTGCTCGGGCGTGATCCGCATGATGATGCTGTTGGCATTTTCCACCAACTCGCGGTACTTCCGTTCGTTCTGTTCCAGCCGTTGTGTAGCTTCATGCAATTCCGTCACGTCCTTGAGCGTCAACACGATCACCCGCCGGCCGCCTTCCGGCGCACTCATCAGCGATACGCTGGGCAGCACATGCAAGACCAGCCCATCAGGGCCCTTCCAGAGTATGGGGGCCAAATTCGGAATCCTGCCGCGGCGCAGGACCGCCAGCGAGTAGCGCGCCGTCTTAAGATTGGCCCCCATCATGAAAGTCGGCAGCAGTGCTTCCACATTCCTACCGACAATCATCCCGCCATTGAGTCCGGTCAGGTGCTCCACCGCGGGATTGACGGACGTGATGGTTCCGTCGGTCTCCATCAGCACCACCCCGTCGCTCATGGCGTTGATGGTGTCGATGGCCGACTGACCCCATGCCAGTTGAACCGCGTCCTCCTTCTCGCGTCGCTGCATCTCCCTCAGCTCTGTCACGTCATCGTATATGACGGCAAAACGGCCCGGCGCGGTACGGAAGGCGGTCACCTCATAGAATCGCCCAAGGTCCGCGCTGACGTGCTCGAAGTGCGCGGGCTGACCGGTCAGGGCGACGTTGCCATAGCGCTCAATCCAGATCGGTTTGGTTCCCGGCATTAGCTCCAGCACGGTCTTGCCGACCACATCCTCACGCTTGAGGCCGGTCTGGCGCGCGAAGGCGTGGTTGATGTCAAGGAAACGGTAATCGCAGGGATTCCCCTCGCGGTCACAAACGATCTCGTGCAGAGCAAAGCCTTCGGTCATGGCACTGAACAGGGTGCGATAGCGCTCCTCGCTTTCGCGCACCTCCTTCTCCGCCCGCTCCTTGGCAGCGCGCGTACGCAAGACCGTGATGCCTTGGGCGAAGTCGGCCGCCAGATCCGTCAGCAGCTTCACTTCCTCGTCCGTAAAACCAACCGGTTCCTGTGCGTAGATGGTCAACGCCCCAAAGGCCTTGCCGCCCGCCATCAGCGGCAGCGCGATGGACGAGGCATAGCCGCGCTTGACGGCCTCCGCCCGCCAGGGCAGGAATTTTGGATCGGCAAGCATGTCGAGGCACCGGCAGACCTGCCCGGTGCGGATGGCGCTGCCGGTCGGGCCGCGGCCGCGCTCCGTGTCCGCCCAGGTGAGTTTCAGCGTCTCGAGATAACCTTCCTCGAAACCGGCGTACGTCACAGGACGAATCGACTTGGCTGGATCGTCTTCCGCAAACCCGATCCAGACCATCGCATATCCGCAGTCCTGGACGATGATCTTGCAGGCTTCGTCAAGGAAATGCGCTTCGTCCGTGGCGCGCATCATGGCTTGGCCGCTGTGTCCAAGCGCGTTGAGCGCGCGATTGAACTTCTGGAGCTGTACTTCCCACTGCTTGCGCGCGGTGATGTCGCGGGCAACATGGACCGCCCCGATCATCCGTCCGCCGGCATCCTTCAACGGCGTCGTGGTAACGAGGAAATATCCGCCCAGTCCCGCCTCATAGACCTCGGCCGTGTGCTCCATGCCGTCTTTCAAGGTCAGGGCATGCGGACAGATGTCGGGCGGCGCCTTGCACCCATGCACGACCTCGAAACAAGCCGCGCCGACGCACTCCGGCGGCGTACGTCCTATCTTCCTGGCCATGGCCTGATTCACCCGCATTACCCGATGCTGGTCGTCAAGAATGGCGATCAGGTCGGGAACGGTGTCGAAGGTCCGCTCCCATTCCTCTTTCGAGCGCTCCAGCGCCCGCTCCGCCGCCTTGCGCGCCGTGATGTCGCGTCCGTAGAGGTTGGCGTAGCGTTCCTCGAAAAATGCCGCGACCACCACGTCGAAGGTCCTTGCCCCCAGCTCTACATCCTGTTCAACCGCCATTCCGTTCGCCATGGCGCGTTCGACCAGCGGACGCAACGTTGGCGCGAGCGACCCGCCATCCTTGGTCGTCCAGCCGGAGTTCATGGCCGCCGGATTGATGTACAACACGCTGCCGTCCACCGCCACGCGCAGCACCGGCTCCGGATCCTCCTTGGGGATCCGCGCCAGCCATTCAGCCCGTTTGCGATCCTCGATGGCATCCTGCATCAGGTTGAGTGCGGCGAGGCGGGAGTCCTGCAGGGCGGCATTGGCGGCCTGTAGTTCGACGGCGCGCTTGTCGAGTTCGGCGTTCTGTTGCCGCGCCGCCTCCTGCGCCTTGCTCCGTTCGATGGCGTAGCGAATGCTCCTGGTCAGAACGTCGCCATCGATCTTGCCTTTAACCAGAAAGTCCTGGGCATTCTTGGCGAGCGCCAGAAGCCCCGTGGCCGCATCGCCGAGGCCGGTTAGCACGATGATGGGCAAGAGCGGCGAGCGGGCGCCGATTCGGTCGAGTCCGTCCAGACCGGTGCAGTCTGGAAGGTTCAGGTCCAGCAGCACGGCCTCGAATCCGCCCGCGGAAAGCAGATCCAGCGCCTCCCGCATGGTCTGGGCGCCCACCACTTCGAATCTGGACGCCGGGTCGCCGCGCAGATACTCCGCCAGCAGACGGAGATCGGCGGGATTGTCCTCAACGGCCAGGATTCGCAACGGGTTCATGGGTCATTTCTGGTTTGCCGGCAGTTTGACAATCGTCAACCAGAAGTCCTGGATGGATTTAACCACCTTGGAAAACTGGCTCAAGTCGAGGGGTTTCTTGATGTAGCAGTTCGCATGCAATTTGTACGATTTCAGAATATCCGCTTCCGCATCGGATATCGTCAGCACGACCACGGGGATGGATTTCAGTTTCTCGTCGTTCTTGATCTCCGTAAGCACCTCGCGCCCGTCCTTCCGTGGCAGATTCAAGTCCAGCAGGATCAGGTCGGGGCGCACGGTGTTCGCATACTTGCCTTCACGGCGCAAATACGCCAGCGCTTCCACGCCGTCATTAACGACGTTCAAGTTGTTGTGCAGTTTCTCTTCCTTCAATGCCTCCTGGGTGAGCCGGACATCCCCGGGATTGTCCTCCACCAGCAGGATTTCGATCGGATTCATGCGTCCGCCATTCGTCATTTGATGTTCTCCCCTTTTGCTTTCGGCAGCGTAAAATAAAACACCGTGCCTTTGCCAACTTCCGACTCCACCCAAATCCTTCCGCCAAGGGTTTCGACGATTTTCTTGCAGATGCTCAACCCGACACCCGTCCCGGTGTACTGCTCGCGGGTATGCAGGCGCTGGAAAATCACGAATATCCTCTCGAAATATTGCGGTTCGATGCCGATGCCGTTGTCGCGAACGGCGAAGATCCACTCTTTGCCGCCGTCCTTCACGCCCACATGAATTTTCGGCGGCGACTCGCCGTGGAACTTCAAGGCGTTCCCGATCAGGTTCTGGAACAACTGAATCATGCCGGCTTCATATGCGCGTATCACGGGCAATGCGTCATTAGTAACGCTGCCGCCGCATGCCTTTATCGTCGCCCCCATGTTTGTCACCACCCGGCGCACGACCTGGTCGCAGTCAACGTTCTCGATCTCCGCGACCTTTTGCCCCGCCCGGGAATAGGCCAGCAGGTCCGTGATCAACTTCTGCATTCGGCCGGCCGCGTCCACAATATAACCGATGAACTCGTCGGCGTCCTTGTCGATCTGGTTTTTGTAACGTTTTTCCAGCAACTGCGAAAAACTGGCCATGATCCGCAACGGTTCCTGCAGATCGTGCGAGGCCACATAGGCGAACTGCCCCAGGTTCTCGTTGGACCGCGCGAGATCCTTGTTGGACGCATCCAGTTCGGCTGTACGCGCCTTGACCAGTTCCTCAAGACGGTCCCGATGCCGTTTCAATTCCGCCTCGGCCTGCTTCTGCACCGTTACATCGCGCGCCGCGGCGAACACGCCCAGCACGTTGCCACGCGCGTCCTTGTATACGCTGGCGTTGTAGAGCACGTCCATCAACTGTCCGTTGCGGTGGCGGATGGTCAGGGGATAGTCGGTCACAAAGCCCCGGGCAAACACCTGCCGGTAGCCCTCCCGCGCCTGCTCCGGCTCCGTGAAATAGTCGGAGAAGTCCCGGCCGACCAACTCGTCCCGTGGCACGCCGGTCGCCTTGCCCGTGGCTTCGTTCACGTCGGTGATCTTGCCGTCGGGGGAGATCGTGACCAACGGGTCGAGCGATGACTCGATCAGGCTGCGCGCATACCGTGACGCCTGTTTCTGCCCGGCCGCCTCCAGCAACGCCTGCTCCGTAAGTTTTCTCTCGGTGATGTCCTGAACGATGCCCGCCATGCGGCGCGCGCCGCCCGAGCCCTCCATTCCATGCCGTCCCGCGGCCCAGATCCAGCGCAGCTGCCCGTCCGCGCGGCGAATGCGGCACTCGAAATTCCAATCGCCGTGGTTTTTGATCGCCAGCTGAAATTTTTCATCCACCGCCGCGCGATCTTCCGGCAGTATGTGCTGGAGAAACATTTCGTAGGTCCAATCCGGAAGCGCTTCGGCATAACCGAAGATGCGGTCGTGTTCGAGTGAGCGGAACGAACTGTGATGCGTCAAATCCAGATCCCAGGCGCCGATCTTGCTGGTCTCCAGCGCGAAACGCAGCCGTTCTTCCCCCTCGCGCACGGCCACCTCGGCCTGCTTGCGACTGGTGATGTCGGTGCTGACCTCCAGAATGGCCAGCGGCTCCCCTCGCGCATCGCGGCGCAACACCCAGTGGAGCATCACTGACAACTGACTTCCGTCCTTGGCGCGCCGCGTCGCCTCCCCCTCCCAGAAGCCTTGTTCCAGCAGTTCGCTGTGGATCCGCTCCAAGGGCTGGCCAAAGTTCGTTTGGAGCAAATCGCTGGTGCGGCGACCCATGACCTCATGTGCGTCGAAACCATACAACCGCCGGTTGCCTTCGCTCCAACGAACAATCCGGTGATCCATGTCCAGGGCCATCAGGTTGCCCATGTTCAGCAGCGCCAGCTCCTGCTCCTGGGCGAGATTCACCGCCTCGATCCAGCGGGCCCGGCGCAGCCGCTCGGCCAGCAGACTCAGGAAGATGCCCGTACCGACGAAAATGCCCGTTGCGACGAGATCATTCAGTTGGACGATGCCGAAGCCGACTGGATCGATGAACCAGTAGTCGGCCGCCAGGGCCGCCGCAATGGTGGCCAGAATTCCGGGGCCGCCGCCGGCGACGACCGCCACCGTCAGAACCGCCGGATACCAGGTTACAAAGAGCGGCATGGGGCCGACGAGCCACTCCAGCCACCAGCGCAGCAGCGTGGCCAGCACCACCGTCGCCAGCGCAAATGCATAGCGGCTGACGACTCCAGCGCCTTTCACTGCCGCGCTCTGATGCAGTACAATGCTCACACTTTCACCTTTTGGAAATCCAGGTTGTAAGGCGGGGGCTGGCCGGTCCGGTCGCACAGTTCGTTGACCTGCCTCTTCAATTCGATCATCCGCAATTCGCGGCCGACCGCGGCGCGGTTGAAATTCGCCAGTTCGTCGTTCGTGGCCCTCAATTCCTCAACCTTCTGCTGTAGCCTGGCCTCCGTTTGCTTGCGGTCCGTGATGACGTCGAAGACGGCCACAAAATGTTCCGGCTCGGGGCTGTACACCGACACGGCGAACCACATGCGCAGCGCTTCCACATACTTTTCGAATGTTTCAGGCCTTCCGGTTCGCACCACCCGGGCGTAGGTATTCAGCAGTTCCGGATCGGAGCGATGAATGCCGGGAATGACCTCGGAAACGCGCTTGCCGACCACGCCTTTCAAACCCGTCAGGGTTTCGAAAGCGAGGTTCACGTCCAGGTAGACGAAGTCGACCGGCTGTTCCCGGTCGAACACCATCCGGCAATAGGCTAAACCGTTTATCATATTCTCGAAAAGCGAACGGTAGCGCGTCTCGCTACTGCGCAACGCCTCCTCGGCCTGTAAGAGTTGGGTCACATCCGCTCCGGCGGCCACCGCGCCGCGGACACGGCCCTTGGCATTGAAGAGCGGCATGGCGCCCATGAACATGTTCGACACGCGATTGTCGGAGAAGCGCAATTCCAGCATTTCGGCCGCCACGGCTTTGCCCGTGGCGGCGGCCACCTGGGCGGGCAACTCGACGGGGCTCAATTCCGCGCCGGCGCGGAAAACCTTGTAGGTGACCGCCTTGTCGCCGGGCCTTGCACTGGCCGAGATGTTGGCGCCGCGCGGAACATGCATGACCAACTCATCCGCAACACGGTTGCCGGTGATTCGCAGGCACTGCGGGTCGTGCGCGATCCAGATCGCCACGGGCACGACATCCAATACCGCCTGGAGCTCCGTGGCGCGCAGTTCAGCCTCGTTACGGACCTTGGCAAAGGCGGCGGCATCCAGTTCGTCCGCCCTCCCTGCCGCGGCGACGGTTCCGTCCGGCAGCGGCGCGGATTTAGAACCGGCCGGCGTCTGCCCCGCGTCACTCTCCGACAACACGCCGTCCCGCCGCCGCATTTCAAATAAACTTGTCATGAACTAGATTCTTTCCCGTTCGTTCCTTATCCGCGGCGGATTGCCTTTCCCGAGTAGAAAGCTTAGTCAGCCGTGTGTCGTTAGCCAAGTAGAAATCTGTACATACGCCTTCTTCTACGGAATTTCGCAGTCATGTCTAAGGGATTGCCACTTCCGCACCCGACAGGATTTCATGTACACTGCCGACGCAGATATATTTGGTCCGAGTGCTGCGCGCGGGTTCACCCGCCGTTGATTCACAGAAAGGCCCTGGCTTATGAATGTACGGATATTGCTTGCGGATGACCATGCGATGATGCGCGAAGGACTCAAGGCATTGATCGCGAAAAAAGCGGACTTCGAGGTTGTCGGCGAAGCCGAGAACGGCAAGCAGACCGTCGAGCTTGCCCGCAAGGTAGGCTGCCATGTCGTGGTCATGGATGTGGCCATGCCGGACCTGAACGGGATCGAGGCCACGCGTAAACTCGTGAAAGCCAATCCGAACATCAAGGTGGTGGCCTTGTCGGGACATTCCAACCGGGAATTCGTCAGGGAAATGCTCAAGGCCGGCGCCTCGGCCTATGTGTTGAAGTCCAGAGCCTATGAGGATCTTGTGCGAGCCATCCAGGAAGTGATGAACGGAAAGAAATACCTGAGTCCCGACATCGCCCGCGGCGTGGTGGACGAGTATGTCGAAATTTCCGCCTCGCTCAGCAAGAACCCGGCCTTCGTGGTCTTGACCGACCGCGAACGGGAATCCCTGCAACTGATCGCCGAGGGCAAAAGCACAAAAGAGGTTGCCTCCGCACTGGACATCAGCGTGAAAACGGTCGAAACCCACCGCCGCAACATTATGGAAAAGCTGAATCTGCAAAGCGTGGCGGAACTCACCAAGTACGCGATTCGAGAAGGCATCACGTCGGTTAACGCATAGCGCTGAAGGGCTCGTCGATCCGGCGAGCCCGCCTTCTAAATCACGGGGAGATTCTTGAATGACCGGCAATGCAACAGGCAAAAGCATGAGAATCATGCTGGTGGAAGATCACAATCCGACCCGCGCGGAGATGCGCGCCTTGATCGAATGCCAGCCGGACATGACCGTCGTGGCCGAGGCGGAAACCGGCGAGGCGGCGCTGGACAGGTCGTTGGAATTCATCCCGGATGTCGTTGTCATGGACATCCTGCTGCCAGGCATAAACGGTATAGAGACGACACGCAAGATTCTTGCCAAACAACCCGCAATCAAAGTCCTGGCGCTGTCCAACCACTTCGGGGACAGCCTGGTCCAAGCCATCTTTGGCGCCGGCGGGCTGGGCTATGTGCGGAAGAACAGGGCGCTCGAGGAACTGATTCCGGCCTTGAGGTCGGTGGCCGCGGGCAAGCGCTATATCACCCAGGTTTCCGCCGACCCAAAGCCGTGATGCGCATGGCCGGATAAATCGCGAGAAGCCTTCCTCCAGAGCGCCTAACCGTCCAGTTTTGGTTTCATACTTCGTGACACGCTTCATCATCGTCCGGCGCCGGCGGAAACATCCGGCGGCGCGCGAGACTCCGCTTCTTGCCGGTTGAATAATATTTCGAATGAAATGAAAGGATGGCTTGAAATGCATGCATCGGTCATGGGAATCGTTATCTCAATCGGCTTCGCCGACATCGCGCTGGCGCAGGAACGGTCCGCGCCGGATATCCTGCCCGACCCGACCGGCGGCCTGAAGATCACCTTCATCGGGCATGGATCGTTGATCCTTACCTGCAACGGCAAGGTTATACATGTCGATCCCTACGGCAAACTGGCGGATTATTCGAAACTTCCGAAGGCCGACCTGATCCTGATCACCCACGAACACCCCGATCATCTGGATCCGGCGGCCATTGGCATGTTGCGCACCACGAACACAGCCGTCGTACTCGCCGCCGGTTGCGCGGGCAGAATCGATGACGGCATTGTAATGAAAAACGGCGAGGTCCGGACGGTGAAGGAATTGCGGATCGAAACGGTGTCTGCCTATAACATCGTTCATCAACGTGACGGCGTTCCGTATCATCCCAAAGGCCGTGGCAACGGGTACATCCTGACCTTCGGCGCGCGGCGCGTTTACGTGGCCGGCGACACGGAAAACACTCCCGAAATGAAAGCCCTGACCGACATCGATGTGGCCTTCCTGCCGATGAACCTGCCCTACACAATGACCCCGGAGATGGTCGCGGATGCGGCCAGGGCCTTTAAACCGAAAATTTTGCATCCTTACCATTACGGCGCGACCGATCCCAAGCTGCTGGCCGGGCTGTTGAAGGACAGCCCGTGGATCGAGCTGCGGATCCGCGAAATGCGCTGAACCACGGCGCGAAGGGCAAATCCAAGCCTAGGTTCGATGCCGCCGTCTTGCCGACTGGTTTTTCACGACATGCCCACGCGGCGACGGAGAACCTTCGCCCTCCGAAGGAATTTGAGGCGGCGCGCGGACTTGATCCGCGCGCTGGTATGTGGCAGTGTTGCGCTCATCCATGACGCAGCCCCTGCCGAATCCTGCACTTTCCAGCGCGCCCGCAAATCCCAGGAATCCACCGCCGCGCTGGCGGCTGGCCGTCGAATGCGTCCTGCTGTTTTTCGGCATGCCGCTGGCGCTGACCTTCGGTCTGCCGGGGCGGCCGGTGCTGCCCTGGCTCTGGATCGTCGCGCTGGGATGTCTGCTCTTCCTGCGCGCGCAGTATGATTTCGACGCCCACGTACTGAGCCGGCACGTGTGCGCGCGCGGCGTCTGGCGCCGGCCGCTTCTGCGTTTTGCGATCGCGGCGCCGCTGCTCGTGGGCTTCCTGCTGGCGATCCGCTCCGCCTGGTTCTTGAACCTGCCGCGCGAGCGCCCGGTTGTCTGGCTGGCCGTGATCCTGCTCTACCCTCTGCTTTCCGCGGCGCCGCAGGGCATCGTCTATCGCGTCTTTTTCTTCCACCGCTACCGGAATCTGTTCCAAGGGCCGCGGACGATGATTCTGGCCAGCGCGATCGCGTTCGCCTTCGCGCATATTGTTTTCCGCAATCCGTATGCCGTCGCGCTGACACTGGGAGGCGGCCTGCTTTTCGCGGGCACCTACGCCCGCACGCGTTCGTTCGGCGTGTCGACCGCGGAGCACGCGCTGTATGGCGACTGGCTCTTTACCGTCGGTTACGGCCCCTTCCTCTACCACGGAACGCTCGCCACGCTGCAGCAATTGACCCACCACGCGCGCTGGTGAGCCATAAATCATGCGCCACGGCAGGACTGAACAAAGTGAAAATCGCCGGAATTTGAAGTGGTGGAGCGGAAGAGACTCGAACTCTCGACCCCCACGTTGCGAACGTGGTGCTCTACCAACTGAGCTACCGCCCCACTTGCGTTGAAGAAGACGCGACTATACCCAGCAGCGGCCCCGCTGTAAAGCGTTCCATTGGCCAAGAGTTGCGCTTGGGTGTAAGACAAAATTCTTCATTTAGGCCGCCGCAGGTAGTTGGCTGTTGCGTGCGTTGCGCGTATTGAGCCAGTATTTCCAGAAGTCTGGCAAGCGGCGACTGGCGTGAATGCAACGCAAAGCCAAAATGTTCTGTGCTCCTGGAACACCCCAGTGCATACCGGACTGCTTGCAGCGGGCACCAATCACGGTTTTGCAGCCGGCTTCGATCACTCCGGAACCGATAAATAATCCCGCCTTGCGAAAAGTCCCGTACTGCATGCGCTCGATGTTCCTGACAAAATAGCCCAGTTCCTTTTCCACCGCTGCCGCCCACCGCTGACCTGCACTTTCCTGGCGCGTTTCCGCTATCAGCTTCGCCACCCCGTTTTTCAACAACCGTTTTGCCCATTGGTGCAGGCGCGGCTTGTAATCGGGGTGCTCCTTGTTGCCGAGCAGCGCCACGAGCGTCTGGCTGGCGTGTTCCATGGCGTGAAAGAAATCCACGATCTGTACGCATATCGAGAAATAGTCCCGGCCCATGCACTCCAAGCCTTCGGCGCCATCGACAAGCAGGACGATCTGCTCGGAGTTGCCCATGCCCCGCCGGATGGCCTCCCGACGCAGACTTGGGGCGAAATCCGATAGCCGCCATAGGCACAGCAGGATATTTTCTTATCCGGATGCGTCTTGTAAGCCCCTCCCGTTTTGCGCACCTTTTCAAGGAAGAATACGGCAAGTCGGTGCACCAATACGTTACGGAATTGCGCATCGCCCGCGCCCGGCTTCTTTTAGAGTCGACGACCATGACGGTGTCCGAGATCGCCTACGAAATCGGGTATCAAACGCCCCACCATTTCTACTCCATATTTAAGGCGATCACAGGCCTGACTCCGCTTCAATACCGTGATTCTGCGCCGCGATAAAATGCGCAAGCGAGGTTCTTGCAACACGCCAGCCTAACCCGTCTTTCCCCGTTCGCGGATAAAACCGCCTTATTTCTTCGATTTCAGCTCAAAGGTCTGCCCCACATTTTTTCTTCAGATATTCCAGGCGCGGGGGCGGTTGTTCCGGCAACGTCAGGTTCAACTGATGGA
>CAIYGI010000061.1 GCA_903925685.1 uncultured bacterium
CCTGCCCCGTAACCGATCCGTGATCGGGAAACATCCCGTTCAGATCGAAGATCGCGCCCGGTCGGCAACTTTGTAGTGCCGCGAAAATTTGGGCGTTGATTTTCAATGATTTATGACGCAAAGCGCGAAACTTGGGCTAGCACCACACGCAAGGGGAACTACAAACACCGGGACGGGGACAAATTGAGGGCCTTAGACGATGATTCGGGACGGTCGATTCCTCTTGTTTGCATAACAACCATGGATTACGCTTATCGCCAAGGCACACCAGCAGAAAGTGAGTTACATATGAAAATTAAGGATGAACTTCGTGAACGGCAGATTGCAATCGCAAACGATTTCAAGTCCCGCGCTCAGAAGGCCGAGAAGATTATTGGCCAACTCGCTGTGTGCGAGGAAAAACTCTCGGCGTTGAACAGGTCGCTCTCTGCCGTGCTGCTGATTGATGTCATGAAGGCCGCCGCCGCGGCGAAATACCCGAAGGTCAAGTCTGCCAAGACCGCAAAGGTTGTTCCCGTCATGGAACCGCCTGCAGGTCGGTCACGGAGGGATATTGTGCTCGATTTATTGGCCCGTGAAGGCAAGCCGATGAGGATTTCAGAGCTTGTCGAGGCAATGAAGAGGGCGGGGTATGTTTTCCAGTCGAAGAAACCGTTCAAGGCGGTGAGTAAACTGCTGTACAACCACCCCAAGGTGTTCAAGCGGGTCAAGTCTGGAACGTTCAAGGCTGTCTAATTGACCGAATTGGACTTGAGAGAATAACGCAATATACTTACGCCGCCGTGGCCGCCAGGGGCGGGAGGGGGCAATCCAGGGCGTCGCACACGGCGCGTAGCAGGGCGCCTTCGTCGGGGTGGACCACGCCATCGGCGGAGACCGTCGTGACGCATGCCTGCACGAGCGTTTGCTTGCATTGCGGCGACAGTGTGGCCAGCGTGTCGAGGGCCTTGTCGGTTTGTTCCAGCGACCAGTGGGCCGTCGGCGGCGGCACGGAATCGTCTGGAAACAGCGCCTTCATGCCGGCGGCATAGGCGCGCCGGGCTTCAGTTTCGTCACTAGTCCCGTAGTGCGCCAATGTCACCAGCAGTGTCGCGCAATCCAGCCGCACGACGCGCAGGTTGTTGTATTGGACCGAACGGCGCGGCGCCTGGAGGAAGGTAGCGTCGAGATTCCGCACCAGCATGCGCATGACGGCGTACTCGAAAAGATTTATGCCCTCGTCGGCTGTCACCATGTCCATGACGGTTTGACGGAACCCCGTATATTCATCCGCCGGCATCAGCCGCAAGGCCGCCATGGCCAGTTCCACCAACGGCAAGCGGGCCGCCGGATCGAGACCCGCCAGCGTGGCCACGGCCGCTTCCGCGTCAACCGCGCGCACTTTCCGCTCGTTCAAGTCCAGCGTTTTAAGTTGCGCCGCGCGCACCTCCGGGCGCTGGTCGAGCAGCAGGGCATAAACCGTCTTCCGTGCTCCGTCGGTCGTGCGGACCGCCTCGCGCAACTCCGCCGGTATGCGCGCCAGCAGGGCGGCCATATAGTCCACGGCCTGCGGACGCAGCGTGCCCACGCTGTCCACCACCAGGTTCGACGCCACACCCGCCTGCGGCGTGGATGGTGGCGAGGGTGGGGTGGATGACGCCGCGAAGCCCATGGCCGCAGCGCCGACGGCGGCGGTTCGATCGTTTCCGACCGCGTGTGCGGATACGGACAGGGAGACCGCGGCAAAATCCGGTTCAATGCGGCGGATGCGTTCGGCCAGCGGGGGATGCGTGGCAAAAATGCCCAACCACGACGCGCGCAGCCCGTTGGCGAAATAGAAATGACTGGCTTCCGCGGCCCTGGGCGCGGCCAGCCGCGAACCGGCATCCAGGCCGCCGATCTTTTTCAGCGCCCCGCCGATGCCGAGCGGATTACGCGTGAACTGGACGGCCGACGCGTCGGCCAGAAACTCCCGCTGTCGCGAAACCGCCGCCTTGATCAGGTTGGCGAAGAAAACCCCGACATAGCCGATGATCCATAGCGCCAGGCCAATCAGCACGAGCGCCACGACCAGGCCGCCACCCTCGCCCTTGCCGTCGCGCGACGAACGCCGCGATCCGCCCCCGCCGCTGCCGACTAGGCGGAAGAGCAGGTACCCGACCATGGCAATCGCCAGAATGCCGTTCAGCAGTCCCATCAGCCGGATGTTGAGCCGCATGTCGCCGTTCAGAATGTGACTGAACTCGTGCGCCACGACACCCTGCAACTCGTCGCGGGTCAGCGACTCCAGCGCGCCGCGGGTGACCGCCACGATGGCGTTGGAGGTGGTAAAGCCCGCCGCGAAGGCGTTGATCCCGGCCTCCTGCTCCAGGACATAGACCGGCGGAACCGGCACTCCCGAGGCGAGCGCGATTTCCTCAACGACGTTCAGCAGACGCCGCTCCGCCAGGTCGGAGGTGTCCACGTTGAGCAGTGTGCCGCCAAGACTTTCGGCCACCGTCGCGCCGCCGCCGGAAAGTTGCGCGATCTTGTAAGCGGAACCGAGAATAACCACCAGCAGCGTTCCGCCCGCCACCCAGGCGAACAGCAGCGGATCCCAGGCCAGCAGCGGCGGCGGGTTATCAGGTCCAAATTCGGCGCCTGGCGCATAGGTTCTGAGCGCAGCACCCACGACCAGATAAACGGTTCCGATAATCAGCGCCACCGCCAGGGCATAATAGAACAGCAAGAGCGTTGTCCGCCGCCGCGCCTGCGCTTGATGCTCGAAGAAATTCATATTCACAAGGTGTTCAGGTTTCAGGTGTCAGGTGTCAGCACGGAAGTCTGTGTCGGTGAATTGTTTGAATTTCCTGAAACCTGAACCCTTCCCACCTTATTCTTCAGGTGAACTGAACCTTGGGCGCCTGGCGTTCGGCGGGGGCTTCGACCTCGAAAAGCTGTGCCGCGGCGAAGCCGAAGGGTCCGGCGACCATGACATTGGGGAAGACCTCGCGCGCGGTGTTGTAGACCATCACGGCGTCGTTATACGACTGCCGGGCGAAGGAGACGCGATTTTCGGTCGAGGTCAGTTCCTCGCTGAGCTGCATCATGTTCTGGTTGGCCTTGAGGTCCGGATAGGCCTCTGCCAGCGCGAAGAACTTGCTCATCATGCCGGTCAGCAGCGCCTCGGAGCCCATCAGTCCCTTCATGGCGGCGGGGTCGCCGGGGTTCGCCGCCGCGGCCTGACCGGCGGCCACGCACTGGTTGCGGGCCTTGATAACGTTCTCGAGCGTTTCACGCTCGTGTTTTAGATAGCCCTTGGCAGTTTCGACCAGATTCGGGATCAGGTCGTAGCGCCGCTTGAGTTGCACGTCAATCTGCGCAAAGGCGTTCTTGAACTGGTTGCGCAGCGTGACGAGACGGTTGTAGATGCCGACAATGAACACCAGCAGGACGACGACCACGATTAAAGCAATCAGCCAGCCCATGAGTAATCTCCTTTCAACAACGAAGTTGGCTGACTTATCGCGCAAGTACCCGGTGTTTGTCAAGCGCTGATGGCGCGTAATTGCGTATTTTTTCAAACCGTGACATGCTATGCGCATGTTTGCAACAGCGCCCATCCTGGTTCCCGAGGCCGTGGCGGCCTGGCGCAAAGCCCTGGGGCGCGACGCACATGTCGCGTTGGTCGGCGGCACTTTCGACCTGCTGCATCCAGGTAATCTGAGTACCTTGCGCCAGGCCGCCGCGCTGGGTACGGTTTGCGTTCTGCTGAACGATGTGCCGCAGGCGGAGGGCGCAACAAGGTATGCGCCGCAGAACATCGCCACCGTACGGGCGGAACTGGTGGCAGCCCTGCGCTTGGTTGACGCGGTCAGCGTGGTATCCAACGGCGACGATCTGGCCCGGCGATTGCGCGATCTGCAACCATTTATCTGGGTGGGTTGCCATGAACGGGAGAACGGGCATGCGCTGGCCGATGGCGGCCGCGCCGCCGCCAGTCAGTGTTTCGAGTTGCCGCGTTTGCAGGGTTGCTCGGGCGACGAAATCCGCCAGGCCTTGCGCACGCAGCGCACGCCCATCCCGGTTTCCCCGGCCGCTTTCCCCCCGGCATCCGGCAGCGCTTCCGCGCCGCCGCCGCGTCCGCTTGTCACGGTCAACGGCTGTTTCGACATCCTGCACATCGGCCACACGCGCTTCCTGGCCGCCGCGCGCGCGCAGGGCGCGTCGCTCACCGTACTGATCAACAGCGACGCCTCCGTACGGCGCTACAAGGGCGCCGCGCGGCCGGTTTTCCCGCAGCGCTTCCGCGTGGCGGCGCTGCGCGCGTTGCGCGCGGTTGACGATGTGAGAGTGTTCGAAGGCGACCAGCCGCTTGACATGCTTGCCGCGCTGCGTCCCGAGTTGCATATGAAGGGCGGTTCGTTCGAACCAGAGCGGGTGGCGGAAGAACGCGCCCTGCTGGCCACCTGGGGCGGACGTCTCGTTACCACGCCGCTGGTAGAAGGCTTCAGCACCACGGCCTGGGTCAGCCAGGTGTAATTATCGCATTCGAAGAAGAAGAGAGGAGCAATAATGACGACCAGAACCCACATCAAAGCGCCCTTGCTGGTTGCGCTGACAACGCTGGCCATCGGCGGCTTTCTGCTGCATCTTAGAATCCATCCCTTCGCGGAACATGCCTACGGGGCCATTCCCTTCGTCTCGGGACTTTTGAGCGTACTGGTGGTGCCGTGTCTTTTTTCGTTCAGAAAAACGCTGGATTACGGCTATGTTCTGAACGGTATGCTCGTGATCCTCGGCACCATCACCATGGCTCACTTCTCGATCGAGCACTGGCCTCGCCCGGTCAGTCTTGAAGCGTTGCTGCTCAAGACAACACTGGCGGACATTTTGATCCTGTGGGCCAAGTTCTTCGTCGGGAAGGCCTTGTTCGATCTGGAGTTGCACGGCTACGACCAAAGCCCTGTCCGGCATGGGCCATCGTGGCGTTATCCCAACGCAGGCTGGTGGACGATACACCTGGCGGTGATTTCAGTCGTATACCTGCTCGGCAATCTCTTGTGGAGGTGATTATGAACAAGTTTCGCTTGTACAAGTCCGGTTGGTGGATGCTGCATGCGCTGGCCGTCTTGTTTTTCTTCTGGCTGGGACATGCGGTGAGTGTTTAACTGCCGGAGCGACTGAATCCATGTTGATGCGCGTGTTCGAGACGGTTCTGGAAAATGGCGTGCGTGTGATTACGGCCGAGATGCCGCATGTCGAAAGCGTCAGTCTCGGTTTCTGGGCGCGGGCGGGCGGGCGCGACGAAAGCGCGGCAATCTCGGGCGTCAGCCACTTTATCGAGCACCTGCTGTTCAAAGGCACGCCAACCCGCACGGCGCGCGAAATTTCGCAGGCCATCGAAGGGCGCGGCGGTTACCTCAACGCCTTTACCCAGGAAGAGTCCACCTGCTACTACGCCCGCGTGGAGGCGGCGTGGACCTGGGAAACGCTGGAAGTTTTGGCGGACATGTACCGCCACTCGCTGCTGGCGCCGGATGAAATCGAGCGCGAGCGCGGCGTGATCATCGAGGAAATCGCGATGTACCGCGACCAGCCGCAGCAGCTTGTCGAAGACATTTTGGGCGAACAAATGTGGCGGGGACATGCGGTGGGCCGGCCGTTGACCGGCAGCCCGGCGAACGTCGCGGCATTGCAGCGGCGGGATTTTCAGGACTACCTCGCGCGGCATTATCTGCCTTCCGGCACGGTGGTGACCTTTGCCGGGAGGGTCGAACATGCGGCCTGTGTCGAACATACCCGCGCCTTGCTGCGCGGCTGGCGCGCCGCTGGACGGGTGCCGCGTTTTACGTCCGTCACGCCGCGCGTGGGACAGACGCCGCTGTGCGTGCGGAGCAAGGATGTCGAGCAGGTCAGCATCGCGCTGGGCGTGCGTTTGTTCGGGCGGCGCGATCCTGGCCGCTACGCCATGCGATTGCTGAGCGTGGTGCTTGGCGAGAACATGAGCTCGCGCCTCTTTCAAGTGATTCGCGAGCGGCATGGTCTGGCCTATGCGATTCAATCCGGACTGCATTTGATGAGCGACACCGGGGCCTTTGTGATTACCGCCGGACTGGAACGTGGCAAGCCGGGGCGCGCGGTGGCGCTGATCGCGCGCGAGTTGACGCGTGTCTGCCGGACCCCGGTGGGCGCCGCCGAACTGCGCCGGGCCAAGGAATATGCCGTGGGCCAGCTGCGGCTCAGCCTGGAGAGCACGACGCCGCAGATGAATTGGATCGGCGAGCAGGCCATGGCGGGCGTTCCCCGAACCTTGCCCGAGGAGGAAATCGCCACGCTGCAGGCCGTGACCGCCGCTGAAGTGCGCGCCATGGCCCGCAAGGTCTGCACGCCCCCGCGCCTCAGCCTCGCCGTCGTGGCCCCTGAAATCGCGCCCTCCGAAGAGCGCGCCTTCCGCGCGGCGCTTGGCTCGGTTGGGTAGCGCGGGGAATTGCCTCAAACGAACTTGGCCGTCACGTCCGCGAAGGAGTTTAGCGTGAGCGTTGGCGTTTCGCCGCGCGTTTCGCCGTAGCCGTAGGTCAGGAAGAGACTGCGGACACCGGCCCGCCGCGCGCACTCCAGGTCGGTGTAATTGTCGCCGATCATCCAGGTCCGGTCGGCCGCGATGCCGGTTTGCGTCATCAGCGTTTCGATCATGGCCGGGTCGGGCTTGAGGGCGCAGGGACCGCCGCCGCCTAAAACGGCGTAAAGCAGCGGTTCGAGGCCGAAGAAGCGTATGATCAGGTCGCTGGCTGCCTGGGGTTTGTTGGTGGCGACGGCCAGGGTGTGACCGGCGGCAGCGAGCGCGCGCAGACCATCGGCGACACCGGGATAGAGCGTGGTTTCGACCGTGAGGTGCTCGCGATAGTGGGTTTTCCAGCGCGCATAGGCGGCATCAATCTCAACCCCGGTGTCCGCCATGCAACGTTCCAACAGCACCCGGCCGCCATTGCCGACGTGGCCGACGATGGTCTTCAAGTCCAGCGGGGGCAGATTAAAATCGGCGCGCGTTTGATTGACGGCAGCGCCCAGGTCGCGCTGGGAATCTATCAGCGTGCCGTCGAGATCGAAGACCAGCAAACAGGGCCTTTCGGTTTGCGTCAGCACAATTGTTCGGTGTTCAGTATTCGGCGTTCTGGAAGGTGTGGGGGTCATGTTGCGCGGAATCCTACTAAAATGCAGACGGGAAGAAAAACATTTCGAGCGCTCAACCAACCTCTGGAAACCAGGGTTCAGTTGTCAGGGTTCAGGAAAAGAGATTAGTGATTTGCAAGAACGTTGAGCGTTGAAACCTGAAACCTGAACACTGAACACTGAACCCTGAACCCCCTGCATCTGTCCAACACCCCGACACCGGAGTTGACCCGCGGGTGGAGGTGTGGGAGTATGCTTCAGATTTTGCGGCGGATGTCTCCCGGGATGGGAGGGGCAGGTGGCGACATCTGTCCGTCGTAAGCCGACCGCAGGACGAGACGAATAATATGGACACGAACGCGCTGGGTTTTCGCAGGGGCAAGAGTCTCCTGAAGCTTGACGATCTTAGCCACGACGAGTTGTTTCGCATGCTGCGCCTGGCGGCGGAACTCAAACTGCGCAAACGCGGCGGCGTGCGCGGCGACTACCTTTCGCGGCGCAATGTGGCGCTGATTTTTGAAAAGTCTTCCACTCGCACGCGCTGCGCCTTCACGGTCGCCGCCGCCGACGAGGGCGGCATGGCCGAGTATCTCGATATCCACGATATCCACATCGGGCGCAAGGAGACGATTGCCGACACGGCGCGCGTACTGGGCCGCCTTTTCGACGGCATCGCCTTCCGCGGCTTCAAGCAGTCCACGGTCGAGGAGTTGGCGCGCTGCGCCGGTGTGCCGGTCTGGAATGCGCTGACCGACGACTGGCATCCCACCCAGGCCCTGGCGGATCTGCTGACCGTTGAGGAGCACTTTGGACGCCTCGCCGGGCTGAAGTTCGTTTATGTCGGCGACGGCCGCAACAATGTGGTGAACACGCTGATGATCGGCTGCGCCATGACCGGCATGGAGATGGTGGATTGCTGTCCCTTGGAATTGGCGCCCGATCCGGAACTGTTGCATTACGCCCAAGGACTGGCGCAAAAGGCCGGCGGCAGCGTTTCGGTGTGCCACGATCCGGTCAAGGCGGTCAAGGGCGCCAACATCGTCTATACCGACGTCTGGGTCTCGATGGGCGAGGAGGCCAAAACCGCCGAACGCCGGGCGTTGCTCAAACCCTATCAGGTGAACATGGCGCTGATGCGCGGCACCGGCCAGCTTGACCGCGGGCAGGCGGTTTTTCTTCACTGTCTGCCGGCCTTTCACAACACCGACACGGTTGCGACGCGCGAGAGCGGTCCGATGGAGGTGACGGACGATGTGTTCGAGGCGTCATTTTCCAAGGTCTTCGATCAGGCCGAGAACCGCCTGCACACCATCAAGGCCGTGATGGTGGCATCGCTGGCCTGAGGCAACCTATGTCTAAGGAGAAAAACCCCATGCCAGTTGCCGATCCGCTGACCACCATCGGATGGGAAGTCTTCGAGGCGCTGGATTTAATCGGCAAAGCCGGATATCTGCAGGCGCCGGACGGACGTGAGAACCATGTGCTGATCGCCCAGCAGTTCGGCCGTGCGCGGTTGGAGACGCTCGGAGCGCTGGCCACGCGCATCCGCCGGATTTCCAAGGACGAAGCGGGGCTCCGGTATCTGCGCGGCATCATGGCGGGGCGGCGAGCGATGCTCTACTTCACGCAGCCCAGCAGCCGAACCTTCCTCTCCTTTTGCGCCGCCTGCCAGATCCTCGGCATCGGTATCGGCGAGGTCCGCGACACCGCCACCTCCAGCGAGTTCAAGGGCGAAACGCAGGAAGACTCCGTGCGCACCTTCGGTTCCTATTTCGACCTGATCGTCATGCGCAGCCAGTTGGGCGGACTGGCCGAACGCATGGCCTGGGTGTTGTCCAACACGACCCGTCCCGTGCCGATCATCAACGCCGGCTCGGGCAAGGACCAGCATCCTACACAAGCGCTGCTGGATATCTACACCCTGCAGCGCAGTTTCGAGACCCGCGGCGGAATTGACGGCAAGAGCGTAGCCTTCGTCGGCGACCTGGCGCGCGGACGTACGGTGCGTTCGCTGGCCTGGTTGCTGACGAATTACAGGGACATGACGCTCTATTTCGTGGCGCCGAAGGAACTGCAGATCGGCTCGGATATCCTGGAACTGCTGCATCGCCGCGGTGTGCGCACGGTCTTGGAGGAGGATTTTGCGGCGGTCATTCCCAAGGTGGACGCGATCTACATGACGCGCATTCAGGACGAATGGGACGCGCAGCCGGGCGCGAGCGGCAAACTCGGCACCGACCGCTACCATTTTACCGCCGCCCATCTGGCGCAACTCCGTCCCGACGCCATTTTGATGCATCCCTTTCCGCGGCGGCAGGAAATCGCCGTCGAAGTGGACCGCGACCCGCGCGCCATGTACTGGCGGCAGATGCGCAACGGCATGTGGATTCGCTGCGCGCTGATCGCATCCATGTTCCGCCGCGAGCAAGAAATCGAGAGCTATGATGGGCGCTGATGATCCGGCTGCGCGGCCTGGGCGATTGCGCCGCGTGTGTGGCGCTGCGCTGCTGCCTGCGCTGCTGGCGATCGCGTCGGGACAGGCCACGCCGGTCGTTTCGCTGGACGCGCCGCAACGCGAGACCTGCAGCGATTTTGTGCAGCACGAAACCAGGAACGCGGAGGAGGTCCGGACGTTTTCGCCCTTCTTCAGCCAGGTGCGCAGCCGTCAAGATAACAAGGTCCGGACGGACGTGCTCTGGCCGTTGGTCTCGGTGCGCAGTTGGCACGAGGAATCGTCCGGCCGCATTCTTTCGACTTGGTATCGCGATACGGACCGGAACGACCCCTCCGGCGCCTACCATGTCTGGGTGGTGCCTATTCTTGGCATCGGCCGCAGCACCAACGGCTTGAGCTATCTCGGCGTCTTTCCGATCGCGGGCACGCTCTACGACTTCATGGGCATGGACGAGTGGACTTTTACACTGTTTCCACTCTACTCCAAATCGCGCGTGGACGACACGGTCACCGAATCCTGGCTCTGGCCGTTTTATTCGCACACCCATGGTCCGCGCATTGACCGCTTCCGGATCTGGCCTTTTTATGGACGTTCGAGCGAGCTGGCCGGTCAGGTGCGTCGGAAATTCGTGCTCTGGCCCATCTGGTCGCAGGTGCATTACGACTACCGCACTTCCAAGGGCGACGGTTATGTGTTGTTCCCGATCTACGGGCACGTCAAGCTGACCGATCAGGAAACCTGGTGGGTGCTGCCGCCGTTCTTCCGGCACACGGTGGGTGCGCGCCAGTCGCTGAGTTATTATCCCTGGCCCTTTGTCCAGATTGCGCGCGGCGAAAACGAGAAGTTCTGGATCTGGCCGTTCTATGGGCACAAGCGTTACTCCGGCGACAGGTATCAGTTCATCCTCTGGCCGCTTTATGCGGACGCGACGCGGCCGTCCGGCGCCGACACCTGGCATCGCTGGCGGTTGTTTCCATTTTTATACTCGACGCGCGTGACCGCGCCCGCCAAGGCCGGCGCGCCGGAAACGGTCAAGGCCAGGGTCTTCAAATTCTGGCCGCTGGTCGAACGCGAGCGGCAGGGCCAGGACCTGCGCTGGCGTTTCCTGTCGCTCTGGCCGCTGAACGATCTGGGCCCCATCGAGCGCAATCTGGCGCCGCTTTGGACGCTGTTCGATTACCGGCGCGAGGCGGGCAACCGCGAGACCAGTTTGCTCTGGGGCCTTTACCGGTCGCGGGTGGCCGCGGACGGTGCCGCGCGCGGCCATCTGTTTCCATTATACGGCTGGACGCGCGACCCGGCCCGTTCGGAACATACGTGGTCGCTGCTCGGCGGCCTGGCGGGTTATCGACAGCAAGGCGAAAAGCGGGTATATAGGGTTCTGTATTTTCTGAAGTGGGGGGATCGTCAACCTTGATTACCAGAGAACCAGTCTATCTTCCGCCCTCCGATACGCGGCGCGCCGAATTGGGACGCGACGTGCTGGATCTGGTCTGCAACTGCGGCCGGGCCTTGCTGCTGCTGTTCAGCGCCATCGGTTGCATGCGCTTTGCGTTCCAGGGCCGCTCGCGCGATCGGATCGTCGAACAGATGTTCTCCAGCGGGATTAAAAGTCTGGGCGTGATCAGCGTCGTTTCCATGTTTACGGGCATGATCCTGGCGCTGCAGACCGGCATCGAGCTGCGTAAGTTCGGCCAGGAGGTCAATATCGGCGCGGCCGTCATGGTCTCGCTGCTGCGCGAAATGGGTCCCTTCATGACCGCCCTGATTCTCGCGGCGAGCGTGGGATCCTCCTTTGCCGCCCAAATGGGCACGATGACGGTTTCCGAGGAAATCCCGGCGCTAGAGTTGATGTCCATCGACCCCGTAAAATTCCTCGTCATGCCGAGGCTGATCGCCATGGCGATCATGACGCCGCTGCTTTCTTTCTACGGCTGCATTCTGGGCGTGATCGGCGGCGGCATCGTCGGCTCGACGCAATTGGGTGTTTCGTGGGTCTCCTACATCGACAATGCCATGCGCTTCGCGGAAAACAAGGATCTCTATGTGGGGCTGCTGAAGGCTTTTCTCTTCGGCGTCATCATCACGGTCGTTTCCTGTCACGAGGGCTTTGCGACGAGGCAGGGCGCCGTCGGCGTCGGGCGCGCGACGCGCCGCACGGTCATTCTCTCCTTTCTGCTGATTCTCGTGGTGGGCTACATCGTCACCAGGTTGTTCTACATATGATCCGCTTCGAAAATGTGCGCAAGTGGCTCGGCGATCACTGGGTTCTCGAAGACGTCAGCTTCGAAATCAAGCGCGGCGAGACTTTTTTCATCGTCGGCCCCTCCGGCACCGGCAAGAGCGTGACGCTGCAACACATGGTGCGGCTGCTGACGCCCGACGCCGGCCGCGTCATGATCGACAAGGATTGCGTGAGCACGGCCAGGGGGCGGAATTTGGAACGCATCCGCACCCGTTTCGGCATGCTTTTCCAGAGCGGCGCGCTGTTGGAATGGCTGACCGTGGCCGAAAATGTGGCCCTGCCGCTGCTGGAACTGACGAAAATGGGGCATGAAGAGATCGATAAGCTGGTGCGGGAAAAACTGGAACTGGTGGGCTTGCCCGATGCCCTGGCCAAGTTCCCGGCGGAAATTTCCGGAGGCATGCGCAAGCGCGCGGCGCTGGCGCGGGCGATCATTCTCAAGCCGGAAATCATGCTCTACGACGAACCCACCGCGGGCTTGGACCCGGTTTCGGCGCGCAAGATCGACGCGCTGATCGCCGATATGCAGGTCAAGACCGGGATCACGAGCGTCGTGGTCACCCACGATCTGCAGAGCGCGCTTTCGATCGGCACGCGCATTGCCATGCTGTTCGAAGGCCATGTGGTCGAGTTGTCCACGCCCGCCGACTTCGTGAAATCGCAGGTCGCCGAAGTGCGTGAATTCCTGGATTCGCAGTACATCACCCGCAGGGGCGATTGGGAGAAGAATACGCCATGAATACGAATAAACCGCCAAAACGCCACAACGACATCTCCATGGAGTTGATTGTGGGAACGGTCGCGCTGATGATTCTGCTGGCCCTGTCCTATTTCACGATTGTGGTCGGCCGGCAGGCCTTCTGGCGCAAGACCTACCCGATGGAGGTCTATTTCGACAGCGTCATGGGCCTGCGCGACGGCGACAACGTGGTGATTCGCGGCATGACCGTCGGCAAGATCCGCAGTCTCACGCTTGTCAGCAACGAGGTGCTGGTGGTCAGCGATCTTTCGCGGATGCTGCAGATGCACCGCGACTATCGCATTCGCGTCGTCTTCACCTCGGTGCTGGGCGGACGGCAACTCGAAGTAAACGAAGGCAGCGCCGACTCGCCTATGCTGCCGCCCGATGTCCGCTTGCATGGCAATCCGCCCGTCGATCTGATCGACGACGCCGCCGCGATGATCAAGGACGTTCGCAGCATGCTCAACGAAGGCGGGGTTGCGAGCAACATTTCCGCCACGGCCGAGAATCTCAGCACAATTTCCGGCCGTCTCAAACGCGGCGAGGGCACCATCGGACGCCTGCTTGTCGAGGACGGCATGTACGTCCAGCTCCAGGGCACGATGGCGGAGGCGAGCAACGCGCTGGCCCAGATCAAAATCGTAACGACCAAGTTGAGCCAGGGCGAAGGCACGCTGGGTAAACTGCTGATGGACGACCGTGTCTACAAGGATATCGAGAAGACCACGGCCAACTTGCGCGATTTGACCGATCGCGTCAACGCCGGCGAAGGCACGCTCGGCAAACTGCTGGCCAAGGACGACAGCATGTACGTGAACCTGCTGGCCACCTCCCGCTCGCTTTCCAACATCACCGCCCGCGTCGAAAACGGCGACGGACTGCTGGGCAAACTGATCAGCGACGAAACGCTGGCCACCAATGTGCAGCAGACCATCCAGGAACTGCGCGCCGCGATCGACGATTTCCGCGAGACCTCGCCGGTGGTTTCCTTCTCCAGTTTCCTGTTCGGCACCTTCTAGTCGGAACATGCGCCATTCACGCTTCCACTCCGCCCGCCGGCCGCGCGTGGCCGTGACGATCGGCGATCCCGCCGGCGTCGGCCCTGAAATCGCCTTGCGTCTGGCGGCGATGCCGCGTCTGCCCGCCATACCGTTGCTGGTGGGCGACGCCGCCGTGCTGCGCCAATGCGCCGCCGCCCTGCGTCTGCCATGTCCCGCCACGGTGCTGCCGGCGCCGCGCGTGCTGGCCGAGGGGCTGCCGTCGGAGATGAAGCGGGCGGCGATCGTGGACTGCGGCGCGTTCGAGGGCGTGGTCGTTCCCGGCCGCGTGGACGCCCGTTGCGGCGCGGCGGCTTACGCCTATCTGATGACCGCGATCCGCGGCGCGCAGCGCGGTGTCTTCGACGCCTTGGTCACGGCGCCGCTCAACAAGGCCGCGATGCATGCCGCCGGGGTGCATGAGGCGGGCCACGCCGAAATCCTGGCGCGCGCCACCCGCAGCCGCCATACGGCCATGATGCTCTGGAGCGAATTCCTCTCCTGTGCCTTCGTCACCTGCCACATGGCGATGCGCGACGTGGCCGCCGCGCTGACGATCGAGCGCGAGGTCCGGACCACGGGTCTGCTGCACGCCGCGCTCACGCGCATTCTGGGACGTCCACCGCGGCTCGCCATGCTGGCGTTAAATACCCACGCCGGCGAGGCGGGCGCCTTTGGCCGCGAGGAAATAGAGATTTTGGAGCCCGCCCTGGCCCGCTGCCGCCGGCGCGGTTGGGATGTTTCCGGTCCGCTGGTCCCCGACGCCGCCTTTTTGAAACACATGCGCTCCCGTTACGACGGGCTGATCTGTCAGTATCACGACCAGGGCCATATCCCCTTCAAAATGCTCTCATTCGACGAAGGCGTGAACGTGACCCTCGGCCTGCCGCTCGTGCGCACCTCGGTGGACCACGGCACGGCCTTCGACATCGCCTGGCAGGGCAAAGCCCGCCCCGCCAGCCTCCACGCTGCATTTAACCTAGCCGTCCGCCTGCTCGCCACGCGCTAACGCGCCTTCCGTTTTCCGCTTTCTTCTTTCCGCCTTCTGTTTTCCCCAGCCGACCCTGCGATCAAACCAAATCAAACCAAAAACATGAGTAATCCCGGGAACGGCGGGGTATGCCAATTTGCCTGCCACTGGTTACTCCTAATTTCCATCTTGCCTGAAACCTGCCCCTTTTGTTGAACAGGGCTATGCTTTGAGTTGGATCACTGGCGCTTCCCTTTTGCGCGCTCTGTCAACCGCGCCTGCGTCATGCGTTCGCGCAACCCGCCTTGGGCGAGGAATTCCTTTTCAAGCTGCCGGATTTGTTGATCGAGCAGCTAGTTGGTCAGCTTGATCAGGCCGATAATCACGTTAGCGCAGATGGCCGGGTCTTCGTGCTCGACCCCCTTCTTGAACGTCTCGTAGTTGGCATTGGGTAGCCGGTTCAACGCCTGCAACCGCTTCACGTAGCGGTGATCCTGCGGCCATTCTTTCAACCCGCGCAGGCGTAGGAAATCGCGGTAGTCGGTGAGCAATTCTTCCAAACTGGCGCGGGCAACGTTGGTCAATTTGATTTCAGACTCCTTAGATGTTCCCGAGGCCATGCTCCCCTCGACGATGTTTTGCTTCCCGGAACGCGCGGCTTGCACCATTTGGCCGTGCGTGCGGTCGCGCTGGTCGAAGAAGCGGTCACAGAACCGCACCGTGGCATCGAAGACAATCTGGGCCTTTTGGAAAGAAAGAAGGTCTTGGTAACCGCCGTGCGGGGGAATGAAGCCTGCGCTCATGTGGCGACCTCCGCGGAAGGGACGGAAAGGACACAAGGGACATAAGGTTTATGTCCTCTTTGTCGCTTTTGTCCCTCGTTCAGTCTTTGCGCGCTCATTCAGGTTCTCCTTCCGGCCATTCATTGCGCCATCTATAGAAAGGAACGAACCCGAATATTTTCCACCACAAGTTTGCGTGACCCCGGTTGCTCAATATTACCTTCTTGCCTGAACCCAGAACCCTGAACCCTCTTTGACCTGTTGCTACCTGACTGGCGTTAAAAATGCCTGGCCGCTTGCGCGGGCGAGTTCTTCCGCTACGGCCGCCGCGGCGCGGTCGGCGGCGCCGCCGCCGCCGAGAGACTGGCGCACTTCGGCCAAGCCGGCGCGCATGGCGTCGCGTTGGGGTGACGGCGTCAGCAACGGCGTGATCGCCTGTACCAGACGCGCCGGAGTACAGTCCTGCTGAATCAGTTCCGGACAAAGGGCGCGGCCTGCGATCACGTTGACCATGCCCAAAAAGGGCACGCGGATCAGGCAACGGCCGAGCAGATAGGTTGTCCAATGGGTCCGGTAAACCACCACCATGGGGCAATCCATCATGGCGGCCTCGATCGTGGCCGTACCCGAGGCCACCCAGGCGGCGTCGGCTTGGCGTAAAATTTCGCGCGTGCGTCCCGCCACCACGGTCAGCCGCGCGTCTCCGGTGGGGCAGCCCGCTAACACCCGGCGCACAATAACGGCGACTTCCTCCGAAGGCGCGGCAATGCTGAAGTCCGCCCGCGGATCTTGCCGGGCCAACTGCTGGGCGGCGGCGGCAAGCGCCGGGAGAATATGTTCGATCTCCTGCCGCCGACTGCCTGGCAGTAGCGCAATGCGTGGCGCGCCCGATCTGTTGTCTTCATCTTTCCGCTTTCCGCTTTCCGCTCTCGTATTCGCCTTGTCTTCCGCTTTCTCCCCAGCCTCTCGCGCGGCGCGGGTTTCGTCCACCAGGGGATGGCCGACGAACTCCACCCGCAGCGGCGTGTCGGCGAAGATGGCGGGTTCGAAGGGAAAGATGGTCAGCAGGCGGTCCACGTTGCGGGCCATTTCGGGGATGCGCGCGCGGTGCCAGGCCCAGACCTGGGGACAGATGTAATAAACGACCCGCAAGCCGAGCGCATGGGCGCGGCGGGCGAAGCGCAGGTTGAAACCGGGATAGTCCACCAGCAGCACCAGGTCGGGCTGCCGTACGCGTGCCACCTGCAGCAGATCGTTAAACATGCGCCGCAGGAAACGGTAGCGGCGCAGCACCTCGAACAATCCGAGGACTGCGGTGTCGCGCACGTCGTAGATGATTTCCATGCCCGCCGCGCGCAGATTATCGCCGCCAATGCCGAAGATTTCCACTTCTGGCCGAAGCTTCCGCAGCGCACACACAAGTTCCGCCGCGCGCATGTCGCCCGAGACCTCGCCCGCGATCAGGAGAATCCGTGGCGGTTTGTTCATGCGGGGACGGTTGTGGGAAGGTTGCGGCGAATCTCGTCGCAAATCGCCGTGGCGAGTTTGAGGGCGGCCAGGGCCTCTTCGCCGCCCACGAAGGGAGCGGCGCCGGTGCGCACGCATTCCACGAAGTGCGTCAGTTCGCGCACCAGCGGTTCTTCCTTTTCGATCGGCACATCGCCGCCGGTGATCGCCATGCCCACCTTGCGGTAGAGTTTGCCGGACTGCGCGCCATAGTCCAGCGAGACGTAGGTGTCCGGCTGGAAGACGCGGATTTTGCGCGTGCGTTCGAAACTGATGCGGCTGGCGGTGATGTTGGCCACGCAGCCGTTGGCGAATTTGAGCCGCACGTTGGCCAGATCCTCGGCGGCGCTTAAAACCGGCACGCCGACCGCCTGGATGTCCACCACCGGCGACGCCACCAGATGCAAAATGATTTCGAGATCGTGGATCATCATGTCGTAGACCACGCCAACCTCCGTGCCGCGCGGCGGCAGGCCGGGGCGGGGGGGCGGATAATTGGCCAGCCGGATGGCCTCGATGTAGCGCGGCTGGTTAAGTATGCCCTGGAGGTAGTCCAGCACAGGGTTGAATCGCTCGACGTGGCCGACCTGCAGAATGAGGCGGCGCGCGCGGGCCTCGCGAATCATGGCCTCGGCGTCGGGAAGCGAAGCGGCGATCGGTTTTTCGACCAGCACATGCGCGCCATGAGCCATCAGTTCGAGCGCGGCGGCGGCATGCTGGACGGGCGGAACGACCACGCTGGCGGCCCGCACCGCGCCGGCCAGTTCGGCGATGGTGGGGAAGACGCGCGTATGATAGCGGTCGGCGATCTCGGCGGCGCGCGCGGCATTGATGTCATACACCCCGACCAGTTCGGCCTCGGGAATTTCGCTATAAACCCGCGCATGCCACTGCCCGAGACTCCCAACCCCCACCACTCCCACCGGAACCCGTCCCGTTTTATTTGCTTCAGTCATATAATTAAACTCCTTTCAATCCTTCCCGGTCAGTGCCGCAGAGATTTTCTGGATGACGATGTCGGGGAGCATCCTGTCATCTTTAACTTTCCGAAGGGCGGGTCGTTTCGCCCGCAAACGTGTCGCGTAAACATGGAGGATTGCCTCCACACCTTGCCGATCCGTTCCCGTTGGTGGAGGCGGCGACAGAGGTTCGTCGCCCACCAGTTTCAAAACTCCGTTCACTAAATCGAGTGCTTCTTGCACGGTCATTTCTTTACCTTGCCGAACGATACGGCTCACCATCGGTTGATACGGTGTCGGTCAAGTGTAAGTGTAAGTGTGAAGCCGTTTGGAAGCTGTTTTCGGTTTATGGACCTTGAATATTGGCCCAAAGTTGTAGCGCCACTGAAGAGCAAAAGACATGCCGATGACACCATCAAGCGGACTATCGATGAATCGCGTCCATTCATTGTCATTCGGATATCGACCAAAATCCTTATGAGTCTCGATTACCCAGTTGTCAGCAGCGTTAATCAATCCGATGTGTCGTGGCGTAGTTTCGAGCACGCCCATGACGTTTGAGAGAGATCTTTCTGTAATAGGGTCACGGCCTTTTTTCACTCGTGAAGCATTAGACTTCGCGAAATTAGCTTCCAAGCGATGAACCGTTTTTTCGATTTCCATGTCATCTGTAAGACCAGCCAGTAGATGCAGCAGTGCCTTGGCCTCCCAGTCGCTCTGATTCACATAAGCCAAGAATCTCGCAACCTTCTTAAGTTCCGAAACCTTGTCGAGTAGGAGATGTTGCCGGTTTCTCTTTGCGATGATGCAAAGATTCTTGTCCGCTATCTGGCTGCCAGCGAGATATTGTTGTTTTATTATTTGGATTTGCAAGGGCGGTGATTTCTTGCGCGTCTGATAGTCTGTCAAAAGAATGATGGCGTCATGGTCGTTACCGAGAAGCCGTTCATATGCCGAGAAGAAGGGTTCGCTTGTGCAGTAATTCTCGGAGGGCGACTTGATGCCTAGGTGCAATGTTGGGATATCGATCCCCCTTGCCGGATTGATCCGTAGCGGAAGCATCGGAGTGTCGTAGTAAAACTTTTGTTCAAGAACCGCTACAAATACCATTTCCAGAACGCTCCCGAGACTTTTACCGTCGAGATTAGGAAGAGTTCCATTACGCAATAGAATCTCATACCAGTGCGGCAAACGCGCCCCGCGTCCCAGTCGTTCCAAAACAGGTAAAAGTTCTTTGAGCGGTTCGCCGCCTCTCAAGGCGGCGTTTGCGGCGGACACGATTTCATCAAGACGCGTCTTGATGTCGTTACGAACTTCTTTGACTGTATTCATGCGAATAGAACCATCTGGCTGTTGATTGGTGATTGAAGTGCTTCAAGTGAATGACCTTTGGCATTGACGACGCGATGAACAGCCCATCGTGCTAAGGGGGGTGGCACCGCGTTTCCAAAGAGACCATACTGGTCAAAACTGGAGGCGATACGGCAGTGGTCATCAGGAAAGCCCTGCAAGCGGGCGTATTCTTTGTTGGTTAGCCTCCGGAAGCGGTCATCTACTTTGTAACGCTCATAGTGCCGACTATGTGAAGCGGTTAGTGTTGGCGCCACTCCGTCGATTCCAAATACCGTATACCCCATTCTTGCGCCGCCATTCTGGTTAAAAAGAATCCTAACGCCAGCCAACATTCGGTTCACAAAGACACTCTGTGTTAGTCGTTCATTCGTTGTTGCATCCATGAAAAAGGTTTCATCTGGCGATGCTTCCATGAAATCTGCCAGGTAGGGTTTTGGCGTCGATTCTGAAAACAATTCAAGATCGCAAGAGTAACATCTGTTCTTGTAACAGATACCCCATGACGGGAACTTTTTCTTGTGGTGATCAAGAGATTCCCAAGATTGAAATGACCTGAGAGTCCATGCGTCATGGCGAAGCACACTGTCAAGGTCACCAAGTGGTGCCAGTGTGACGCTTGCCTGCTCGATTCTCTGGATGCGAGTGCCAACAATGACCACTCGCTCGCGATTCTGCGCGAGCCCAAAGTGTGTGGCATTGAGCAAACGCCATTCAACGAAATAGTCTAATTCTGTAAGCGCTGATAGGATCGTGGCGAAATGGTCCCCGTTCTCCATGGAAAGTAGACGTTTAACATTCTCCAGCACAAAATGTGATGGAATATGTCGCTTAATGACTTTCACGATTTCCTGAAAGAGAGTTCCACGGGGGTCTCTAGTTCCGAGCTTCTTGCCTGCGCTGCTAAAGGGTTGGCACGGGAACCCTGCCGTCAGAAGATCATGCGCGGGAATTGAATTGTGAAGCGCGCGAATGTCTCCTTCATGCAACTCTCTTACGCCAAATACATCGGCGTAAACCGCGCAGGAAAGAGGGTTAATGTCATTGGCCCAGATGGTCCGTATGTCTAGGCTGTCGCAGGCGAGGCGGAAGCCGCCAATACCGCAGAACAACTCAATGGCTCGCGTCTTGGTTGTATGGGACTGGGACATGCCCATGATGGTATCAGAATTCACGTTTTTGTCGATTCCGTTCAACAGTTATTATCCATCAACAGGCATGGCATCGAGTCGTCCCATCGCCCACTCAATCGGTTCCCTTTTGTGTATTTCGCGTGTTTCGTAGTCAAAATCTTCCGACCTCCGACCTCTGCATTCTTACTCCTGCGCGTCTACCGCGACGACGCAAATGCCCGCGCGTTCGGCGCGGCGCAGGAAGCTTTCGCGTTCCAGCATGATCGTACGGCCGGCTTCGATGGCCAGAGCGCCGACGCGCGCGCGGCGCAGGCTGCGCAGGGTGCGCAGGCCGACCACGGGAACGTCGAAGCGCATATCGTGACCGCGCTTGGCCACCTTGACCACCACCGCACCCGCGCCGCCGAGTTTGCCCGCGCGGCGGATGGCGGCATCCGTGCCTTCAAAGGCCTCCACGGCGAGAATCGCGCCGTTTTTGACGACCACGGTCTGCCCGATTTCGAGACTGCTGGTCAGTTTGGCCGCGCGCAATCCCAGGCGGATATCCTCCGTCTGTGCGCCTGTCGGAGCGCGCGCGGTGAGCGTGCCGGCCGCCGGCATTTTCGCTTCCATGAAAAGATATGCCGGCAGCAGTTCGACCCCGACGCCGCGCAGTTCGTCGGCGATGGCGGGGAAGACGGTATGGGCGTTAATCGCCGGCAGGCGCGTCACCAGGGCGCGCAGCCGCTGGTCCATCAAGAAGGCCAGCCGGAAGATGGCGGTCGGCGTCACCTGTCCGGCCATCACGGCGTGGGCGATTCCTGTGGCCTGGACGGTGTCGAGCAAAAGTTGAAATTTGCCCAGCGGCAGCCAATGGATTTCGTCCGCCAGGCGGCCGATGGCACGCGTGGTTTCGCCGCGCAGGGCGATCACGCAAAGACGCCGCACGCCCTGGGCCTTGGCGGCGGCGGCCAGATCCAGCGGGTAGCGTCCGTTGCCGGCGATCAGCAGCAGCGCTTCGGGTTTCAAGGGGCCGTTTGTCGCAGCGGCGCCTGGCGGGGTGGGGGTGGTATCCGGCGTCACGTTGCGAGAATCCTGCGGGCTTCATCGAGAAAGATGCCCTTGAGGTTCATGCTGAGCTGCCCGTGATTGGTGGCGTAGCGCATCCCCTCCTCCTGACTGACAGTTCCGCTCTTGATCAGTTGGTAAATGGCCTGATTGAAGGTTTGCATTCCGTCTTCAACGCCGGTTTCGATGGCGGCGGGGAGGATTTCGAGTTTGTCCTGTTCGATCAGCTTGCGGACGGTCGGAGTGTTGATCATGATTTCCACCGCCGGCACCATGCCGCCCTGCGCGCCGCGCAACAGCCGCTGACACACCACGGCTTGCAGCGTGTTGGCGAGCGTCAGGCGCAGTTGCGCCCATTCGGAGGGCGGGAAGAATTGAAGAATACGGTTGATTGCCGAAGCGGCAGTCGCACTGTGCAACGTGGTAAGCACTCCGTGGCCTGTCTCGGCGGCGGTGAGGGCGGTGCGGAAACTTGGCTCGTCGCGCATTTCGCCGATCATGATCACATCCGGATTCTGTCGCAGTACGTGTACGAGGGCGATTTTAAAACTCTCGGTGTCCATGCCGACCTCGCGCTGGGTGATCAGCGCCTGCTTATCGGTGAAGAAATACTCGATGGGATCCTCGACGGTGATGATGCGGCTGCGTTCGCCCTGATTGATTTCGTTGATCAGCGCGGCCAAGGTGGTGGACTTGCCGCTGCCGGTGGCGCCGCTGACAATGATAATGCCTTGGTTGGACGCGGCGAGCTTTTTGAGCTGCACCGGCAGATGCAGTTCTTCGATCGTGGGGATGCGTGTCTTGACGTGGCGGATAGCCAGCGTCGGGATGCCCTGCGCCACGAAGGCGTTGACGCGGAAGCGGGCGACGCCTTCGATTTCGTGCGAAAAGTCCGCTTCATGAAGCGTCTTGAAGGTCTCCCGCAAATGCGGCGGCAGAAATTGTCCCAGGATCTCGTTCAAGTCCTCCGCCGTGAGCGGTGGACAGGTTGTCGCGATAAGTTTGCTCTGCACGCGGATGTACGGCGGCTGACGCAACTTGAAATGAATGTCCGAGGCGCCGGCGGCGACTGCCTCGGTTAATATCCGTGCCAATGGAAACATCTGCGCCATCTCCCTTCACGCGCTTTTTTGTGCGTGTCCGATAGCGAGTAGAATGCCGCCGCCGCTCGCCCGCGTCAAGCGCGTTACGTGGTTGGCCAAATCCGGGATTGACAGGGTGGTTAGCGCGGGTGTATGTTGATTGCTTCTGAAATGTTGGACGTCTCGCTTTTCATCTCCTTTGTGTGATTGGACTCGACGCCTGATTCCGGTGAAGGATTCCCGTTGGCCTTGTCAGGTCCGGGAGTGTATTCAGAACGTTCCTGTCCACATGTCCGGCGGGGGCTCGATTTGCAACTTGCCGGACTAAGGACCTGATATGCCGACCTCATCGCACTCCGTATTGCCCTCTCATGCCGTCCCATCGCCGGCGGCTGCACCACATCATCCAGCACCCGCGCATCCGCACACCGCCGGCCATGCGCCATCTGCCCCTGCTCCAGTTCACGCACACGTTGCGGCGGTTCCCGTACGTCACGCCCATGTGACCGCGGCGAATCCGGCCTTGCATGGCGGTTTTCTGGAGTTGATGCCGGCGCTTCAGCGGGCGGTGGCCGAGGAAGGCTATACCATTCCCACGCCCATTCAGACGCAGGCGATTCCGCCTCTGCTGGCCGGGCGCGATATTTTAGGATGCGCGCAAACCGGCACGGGCAAAACGGCGGCCTTCGCGTTGCCGCTGCTCCAGCATCTGGCGCTACAGCCGGGTGGCGTGACGCGCAGCCGTCCGCGGGCCTTGATCATGGCGCCGACGCGCGAACTCGCGGCGCAGATCGGGGAAAGTCTGCGCGTCTACGGCCGCTATTTGCGGCTTACGCACACGGTGATCTTCGGCGGCGTGGGGCAGGGGCCGCAGGTCAGCGCGCTGCGGCACGGCGTGGACATCGTCGTCGCCACGCCGGGGCGTTTGCTGGACCTGATGCAGCAGCGCTGCGTGCGGCTGGACGGGATCGAGATTTTCGTGCTGGACGAGGCCGACCGCATGCTCGACATGGGCTTCATTCACGACGTGCGCAAGGTGATCGCGGCGCTGCCCGCGCAACGGCAATCGCTGTTTTTCTCGGCCACCCTGACGAACGAGGTGGTGACCCTCTCGCGCAGCCTGGTGCACGATCCAGTGCATGTCACGATCGCTCCCGAGCATCCCGCCGTCGAGCGCATCCAGCAGAAGGTCATGTTTGTGGAGAAGGGCGACAAGGACGCATTGCTGACGAAAATGTTGCGCGATCCCAAGATCAAGCGGGTACTGGTGTTCACGCAGATGAAGCACATGGCCAATCGCGTGGTCGAGAAACTGGCCGCGGCCGGCATTGCGGCGGAGGCGATCCACGGTAACAAGAGCCAGAGTGCGCGCACCCAGGCTTTGGCGGCGTTTAAAGCCGGCCGCGTGCGGGTGCTTGTCGCCACCGACCTGGCGGCGCGCGGAATTGACGTGGATGACATTACGCATGTGATAAATTACGACCTGCCGCTCGAACCCGAGACCTACGTGCATCGTATCGGACGCACGGCGCGGGCTGGTGCGGAGGGCGACGCCGTGGCCTTCTGCTGCGCCCACGACCGGGAAATGCTGCGCAGCATCGAGCGCCTGATCCGTCAGCCGGTGCCGGTTGACGCCGCACACGACTACCATTCTGAAATGGCGCGCAATGCGACCGGCGCCGCGGCCCGCCCGCCTCCCAAAGGACGCGGCGGCGGATACGGCGGCGGCGGCGGACGCGGGGGTGGACATGGTGGTGGTGGTGGCGGCCGCGGCCGTCCGTCCGGACAGGGCGGCACCCGCAGCTTTGGCGGCGGCGGTCGTTTCCGCCGCTAGGCGTATACGTGTCCGACACAACCGTTGATCACCGCCGTCCGGCGCGCAATTTGAGTCTGGCGAAGGACTCCATGAGGGCCGCACGGTCTGCGGTCCGGTAACTTTCCGGAAGGTAGCGGCGGTCGGAACAGGCCAGCACGGCCGCAAGTTCCTGAAGCGCGAGCAAGTCCGGGTCGAGTGGATCGATGAAGGAGTTCACCGCCTCCTCGATGTCGGCCAATTGCACGTCGTCGTCGCGTTTGGCGAGCACGGCGCGTTCTTTCGACCGTGTGAGGATGGCCTCGATGTCGCTGCCGGTCAGCGGCCAGCTGCCGAGGCGGTCGCAGATGTAAGTCTTGATTTCATCGGCAAGGGCGATTTTTTTGACCTTGGCGACGACCATGAAAAGTTCGAGCACGTCGTCCGGGCTTTGCGCGGGGAACAATGGCACACACAGGCCGAAGCGGCCCTGGCGCTTCATGTCGATGGAGAGCAAATCCGGACGGGAAGTCATCGCCACCCACAACTCACGTCCCCTCAGCGCGGAATCGCCGATGTGCGCGGCGAACGCGGCAAAAACCCGGCCGGAGACCCCGCTGTCGCCTGAATCCGTATCCCGCGATCCAAACACGGCGTCGGCCTCGTCCACCACCACGATTACCGGCCCCAGCGCACGGATGGTCATGAGAATTTGCGCTTGCTGCCGTTCGGTGTCGCCCACCCATTTCGACCGGAATTCACCCAGTTCCATGACCGGCAGGCCGCACTCGCTGGCAAAACAATCCACCAGAAACGATTTTCCCACGCCGACGCGCCCCGGCAGAAGAACGCCGCGTTCGAGCACATCGGTCTTGTTGTTTTTGATGAGCCAGGCCAGTTCGCGCAGTTTGGCCTTCGCCGCCGTGTGCGTGGCGACGCGATCGAGCGTGACGCCCGGCTTTGGATCTTTGAAACGCACCAGCCCTTGGCAGAATTCTTCGATCAGCCGTTTCTTGCTGGCCGCCAGATGATCGGCGCCGATACGGATGCCGTTGCGGACGGCCTCGGCGACGAAGTGCTGGAGGCGCAGCAGGTTCAAGCCCGCGGTGCGCATCGCCAGTTCCGCTGGCGTAAAATCGCTCCACTCGGAGAATGGCCGTCCGTCCGCCAGCTTCTCCGCCCAGCCGGATTGCAGGAAACGCTGCCGCTCCTCGACATCGGGTAACTCGATGCGGACCTGTGCCACATGCGGATTGCGCAGCAGGTCGGCGTTCAACTCGGTCGCCGATTCCGTGACCAGGAGCACGCCGACGTCAATACGCGCCAGTTCCGGCGCCGAGGCCCATTTCAGGAAAGTGACCAGATTGATGCGTTCCTCGACACTAGCGCCCGACTGCTCGGTGGCCGGAATCAGTTTTTCGGGAAAATCGACGACCAGCGTGACGCCTTTCCACTGGTTGTCCTCCTCGGCCACTTTGAGGAAAAACCGCGTGAGCAGCGGCGCCAGAGCGAGGAACCCCTTGGGCGTGCCCTGCTGGTGAAAGTTCGTGTTCTCGATGTTGTCGAAAATTTCCAGCCACTCGAAGAAGCGCTTTTGCATCTCCGCAGAGGCGAAGGTCAGGCCGCCGGAAATGTCGTAAAAAAGCAGGCAGGAACGTTCGGGGAAAAGGCGCCCCAACAGGAAGGTCTTCAGCGGCACGTAACTAAGACGGTCGACTTCGGGAAGCGGGAAAAGGTCGAAAATGTTTCCGTGCAAAACGAACAACGAATAACTGCCGCCGTTCCAGCGCCGCGCAAGATCGAGCGCCCAGCCGCGTAGGGGAAGACGCGAAACAATCGTCGAAATGTCGCTTGGAACGGCTGTAATCGGTTTGTTCATAAGGTGCGATCTTTGGTCATGGCGCTTGAACGTCGATTGTTATCTTTGTTTGACCGTTGGTCGCGCGAAACGTGCCTGCTCCGGGAGCGTCGGCGGTGTGACGGCGGCATAACCAACGCGCATTTCGGTGGCGGGCATGTCGGCCACGAGATCCTTGAACTCGTCCAATTCGGACAGCCACTTGTTGGTCTGGTCCAGATGCTCGACCGTGGCGTCAATGCGGGCGGTGAGCGCCTCGGCATTTTTCGTGGCGACGGCGTCGGCGCGGATGAGTTTGATTTGCTGGTCCAGGCGCTCCTGCTCCGACACCACCAGGGCCAGATTTTCCTGGGCTTGATCCAGACGTTGTTGACGCTTGCGCAAGACCTCCAGCCGTTCGAGCCGCGAGCCCAGATAGCGTTGCTTCGTTTCAAGCCCGGCGCTTGGGCCTTTGCTCTTGAGCGTTTCGAGTTCTCCGGTCAGGCGCCTGACCTCGACTTCGGCGTCCTTGAGAACGTTCGGAAGATCCTCGCGGCGTTCGGATTCGAGGAATTGTTCGAGCGACTCTTCGATACCGAGCAGACGGAGATACGTCCACATAAGCTCGTCCAGTTTACGCAAGCGGGGGTCGGGGCCGGAATCGGCGGAAACAAACGGATTGTCCGTGCCGGCGTTTTCGATGTCGCGGCAGACGGCGGCCAGGCGGTTGTAGCGCTCGCGGCGTGATGGAGAGAGCGAGTTCAGCAACGCGTCGCGACGCTGGACGAATTCGGCGACCCGTTGCAGTTCGGCTGCCCGCCGGGCGTTTTCGCCGCGACGATCCACCCAGCGGCGGAATAACGGCAGGTCGGGCAGATAAATCCATCCGAGAGCGTAGAGCGTCCCGCCGACGATCAACCCGAGCAGGTTGGCGCTGAGAAAACCTGCTCCCAGCGTCAGCAGCCCCAGCGCCGCATGATGCGGGCTGGCAAGGAATTCGCCGCGATAGTTGGGCGCTTGTTCGGGCATGCTCATATCAGGACCGTGGCCGCCATTTCTCGATGCCTGGCAACTCGCCGGCGGGCGGCGCGTCCGTTTCCAGCCGGTGCAGCAGATCCTGCGTCAGATCGTTAAACCATGGTCGCTTGCGCATAGCCTCGGGCGGTTCGTCGGGCCGCGGCAATTGCAACTCCTCCACCAGCCGGCCCGGTTTGGTGGCCATGCGCATCACGCGGTCGCCCAGATAAATCGCCTCCTCCATGGAGTGCGTCACGAGAAACACCGTGCTCTGCTGTTCATTCCAAAGTTGCACGAGCAATTCCTGCATCTGCATGCGGATTTTCGGGTCCAGCGCGCCGAACGGTTCGTCCATCAGCAAAATCTTCGGCTCGAGGATCAGCGTAGACGCGATGGAGACCCGCTGCTGCATCCCGCCCGACAACTCTGATGGATACTTGTCCTCGTTCCCCTCGAGACCGACTTTTGTCGCCCATGCATGCGCTCGGTCGCGTCTTTCCCGTCCGCCGACGCCGCGCAATTTGAGACCGAACGCAATATTTTCCGCGACCGTCAGATGCGGCATGAGCGAATACTTTTGATCCACCATGCCGCGATCGGCGTCGGGTCTTTCGATGGGTTTTCCGAATGCGTGCGTATCGCCGGAGGTGGCGGGGAAATGTGGGCGCAGTCCGGCAATGATCCTCAGCAAGGTGGATTTGCCGCAACCCGAAGGGCCGACGATGGCGATCAACTCTCCTGTGTCCGGCAGATCGTGGACCACGAACGAAACGTCCTGAATCGCCACCTTCGCGTTGCGTCCTTCGCCGAACGATTTCGTGACCTTGTTGAAACGAACCACCTCGGCTGGTTTCGCCGGCACGTCGACGCTTGTTGGAGTATGCTCGTCCATTTTATTTCCGGCCCGCGTAGGGAAACAGCATCCGTCCGAACAGCCGCCAGAGTTGGTCGCAGGCGACGGCGATCAGCACGATCACAATAATGACGGCGAAGACGGCGTTGGTGTGGCCGCGCCGGTTCGAGATGTCGATCAGGTAACCCAACCCGCGCTCGGCGTTGACGACCTCCGCCAGAATGATCCAGCCCCAGCCGACGCCATACACGCCTCGCAAATGATCCCAGATGTCGGCCTGCGCCACGGGGAACAAAACGTAGCGCACCAGTTGCCACTGGCTCGCGCCTTTTGTCACGGCCACGTCGAGATACGCGGCGGGCACGTTGGCGATATCCTTGATGACCAGCGGCAGGAGCGCGACGAAACAGCCGATAAAAAGAAAGCCGACCTTTTGCGTTTCGCTCAGGCCAAACCACGCCAGCGTCAGCGGAACGAAAACGACGATCGGCACGTAGGAACCCACCAACGCCAGCGGCCGGAAGAAAGCGGACACCGGCGGAAAGGATGCCATATAGACTCCAAGCGGCACCGCGACAATGGCCGCCAGCGTGAAGCCGACGGAAACCCGCGCGAAGGATGTGAGTGCGCTGCGCGCCAGCCCCTGCTCGAAGTGGAGTTTTGGAAAGGCCTGCAAGACTTCCAGCGGGCTGGGCAGGATGATGGGCGAGAGGATGCGCGCCTCCACGCTCGCCCCTTGGGTGACGAACCACCACGCCAGCAGTGTGAGTCCCACGAAACCGATGGTCAGTCCCAAGGCCTTGGTTTCCGGCAGGTCGGCGCGAACCCGCAACCGGCCGAAGCGCACGGCGAGCGTGAGCAGCGCCACGAAAGCGACTGCAAAGATAAAAAAACCAAACACTATTCCTTCTCCAGCGGGAAGACCTTCACCTCGACGCGGCGGTTTTTCTTGTTGTGCTCGGGATTGCTGGCGTCCGTCATGGTGGGCACGGGATTATCCCAGCCGTTGCCGATGACCTTGAACTTGTTAGGGTCGAACTTGTATTTGATCAGAAGCGCCTTGCGTACCGAGTCCGCCCGGTCATAGGAAAGCTGGCGCACCAGGTCCGCGGGGACCACGCCCTTGCGGCTGGCGTCGGTGTTGCCTTCGATCACGATGTAGGCGTTGCCGAAGGTGCCGGCCAGCTTGCCGATTTCTTCCATCACGTTAGGAATGGTAGGGTCGTATTCGGGGTTGAGCGCCGTCTTGTTCGGTTTGAAGGAAACAATCACGGATTTGGTGAGAATTTCCGCGGTCTCGGCTTCGGCGGTCTTGAAAAGCGCGCCCGGTTTGAAGGTGGCCTGCGAGAGGTCGCGCACTTCCTTGTATTCCTCGGACAACTTGGCCAGGATGCCAGCCGCCTTGACTTTGGCGGGAAATACGGGAGCGTCGATCGCGCCCAGCGATTTGTAAATCGTCGAAGCCCGGTTCCAAACGACCTCGAAGTTCGACGGATTCATCGGGTCGAGGAAGAAGTTGGAGTTCTCGCGGTAGTTCGTCAGATGCGCGTCGCCTTCGGCCACGCCACCGTCCTTGCCGATCATGCTCTGGCAATCCTCGACCGGGATGCCATAGGCTTTGGAAAGCGTCTGGGCCGCGGCCGGTACGTTCTTGCGCACCATGTCCACACCCTCGAAAATCCCACGCACGAGGTTGGCGACAATGTCCGGATGGTCGCGATAGAAATCGTTCCGCACCGCCCACACATCGGCGATGAGATGGTTGGCGCTGCCGGTGGTGACGATGAGCCGCGTGCCCAGCACCTTGTCAGTAACGGTGTAAATGTCCGGTGACCAGCCGACGAACGCATCGAACGACGGATCCTGCACGAAAATCTTCGCCGCCGCCGGCGCGTCCGCCGCCCATTTGAAGTCCACCTGCGCCGGATCGATCCCCGCGTCGATCAAAAGCGACATGACAAGATAATGGCTCGGCGAATTTTGCGCCAGCACGACCTTGCGGCGCTTGCCGTTCTTCATCCGGAAATCGTTCATGTTACGCATGTCTCCGCGCGCCACGATGCCGTCGCCGCCGCCCGACCAGTCGATCTGCTGGGCGATGACCGGCACGGTGCGCGAGTCCTTCACCAGTTCCGGCGCGAACAACGCCATCATGTCGAGCGTGCCCCACAGAACGTGGCTGTGGCCGCTGGCGAACAGGTCGCGCGCCCTGACCGGATCGTCCACAATCGAGAGTTTCACGAAAAAGCCGTACTTCTTGAAGAAGACGCTGCCTTCGTTCGGTTCCAGGCCGTTGTTGGCGACAATGATCGGCGCCCAGCCGGGCCAGATGTTGATCGGGAACTGAACGACGAACTTGCCGTCCTTCAGCGTCTTGTCGTAATCGCTGACACCGCTGACGGGCGGGATTGCCGAGCCGTCCACCAGCGACACCGCCTTGTCGCCCGCGAGCAGTTTGTTGGCGACATCGGATGCCTTACCTTGCGCGGGTTTGCCGGCGTCGAGCGCGTTCTTGACATCCTGCGGATTGATGGAAACCTGCGAAGATTGGCCGGTTGGCGCGATCTTGTCCCACCAGCGGTAAACGCCAAAGCCCACCACAGCGAGCAGGATTACAGTCAGAAAAATTTTGCCACGTGTAGTCATGATTCAATATCCCTCGTTTTTTTGAGTTATTCTGCGATCTTTTGTTTTTCCGGCGATTTGGCTGCGGCTTGGGCGGTGGCTGCCACTTCCGGTTGCACCATCCCCATTTTCTTCTTGTACTCCTGAAACAACATCGCGCCGCGCGCTTTGCGCATCTCCTGCTGCCGCGAAATGCCGGAACCCATCTCCTTGGCCAGGTCCAGCGTGGCGCGCATCTGTCCTTCGCCACCGGCGGCGGACTGGCGGAGTTGTTGCATGGACTGTCCCAACTCGCCGCCGATCATGCCCTGCAGTTCGGTGATGGAGCTTTTCATCATACCGGCCAGGCTTTCCAGCGAACGGCCGATGGCAACCTTGGTCTTGACCGACTCGAATTCACGCTGGAATTTCTGAATCTCGCGCAGGCTTTGGGCGACAATCTCGGTGTTCTGTTTGTAGAGTTGCTCCAGGCTGTCGGCCTGGCCCTTGTTGTCGGCGAGATCCTGTTCGAGCGCGGACAGTTCCTCCGCGTAATGCGCGCCGTTGGCTTCGTCGTTGGCCGCGACGGCGGCCTGCAACATACCCTGCAAGTCGTCGCGCTGGCGCTCCTGACGTTTGATCTGATCCTTGAGCATGGCGATCTGGCCCGCCAACTGGCCGTTGGCGTAGTGGGCCTTGTCCGCCTTGGCCTTGGAGTCGCGAATACCGCGCTCGACGACCGCCTGATTGATGGCGTCAGTTTCTGTGGCCTGCTCGGCCATCAGACCCAGCCAGATGAATATGCGCTTAATGGCTCTGAACATGATGTGTCTTGCCTTTCGGTTACTTCTGTTTCAGCGGTTCTTCTTCTTCCAATAGAATCTTCTTCTCCAGGATAAACTCCAGTTGCATGTTGAGCTGGCTTTCGTTCGACGCGACCACAACCGTCGCGCCCAGTTTCTTGACGCCATCGAAAACCTTGGCATCCACGTCGAATGCCACGAAGTGGACGGACACCCCGGTCTGCTTCTGCCCGGCCTCCTGCTTGAGTTTGGCCAGAATCTCGGCGGGATTGGGTCCGATATTGTTTATGCCGTCCGTGATGACCAACACATGCTTGCGCGTCAGGCCCGCGTTGAGCACGGCGTGACCCGCGGCGTTCAGTGCGTTTCCCAAGGGCGTTCCGCCGGTCGGCTTGGAGAAGTCCCGAGCCCAGCTCGTGAACGCGGCGGCGTCGAAGGGGCCGAAGGGAAGCGCGGCGCGCGACCCGTCCTTTTGAAACACAAACAAGCCCGCGTGAATTTTGCGCGGACTGCCGGCGACGCCATTGGTGGCGAAAGTCTGAATGCGATTGGCGATGGCGATCAACGCGCGGTTTGCGATGAGGTGTTTCGGGGAGGATTGCCCGGTTTCGTTCCTGACCGGTTCGTTCATGCTGCCCGAAGTGTCATAGACGATTGCGACGGCTACGCCCTCCTCATCGGCGGAGTAAGCCGGGACCGCGTTCGTACAGAGAACAGCCGCGGCGATTGGAATCGCGATCAGATGAATCAACTTCATGTTCAGACTCAAATTTAATGGAACTCCGAAACAACAATAGCGCCTCATTCTACGATGCGTTTATACGGTGTCAACCTAAACAATTACCGTTTTTTCGACCGGGGCTTTACGCGGAGGCTTGGCTGTGGTTTTGGGGGTGGACTTGGTCTTTTGGTTGGGGCGTGGCATTGGCGGTTTGGCCGGTTTTGGGGCGACGGCTTGGCATTTGGGTGGTGTTGGAGCGGGGGCAACGCCACGCGTTTTAGGGACGGCGTGACGCTTGGGCGGCGGCACGGCCTCGGACAGCGCCGCGCGTTCGGTTTCGTCGGGAAGCGGAACGGGCGCGATTTCGCGCGCCGTTGCGAGACCGGGCGTGTGGCAGAGGCGGGTTAGGTAGCGGCGGGCAAAATCGCGCCAATAAGCGGCGGCGGGCGGCATTGCGGTATCAAGTTCGCGCGTCGCGAGTTCCAGCAAGCCGGTCTCCGGCGACACGTCGAGTGCCGCTGCCACGCGCCTTCCCGCCTCCGCAACGGGCCAAAACACGGCGTTGGGCGCCGGTTCGATCCGCAACGCGCCCCGCAGCGTAACCAGCATGTCCGAGAGATGTTCGTCAGCCGAAATCACGCGCGCGATTATGTGCATCCGCGCCTCGGAATGCAATGGCGATCGGCAACTCGGGAAAGGTTGTTTAGGCTGTAGACTGTTAGCCCAAGTTTCGCGCTTTGCGTCATAAATCATTGAAAATCAACGCCCAAATTTTCGCGGCACTACAAAGTTGCCGACCGGGCGCGATCTTCGATCTGAACGGGATGTTTCCCGATCACGGATCGGTTACGGGGCAG
>CAIYGI010000062.1 GCA_903925685.1 uncultured bacterium
CCTGCCCCGTAACCGATCCGTGATCGGGAAACATCCCGTTCAGATCGAAGATCGCGCCCGGTCGGCAACTTTGTAGTGCCGCGAAAATTTGGGCGTTGATTTTCAATGATTTATGACGCAAAGCGCGAAACTTGGGCTAGACGCAGGCGCCGCTGTACAGGGCCGCGGTCAACGCGGGGGCCGCGTCGGTGCGGGTAGCCCGGAGCGCTCTGCGCGACGGGCGAGACGAGGTGGGGCGTCGCTGTACCACACGGTTGCATGGACGCAGGCGCCGCGGTACAGGGCCGCTGGTGGGCACATGGGTTGGCCGTGGGTGGCGTCGCTGTACCACATGGGCAGCCGGTCGGGCGTGGAGGCGCGTAGCGCCGGAACGACCGGGCGGCGGACGTCGGTACGGATCAAGTGAAGAGCGGCGTCGCCGTACAAGAGGTGAAGTGGTCAGAAGCGTCGCGGTTGAGGCGGTTGGTTGGAGGGCGGCGCTGCGGTTGTGATGTTCGGGCGGGGCGCGGGCGCGCAGGGGGATTGGGGGATTTGGTGTTCAACCACTAAACTTTAAATACAGTGCAACCCCAATTTGCACCCCAATTTGGCCCCTGATTTCATCCTAGAGACCATAGAACTTCGAGATTCCCTCCGCCAGCAACTGTCCCGCGGCTCCGAGCCCAATCTGCCAGCTCCCGTCGGCTGCCTTTTTGACCATATTCGCGATCCATGATGAGACGCGGGGACCGAACCCCTTTCCGCCGGTGGCCACGGGCTCTGACTGCACGGCTTCGCGGAGTTGTTCAATGTCGGTGACATTCACGCCCTTCTCTTCCAGCAACCTCTTGAGGGATTGGAAATCACCCTGTGACACGTTGAATGTCACGGGGGCATTGTTTGCGCTCCCCACAAGGTTGGCGGCACCGCCGTAAACTGTTGTGTTAAATATCTGAGAGACGCGTGACGCCTCGATTGTGGTTGTCCTTTCGGCTCCTGTCTCGCCAGCTGTGGGAGCCTCTTTCCACACGGCAAGTGCGAAGTCCAACACACGATTTCGTACGGCGTTTAGAACTTCCACGAGGTGCGTGGCGCTAATCTCCGCCCATGCTTGCATGCAATTCTGATTCCCGTACACCCTGGTGCCAAGTACGACGGCGAGATCCCCGGTACTCACCTGCAGCGTGCCCCCATGATCTTCTTTCAGGAGTTCCTCAATGCTGGCAATGCTCTGACGGCATCGGTAGTTCATCAGGGCATCACGGAACTTGTCAGGGACACAGATCATCGGAATAGGGGCGTTACGGATACCTGATCCAAAAGGGCCCGCGAAGTTTCCCTTGAGTTCCAGTCCCCAAGACCGGTATGCAGGAACCTCTGAGGCTTCGGGGTAGCCACTTGATTCGCAGAGTAGCCATTCCTCCAAAGGACCGCTGCCCAAGCGAGCGGCCAGGAGTTTGCACTTTCTCAACAACGCGCCTAGGTCGCTCTTAGAATCGACTGCATCACGCTGAATTTCTTCGATGAGCGTCATCGTTGTCTTCTCCTTATGCGAGCATATTATGTCCACCTGTCCGATTTCCTCTGTTCACGGCTTGATGAAATTGAAACTACGCCCTATTTAAACGAAGTCAAGCCCCTTTCAGCCAAAAACGCGAAACAAGTGTCCGCTTTCATGTATTTTCCACATTTTAGCGGACATGTCCGCTAATCTCCAAAAGGGAAATCCTAAAATATTTTATGAATTATGGCACTGGCCACGCCGTCACCGGCGCGGTTACGAAGGTTGAACGGAGAGAAGATGCACCGGCAAGATGCCGGCGACACGAATGGCGCGGCTATGAGCGATGGCGGAAATGTCGAATGCGATGCGATATGTAGGGGGTGCGTATGTTCAAGCCTGGTGTGTCGGGGAATCCTGGGGGGCGGAAGAAAGGGTCGTATGGGGGGCGGATTATGGCGCTGGCCGCGCTGGACCGGGTGCTGGCGCGGAAGGAGAACCGGAAGTTGCTGATCGATGCGCTGGAAGAGGATTTCCGGAAGAATCCGGCGCATTTCTTCAAATCGGTGATTGTGCCGCTGTTGCCAAAGGAGTCGAAGTTGTCGTTCGACCATTCGGGGCCGATTGTTTGGACGAGTTTGCTGGAGTTTGGGCCGGGGGTGGAGACGAACGCGGAGCGCGGAACGGGGAACGCGGAACCGGGAGTCGGGAACGCGGGTTCGTTGCCAAATTTAGGGCCGGTGATTGATGTAACGGCTGGGAGCGGCGGTCTTGGCGAGACCGCCCTGCCTGGGAAGGCTGAATAGGTGGGTTCATGTTACATGTTTACTACGTTCCCCACCCTGCGCAACGGCAGATTCATTGGGCGCGGGGGAAGCGTTTCCGGACGGTTTGTACGGGGCGGCGGTTTGGCAAGACGATGTGTCTGGCGGGTGAACTGATGGATCGTGGGTGTTATGAGCGGGCCGGGGATTATGGCTGGGTCGCGCCGACGTACAATGTCGCCGATCGCGGGATTGAGGCGTTCCAGAAAATCGGCGGGAACGAGGGTTTTGTCCAGGTTCACGGGCAGGCGCCGTCGCGGGTGGAGTTTAAGGGGCCGTTGGGTTTGGTGCGGATTTGGTTTCTGTCGGCGGATAATCCGGACAGTATTCGGGGGTTTGGGTTTCTGGGCATGGTGATTGATGAGGCGGCGGCGATTCCGAAGGACGTGTGGAACTTTGTGCTGCGGCCGACGGTCTCTCAGACGCTCGGGTGGGTGGTGTTCGTGAGTACGCCGGCGGGGCGGAACTGGTTTTATGACATGCACACGCGCGGCTTGGATCCCAGTGAGCGGGATTACGCGTCGTTTACGTTCCCGAGCAACGCGTCGCCGTATTTCCCGGCAAAGGAGTGGGAGGAGGCGCGGCGGACGTTGCCGGAAAACGTGTTCCGGCAGGAGTACATGGCGGAGTTTCTGGAGGATTCCGCCGGTGTGTTTCGGAATGTCGATGCGTGTTTAATCCCGGAAATCGAACCGCGTATGAACGCGGATGGACGCGGATGGGAAGCACCGCGGGATGTTGCGGTGGGGTGTGATATTGCGAAGCATACCGATTTTACGGTTTTGATCGCAATGGACTCGCGGACGGGGCGGTGTCTGGAAATGGAACGGTTCAATCAGTTGGACTGGCCGATCCAGAAGGAGCGGATTCTGGCGTTTGTCATGAAGTGGCGGGCGCGGTTGATTATGGATTCGACCGGTATTGGTGATCCGGTGATGGACGATCTGCGGCGGGTGTGGGGCGATGTGGAGGGGTACAAACTCACGTCGCAGAGCAAGACGGAGTTGATCCAGCGGTTGATTGTGGCGATTGAACAGCGGCAGGTGAGTTGGCCGGCGGGCGGCGGGGTCAGAGTGAACAGTAAACAGTCAACAGTGAACAGTGGGGAAAGGCAGTCGGACAGTCGGGCGGTTGGACGGTCGGACTGTGGAAACTGGGAGGTGCTGACGGCGGAGTTGAAGCGGTATGAGTACACGATCATGCCGAGTGGCGGGATTTCGTATAACGCGCCGTCCGGATTCCATGATGACTGCGTGATTGCGCTGGCGTTGGCGAATCATCGGCGGTGGGCGTCGGAGTGTTGCGGATCGTTTTTGCGGTTGGGTGGTGAGCGGCGGCCGTTGGGGTGGAGGTCGAGGCGCGCGGAGCGGGTGATTGATATGTGAAGGGCGGTGTTAGATGTTGAGTCAGAAATCGAATCGGTGGAAGGAAGCGTACAATCCGTTGAGGGGGTTGTCGCTGGCGCGGTTGAATGGGTTGTTGGAGGCCGGGGAGCGGGGGCAATACTCGGATTTGCAGTGGTTCTACTGGTTCATGGAGCGGTCGGACCCGACGATATTCGCCGTGATGCAGCGGCGGCGGGCGGCGTTGATGGCGTCGGACTGGGATATTCGGCTGGTGACGGAGGCGGATCAGGGGTTGGCGAAGGCGCAGGCGGATGTCCTGCGGGCGGCGTACGACAAGTTGGAGAACTTCCGTGAGGCCGTGGCGTTTTTGTTTACGGGAATTTTTCGCGGATATGCCCATTTGGAGAAACATTATGGGGCAGGCAACGAGGTCGAGCGGCTGGAACCGGTGGAGCAGTGGTTCTGGGTGCGGGACGGGATGTTTGGCGCATGGGAGTACAACGAGAACGCGGTGAGCGGGCGGGTGCATGGGATTCCCGTGCAGCGTGCGGATTTTGTGGTGCTTGAGGCGACGGCGATCAATCGGCTGTTTGCGAAGTTGTTCTTCGATCGGTGCATGGCGCAGAAGGATTATGCGGCCTGGCTGGCGGTGTTCGGGATTCCGGCGACGTTTCTGGTTGGGCCGCCGAATGTGCCGAAGACCGAGGAACCGGAATATCAGCGGATTGCCGAAGAGTTGATTTCGGATGGGCGCGGTTATTTGCCGAATGGCAGTGATCTAAAATACGTGAACGGTGGGGCGGCGCGGCCGCCGTTTCTGGATCGGCTGGCGCAGATTGACAAGGACATCGTGCTGGTCGGCGCGGGCGGGTTGCTGACGATGTTGGCGGAGCCGGGCAGCGGGACGCTGGCGGGCG
>CAIYGI010000063.1 GCA_903925685.1 uncultured bacterium
GGAATCCACGGTCAGTCAGTGGGCGAACGGCCAGCGTTTTCCGCGGCCTGATGAAATGGACGCCCTGGCCGATTGCGCCGGCGTCGCCCCCGTATGTCTCTTCTGCCCCGACTTGGCGGACGCCTACGAAGCACGCGCCCGCGAGATGTCGGACGGCACGATGTGACCGGCCGCGCCTGACGTAAATTAACGTATCTTGCGTCGGCGACTGATCCTTGATACTATTCGGCTAGACAGACTAGCTAGGAGGTGCGACATGAAAACAGCGTGGGCATTGCAGGATGCGAAAAACAGGTTTAGTGAAGTAGTGGAAGAGACCCTGCACAATGGGCCCCAGTGGATTACTCGTCGTGGACAAGACGTCGTTGTCGTCGTGTCCGTCCCCGAGTACCGGAAAATGAACAAAAAGAAGGGTTCGCTGGTGGAGTTCTTCCGTGAGTCGCCGCTCTTCGGCCAGGAACTGGATCTGAAGCGTTCCAGGGAAACCGCGCGGAAGGTGGAACTGTGAACTATCTTCTGGATACCTGCGTCGTTTCCGAACTGATCAAGCACAAAGCGGAGCGTCGGGTTTTGGCCTGGATCGACACCGTGCCAGAAGATCGACTGCGCCTGTCCGTTCTCACGCTGGGCGAACTCTATAAAGGCATCGCCAGACTGGACGCGGGCGACCGTCGGCGCCGTCTTGAGAAATGGCTTTCCGACGATGTGCGGAAGCGTTTCGAAGGGCGCATCGTAACATTGGACGAGGAGGCGTTGGCGTTGTGGGGCCGGATCATGGGAGAAGGAGAACGCCGTGGCAGGACATGGCCGATCATGGACAGTCTGATGGCGGCCTCGGCCATCGCTGGGCACATGACGCTGGTCACGCGGAATCTGGCTGACGTGCAGGATATGGGCGCGACCCTATTCGATCCCTGGCAGGCGGCGATTTGACCGATAAACCGCGTCCACAAAAGCGCGTGGCAGCCAGCGGGCAAAAGGCCGGCGCTTTCCGAGGCCAGACGAAATGGATGCCCTGGGGTGGGCGGCATCGCCGAGGCTGTCGCCGTGTCGAGTGGTGCAGGCAGGTAGTTTGTGACTAGTCCAAAACCGTGTTCTCGGCTTCCACCTTCCACCCTCCACCTTCCACCTAACACCTAACACCCTCCACCTTCCACCAGTCCCGTCTTGGCGGACGCCTACGAAGCGCGCGCCCGCGAGATGGCGGACGGAACGATGTAATCAGAACTCGAGAAAGCCCCTGTTTCATGGGAGGGCGAGCGTCCTCGCGAGCCGGAAATCGGGCGAGAAGCACTTTTTTTTCCGGTCTGCTACCAGCCGATGCGTCGTATGCCAGTGACGTCGTCGAAGTGCCTGTCACGGCTCACGATGGGTTGACGGTGCTGGCGGGCAAGGGCGGCAAGCCAGATGTCATTTTCGGGAATCGGGCGTCCGGCGGCCTTCAGTTCGCTTCGAATGTCGGCGTAGTGGCGCGCTGTGTCGTTGTCCAGCACCAATGAAAAGGATTCCGATTCCAACGTTTCCAGAAGAGATTCCAGTGCCCGTTTGTGCCGCGAGTAATTCAATCCATAACGGTACTCCCCGAGCGTAATCGCCGACAAGTGATGTCGTTCGGCCACGGCAAGAACCGTTGCCAGAGACTTGTCGCCTTCAAGAAGCGCGGAAACCGCGTTGGTGTCGAGGATCATTTCCAGTCGTCCTGGTTGATCTTCGCGAACTCCTGGTCGAGAGCAGATTGGACGAGCGCAACGGCTCCTTTCGGCGCTTTGCCGAAGACCGCCTGCCAGCCGTGGATGGGGCGCGACCCCTTACGTTCGGCATCAAGCCTGTCTTCGATGGCCAGGACAAAAAAGTCCCGCATGCTTGTGCCTTTCGTCGCCGCCCGCGCCTTCGCCTGTTGCAGCAACACATCCGGAATGTCCAAGGTTGTTTTCATGAACCCAGCATACAGCAATATTTACGGGTTTGTCGAGATGGAACTCCTGCGCTGGAGGCCCGCGCACAGGATGCCCTGGAGTGGTCGGCATCGCCGATGCTGTCACCGTGTCGAGTGGCGCAGGCGGGCAGTTTGTGTGTCACCGACCTCCGACTTCTGCTTTCCGCTTTCCGCTTTCTTCCCTCCACCTAACACCTTCCACCTTCCACCAGTCCCGTCCTGGCGGACACCTACGAAGCACACGCCCGTGAGACGGCGGACGGAACGACGTGACCGGACGCGCCTGCCGTCATCGTCGCCAGCAGGTACGCCACCTGCACGTTAAGGATCACCAAGCGAGTTCGATTTCCTGCCGGCGATAGTAGATGGCGCAACAGGTAAAGTGTCGCAGAAATTCGCGGTAACCCAGTAGGACGGGTGGACTATGTTCGACGCAATTGACTTGTACCACGTCGGATTGCCAGACGGGTTTGGAGCCGTCGGGGGCCATTAGTTCAATGCGAAAACTGTGCAGGAAGGTCGGCAGTTTCTTCTGCTCGATACCGCTGGTCACGCTCGACGCCACGCCATCACCTTTGAGTTTGTGGCCCAGATAGGTTGCCAGCGCGCCGGGAAACAGACAGGCTGTTGCGCCGGTGTCGAACAGGCCATAGGTGGGCGACATTGCGCCGGTGTGCGGATTGACGACGCGAATTGGCAGCATGATGCGCCCGGACGGCTCGCGCACCTTGCCAGGCAGGAAGTCAACGAAAGCGTAGCGGTAACGCGGCATGCTCAATAAAACGTGTTTTGGCCGGACTTTGGCACAAACACAACAACGGGCGTATCCACGCCCGCTTTGCGGGCTTTGGCGATGACCGTTTCGATCTTGTTGCCATGCGCCACTACGCGGTGATCTTTGTACGACCGCAGCGCGACAATAGGCGAACGCGTGGAGGTTTTGATCGTCATAAATTTAGTATGCATCCAACCTGTTGTTGCGTCAAGCTTCGTTTCCGCGACATTTCAAGGGTTGGAAAAGCGTCTGATTTTGGCGCGGAATCGGAATAAAGGTTGTACAAATGCCGACTCATAACCTCAACACCACACTCGACCGGCATTCGACTCTCCAATTTCTAATGATTCTGTCTTGGCTTGCCTAAACAATTCCCTTTTCGCGTCTTTGGCGCGTTTCGTAGTCGAATCGCCTTTTGATAATCCGTGTAATTTAGCTGGAGTGATCGGCATCGCCGAGGCTGTCGCCGTGCCGAGTTGGCGCAGGCGGTCAATTTGCGACTGCCACACCTGCCACCTTCCACCTTCCACCTAACCCTCCACCTTCCCCCAGTCCCGTCCTGGCGGACGCCTACGAAACGCGCGCCCGCGAGATGGCGGACGGAACGATGTGACCGGAAACGCCTGACGTAAACGTCGTCGTACGAACTTCACGGAAAGTGAAAAACGGAACCTCGCGCCCACGGGGTACCCTCTAGCAGCCCGTTGAAAAAGCGGCTCGCGAGGACGCTCGCCCTCCCATGAAACAGGGGCTTTCTCGAGTTCTGATTACA
>CAIYGI010000064.1 GCA_903925685.1 uncultured bacterium
CCTGCCCCGTAACCGATCCGTGATCGGGAAACATCCCGTTCAGATCGAAGATCGCGCCCGGTCGGCAACTTTGTAGTGCCGCGAAAATTTGGGCGTTGATTTTCAATGATTTATGACGCAAAGCGCGAAACTTGGGCTAACCGTCCAACAGCCCGACTGCCCAACTGTTCACTGCCGCGCTCCCCGCTGATCTCCAACCGCCCAACAATCCAACGGAAATCGACAAACTCCTGAAATCGACAAACTCCTCGCCATCTGGCATGCCATGTGGTAGAAATACAGCGGTGACAGAAAAACTCGGCTAGGGGGACACACCACATGACTCTGCACGGCATCAGCATTCCCGAAGATAGGCTCGCGCCCTTCTGCCGCGTGAACGGGATTCGTCGGCTCGCGCTCTTCGGCTCGATTTTGCGCGAGGATTTCGGTCCCAACAGCGATATCGACATCCTGGTCGAGTTCCTGCCGACGGTTCGCGTGGGTTACCTCGCCATCGCCCGCATGACCCGAGAAATCGCCGCCATGCTGGGGCGAACCGTTGATGTGCGAACCCCTGCCGAACTGCACCCGGCATTCCGGGAGCAAGTTCTGAAGGAGGCGCTGAACGAGTATGTCGCGGCGTGACGATCCACTCAGATTAAAGGACATGCTCACGGCCGCCCGCGAAGCCCAGTACTTCGCACAAGGCCACGTCGAGAGCGATCTCGTTCATGATCGCCAGTTGACGCTGGCCTTGCTCAAGAGCGTAGAGATCATCGGAGAGGCCGCCGGGCAAGTCTCCGATGAAACTTGCGCAAAATATCCCTCTTTGCCGTGGGCTGACATGATCGGCATGCGCAACCGCCTCGTGCATGTGTACTTCGACATAGACCTTGCTCTTCTCTGGAACACGGTCACCACCGACCTTTCCCTCTTGATCGCCCAGTTGGAGCCCATCGTCGCCATGGACTCCCGATAGTGCGTTTTTCCCCGCCGCTCCGTGACCAGTAAGTCCTAATAGCCTTACTAACGAAAACGTGAAGGCGTATCTTTTCTTTGAATGAAACCTAAAGAAAGTCTGTTACTTAAGCGACAACATCATCGGCAACCAATCTGCTTCACCAAGTCGCTCGCGAGGGAAGCGGCGCCCTGTCACGTCAACGTCAACGCCGTCGCGCCGGGTCCGACCGCGACGGAACTGACCGAGCGCTGGAGTCCTGAGGTGCGGGCTTCGTACGCCGCCGCCATTCCCTGGCAGGAATTCGCTCAACCGCAGGACGTAGCGGAAGCGGTGGCGTTTCTTGCATCGGACCGCGCCCGCTACATCACAGGCGAAATTCTGGACGTGAACGGCGGACTGGTCATGGACTGACCGGGATCAACACTATCAGGTGGTGAGCACATGGCATTGAGTCTTCGTTGTGAGCACGCGGCGCTGAGCGTTTCGAGCCTGGAGAAATCCATCGCTTTCTACGTGGACATGCTCGGATTCGAGCCGTCGGAAATCATCGAGTGTCCGCCCGAACGCGGGCTGGGAAACGTGGTGGGAATTCCCGGCTGCAGTGCGCGCATCGCGAAACTGAAACTTGGGGCCATGGGGCTCGAACTCTTTGAGTACCTTGATCCCCGCGGGCGGCCGATGGCGCCGAACCGGACCCAGGCGGACCTCGGCCTGACGCACCTCGGTTTTGCCTCCGAGGACATTCAAGCGGATTACCAGCGGCTCCGGAAACAGGACGTGAAGTTCTACAGCCCGCCTGTCGAGTACCGGCCGCGCGTGTGGAACGCCTATTTCTACGGTCCTGACGGCGAGACTTGTGAACTGCGGCAATTCACCGGTTGACCGAAACAGCACGACGAACACCGACACAAGCGAGGAACTCTGAGTGAAGAGAGCTAAGCATTGTGCCGTGACCGCCGCCGAGCCCCACCGCCCGCCCACCGCCCGGGCGACGCGGGTTGGCACAGGGGGAGCCGGTCGGGCGTTGAGGCGCGTAGCGCCGGAACGACCGGGCGGCGGGCGGCGGGTCACTTTACGTATACGGCCAGACGGCCATTGGTTTCCAGGCTCATGCCAAGTTCGGTAACTTTGACCTTGTTGCCCAGCGGCACTTCCTGTGATTCCCCTTTTTGGAGTTTCGCGGTAAGGGGGATGCCGCGCTTGTTATCGCCATCGAAAACCACCAGCGTGTTGATGGTGGCCACGCCTTCGACACACTCCAGACGGCAGGCGGAGACTTGCCGGTTCACGGGGAGTCTGCCACCCTTCGTCAACTCGCCGATCTTGTGCCAACCACCGCCAGCCCACGCGCCCGTCGTTCCCATCAGCACGACCAAACCAACCGCCAGTACCGCCACTGACCATCCTTTTTGCATGATTCGATTTCCTTTCAATTTCGGGCATTGCAGCGTGGTGCCGCAGAAACCGGCCAAAACGGCTAAACGAGTGTTTCCACATGGGTATGACACTAAACGGAGGACGGATTGTCAAGCGTGGGAAATGATGAAGGCGGAATGATGAACGGGAGACCCGAGGTCTGAGTTCAGATATCGGCAAGGCGAAGCGGCGGTCTCGGCGAGGCCGACCTTACCCTACGGAACGAAACCACACCGTTATCCGGTCTTTCGCACGCCGCCCCTAAGTTTCTGACCCATTACATGCAAACACTCTTTTTGGTTTCGCTTTCCGGCTGCTTTGCGTATTGTAACGGCTCAGGAGCTTGTGTCTTATGTTCAAGTGGCAACTGGAAAAACCGCTGATTATTTTCGACGTCGAGGCGACCGGGGTGAATCCGCGCACGGATCGCATCATCGAACTGTCGGCGCTCAAACTGCATCCCGATCAAAGCCGCGAAACGCACACGGTGCGCATCAATCCCGGCATACCCATACCGCCCGAGACCACCAATATTCACGGGATCACCGACGCCGATGTGGCCGACGCCAAACCGTTCCGCGACCAGGCGCCGCGGCTGTTCCAGCTTTTCGACGGCTGCGACCTGGGCGGCTACAACTGCATCCGCTTCGATGTGCCGCTGCTGATCGAGGAATTTTTGCGGGCCAGCATCAACTTTTCCCTCGAGGGCCGGCGCATCATCGACGCCCAGCGCATCTACCACAAACGCGAACCGCGCGATCTCACCGCCGCGCTGGCCTTCTACTGCAACACGCAGTTGCTCAATGCGCACGGCGCCGAGGCCGATGCGCTGGCCACGCTGCAGGTCTTCGAAGGCCAGTTCCAGCGTTACACCGATTTGCCGCGCGATATCGGAGTGCTGCACAAATACTGCGACCTGCGCGATCCGTCATGGGCCGACCGCGACGGCAAGTTGCGCTGGGTCGGCGGTGAGATAACGGTCAATTTCGGCAAGAAAAAGGGCGAGTCGCTGGTGCGCCTCGCGACCAGCGATCCCGGATTTTTGCGCTGGATACTCAAGGGCGATTTTGCCAGCGACACCAAGCAACTGGTGACCATGGCCATGAACGAAAAAGCGCCCAAGAGCCCGGTTGGCGCGGGACTCCGGGATCAGCTCCAAAATCTGCCGCTGGACTTATAAGAAGGTGTTTGGGCTGAAGGCTGTTAGTCTGAAGGCTGTAGGCTGTTAGACTGAAGGCATAGCACGCGAATTATCATGGATACTCCTGCCAGGAATTCTCAGAAGACAACGGACGCCACCGTCGCGAGCGTGCTGATACAGCACGAGCTGGCCGACCCGCTCCGCTCGCGCCGTCAGCAGTACGCCGACTTGATTGTCGGAGACCGTCGCCTTGGCCGTTTGCTGCTCTACGAGGCGATTCAATGGTTGTGCGCGGGCGCCAGCGGGGCGCTGGGCCTGTTTATGCGCGCCAAGCTGTACCCGCTCCTGCTCGGCGCCTGCGGACGCGGCGTCGTCTTCGGACGCAACGTCTCGCTGCGTCATCCGCACAAGATCCGCCTCGGCGACGGGGTCGTGTTGGACGACAATGTGCTGCTTGACGCCAAGGGCAAGGCCAACGACGGCATCGCCATCGGCGCCGGGGGCTTTGTCGGACGCAACTCGATCCTGAGTTGCAAGGATGGAGACATTGTCATCGAGGAGCGCGTGAACATCGGTTTCAACGCCGAGATCTTTTCCGGCAGCCGGGTGCGGATCGGGGCCGACACCTTCATCGCGGCGTACAGTTACCTGATCGGCGGCGATCATATCGCCGACGACCCAGACATGCCCGTCGACCGGCAGGGCGCGACCTCGCGCGGCATCGTCATCGGCCCACACAGCTGGCTGGGGGCGGGCGTCAAGGTGCTCGACGGAGTTGCCATCGGCGAGCGCAGCATCGTCGGCGCCGGCGCCGTGGTCACCCGCGACATACCCGACTACGCCGTTGCAGCGGGTGTTCCCGCCCATGTGCTGCGCGATCGCCGCAAACCGCTTGCCACCACCACGGAGGATCCGCGCGCATGAAACTAATCGTCGCCGGCAAGGACCGCAGCATCGATCTGGGAGACGACATCGCGCGCGAGGCCGTCGCGCTTGCGCGGAGCAACACCATCCTCCCCTGCGGTCACGACGATTCCGTGCTGCACCTGCGCGACGGGGCGTCCATGGCGGAATATCTGCAAACCTACGCGTCGTTAATGCGCATCAACGGCGGCTTGCGCATTGCGCTCACCACCCCACCACGCCCGCCGCGGCGGGGGCTGATGCCGCGCCTGCGCCGCTGGCTGCGTCCCCTTCTGTTGCGTGTGCTGACACACGAACATGCCTACATCGTCCATCAGCAGGCCACTTTCAACGAACTGATGGCCACGGCGCTGGAGTTCGAGGTAGCGGAATCGCAGCGCCGCTGCACGGAGATCGAAAACCGGCTGGCGGCGCTGGAAGCCCGCTGTGCCGACGCCCATCGCCCGACGGGAGTCACGCCGTGAACTCCACTCAACCGCGTATTCACCAGTTTGTGGCTGGTTTTGCCAGCGGCGACGCTATTTCGCAAGCCGCCCTGGCCGTGCGCGACCTGGCCCGCGGGCTGGGCGCCGAGTCGGAGATTTTCGTTCCGTCCGACCGCATCGCACCGGACATGCGCTCGATCGCGCGTCCGCTGGAAGCCTTCCCCGGCAGCGACCTGCTGATTCACCACTACTCGATCGCCTCGCCGCTCGACGAGGCCTTCCAGCGGTCTGCCGGCCGCAAGGTGGTTTATTACCACAACATCACCCCCGCCGAATATTTCGACCCCTATGCGCCGAAGCTCGCGCGCCAGCTTCGCGCGGCGCGCGAAAAGCTGCCGGCGCTGTTGAAGCAAGCCGACGCGGTGTGGGCGGTTTCGGAATTCAACGCCGCCGAATTGCGCGCCGCGGGCGCGCCGCGCGTAAGCATATTTCCCCTGATTTTCGATCCCTCCCGGCTGGTCTTTCGACCGACGCCCACACTCCCCGACCCCTCCCTGATATCGCGAGCCACGACGAACATTCTTTTCGTCGGCCGCCTGGCGCCGAACAAATGCGTCGAAGACCTGATCGTCGCCTTCGCCTGGTATCATCTGCGCTACAACGAACGCAGCCGTTTGATTCTGATCGGTTCCGACTGCACCGTGCCCCCCTACTTCGCGATGCTGCGATTGCTGGCCCACAAATTCGATCTTTGCGACGTTATTTTTCAGCGCTTTGTGCCCGCCGACTCCCTGACAGCCTGGTACGATGCCGCATCGCTCTTTGTCTGCGCCAGCCGCCACGAGGGTTTCTGCCTGCCGCTGGTCGAGGCCATGTCGCGCCATGTGCCGGTCATCGCCCGCGCCGTCGGTGGAATGCCCGAGGCGCTCGGCGGGGCGGGGATTCTTTACGACGAATTGAAACCCGAGGAAATGGCGGCGCTCTGGCATCGCGTGGTGGCGGACCAGGTGCTCCGCACCCAGGTGCTGGAATCTCAAAACACCCGCATGGAAGCGCTGCTCAAACGCCCGCTGCGCGAAGAATTCACCGCGCTCGTACACGCCGCCGCACCGGACCTGCCGCTGGACCGGCGCGGGAAGAGCTGAGGCTGAAAGCTTGCCAATCGCCGCGACAAAGGGTATCTTGACCCCGGTCTGCGGCGGCGCAATATGCGGTCGTGGATGCAGCGCCAACCCGCACAGCAAGAGGGATGCCAAATGGAATACGGATTTAGCGAGACACAAGTCATGATTCGCGATCTTTGCCGCAAGATCGCGGAAGAGAAGATCAAACCAATCCGGGCGCACTACGACGAAAGCAACGAATTTCCGCGCGAAATCATCAAAGTATTCGCCGACGCCGATCTGAGCGGGCTCTACATCGAAGAGGCCTACGGCGGCATGGGCGGCGGAGTCATGGATCTCTCGATCGCGGTCGAGGAGTTTTCAAAGGCTTGCTCCGGCATCGCGTTGTCGCTGGCGGCCACGGCCCTCGGCACCTTCCCCATCATCCTCTTCGGCACGCCCGAGCAGAAGCAACAGTACCTGCCCCGCATCGCCAAGGGTCAGGCCATGGCCGCCTTCGGCCTCACCGAAGCCGGCGCGGGCAGCGACGCCAGCGGCATCCAGACCACGGCCGTGCTCGATGGCGACCACTACGTGCTCAACGGCACCAAGCAATGGATCACCAATGGCGGCGAAGCGGACATCTACACCGTGATCGCGATCACCAACCGCAGCAAAGGTCCGCGCGGCGCATCGGCGTTTATCGTCGAAAAGGACGCGCCCGGCTTCACCTTCGGCAAGAAGGAGAACAAAATGGGCATTCGCGCCTCGGCCACGCGCGAACTGGTCTTCCAGGACTGCCGCATTCCAAAGGCCAACCTCCTCAGCAAGGAGGGCATGGGCTTCATCGTGGCCATGAAGACCCTCGACCAATCCCGCCCCGGCGTCGCCGCCCAGGCCCTCGGAATAGCCGCCGGCGCGCTGGAAGAGGCCGTCCGCTACTCCCGTGAACGCCGTCAGTTCGGCAAGCCCATCGCGGCCTTCCAGGGCCTGCAATTCATGCTGGCCGACATGGCCACCCAGGTGGAGGCGGCGCGCACGCTGGTCTATGCCGCCGCCCGCTACATCGACTCGGGGGCCAAGGAGGTCAGCAAGATTTCGGCCATGGCCAAGCTCTTCGCCTCGGATACCGCCATGCGGGTCACGACCGATGCCGTGCAGGTTCTCGGCGGCTACGGCTACATGAAGGAGTACCCGGTCGAGAAAATGATGCGCGACGCCAAGATCACGCAGATTTACGAGGGCACCAACCAGATCCAACGCGAGGTCATCGCCCTGGCGCTGATCAAGGAAGCCGCGAGCCAGAAGAAGTAGGCGCGCGGCCCGGAGGGGCCATGATCGGGTTCATCGGCGCGGGTAAAATGGCGGAGGGCATCATCGCCGGACTCCTTCGAACCGGCGCTGTTCCCGCTTCGATCCATACCTCGGATGTCGACGCCGGGCGCCTGGCCGATCTTCACCAGCGACTGGGCATCCTGACAACAACCGACAACCTCGCTGTCGCCGCCGCCTGTAAAACCCTGGTTCTGGCCGTCAAACCGCAGCAGCTCGACGCCGTCTGCCAGATTTTGGCGCCGTGCGTCGGATCCGGTCATCTGGTGCTATCCATCGCCGCCGGCAAACGCCTCGCACGCCTCGGCGCTCTGCTGCCGCGGGCGCGGTTGATCCGGGTGATGCCCAACCTCGCCTGCACGGTCGGGGAAGGCATCTGCGCGATCGCCTGCGCCGCCAGCGCCACTGATGCCGACCGCGCCGCCGCGAAACAGTTGCTGGAAGGCTGCGGTCCCGTGGAGGAGTTGCCGGAAGGGCAGTTCGACGCGGTGACCGCGCTCAGCGGTTCGGGTCCCGCCTTCTTCGCCTGGGTGCTGAACGAGTTCGTGCGCGGCGCCGAGGCCGAAGGACTATCCCGCGCCAGCGCGCTGGCGCTTGCCGCCCAGACGATGCGCGGCACGGCGCGCCTGTTGCGGGAAAAATTTACGGATCCAGCCAGTTTGATTGAAGCCGTCACGTCCAAAGGCGGCACGACGGCCGCCGGCCGCGAGGTGCTGGAAAACGAAGCCACAGCCAGGGTGTTAAGGGAATCGATCCGCGCCGCGGCGCGGCGCAGCCGCGAGCTCAGTCAGGCGTAAGGCTCAGAAATAGGACCAGTCGGACCACATCATTCCCAGCAGGGCCGCAAAGACCAGCGTCGCAACCAGCGCCAGCATGGCGAACACGGTGGCGGCTTTTTTCGATCCCGCACCAGCATCCGACCCCGGCGCCAGTCCCGCAGGAGCGCCAATCGCAATCTCGGTCTCGGTCGTCGTTGCATCTGACATGTTCGCGTCTCCTTGCTGCTCCAGAAACCCAGCACATCCAAACGGCTACAGAATAGACCTTCATCGCCTCTCTGGCAAGCGCGATGACGCCTGAGAAATTTGCCCTGCCTGGTCTGCGGCATCCTCTGACTGACCTCACTCCGGCCAGGCAAACAGGCGCATGGCGTTGGCGGCGGTTTGCGCGGCCAGCGCGGCGGGGCTGATGCCGCGCTCGCGCGCCACGCAGGCGCCGACCAGCGGCAGCAGCGCCGGTTCGTTGACTGCGCCGCGCTGCGGCTCGGGCGCGAGAAAGGGCGCGTCGGTTTCCAAAAGCAGTCGCGCCGCCGGAATATAACGCGCCACGCCGCGCAACCGGCTGGCGTTGCGGAAGGTGACGATTCCGCTCAAGCTGATGGAAAACCCCAGGTCCAGCAGCCGTCCGGCCAAAACAGAATCGCCGGTGAAGCAGTGGATCACCCCCACCCTGTCCTCCAAACCGGCCGCCTCGGCGTGCTCCCGCAGGATGGCCACGGTATCATCGCCTGCTTCGCGGGTGTGGATCACCACCGGCAGACGCGCCTCCCGCGCCAGCGCGCACTGGTCAGCCAGCATCCTGCGCTGGGCGCGGGCATCGTCCTGGCCATGCGCGTAGTCGAGCCCGATCTCGCCCACCGCCACAATCGATTCGCGGTGCGCCGCGAAAATCTCGCGCACCGCATCGTCGGGCGGCGGCGCGGCGGCGCACGAACGGTCGTAGCCGATCGCGGCGCGCACCCGTTCCGGCCAGCGCCTGGCGAACTGCAGGCACATCTCGTTGGCGACAGGATCGTGGCCGACCGTCAGCATGCGGGTCACGCCGGCGGCCAGCGCGCGCGCCATGACGCCCTCGGGGTCCCGGCCTTCGCCGGCCAGGCTGGAAAGGTGCATGTGGGTGTCGAACCAAGCGGTCACAGTTTCATCGCTTCGTGCTGCCGCATCACTTGTCGCCATAAACGCCTTTCTCATGCACCCCGCACCATTTCGACAGGGCATAAATACCCAGCACAAGTTCCGTATCGGTCAAGGCCCGTCCATGCGATTGCGCTTCGCGCAGGAGGTCCAGATACCAGACCGTGACCCCGAAGCGCGTGTCGTGCCAGATCAGCAATTCGATGAAGCTCTCGCTGTCGCCGCCATATTCGATGCCGCAGTGCAAAGCGGCCAGGCCGATCGCCAGGTCGAACAGGTGCTCCACCAGCCCGGCGTGGTTGCGCGCCTCGAACAAGTCCAGCGCGCGCGCCGTTTTTTCGCTCAGCCGCCGTCCCTCGGCGGTCAGGCGCAAACGCGAGGCGCGTTCGATGGAGCGCTGCAGATGTCCGACCAGCCGTTCCACCTCGCCGCCGCGCGCGCGCTGTTCCCGCGCCAGCACGGTGTAAAATTCCCCCGGTGTGCCCAGCAGATTGCCGACGGCCACGGCCAGCGAATTCTTGAGCACGGCATTGGTCGTTTCGCGCAAGCGCGGCAGAATTTCGTAGATGGCGGCCATGGCCCCCAGGCGCGCCAGCGCTTCGCTGGAGGCCGAGACGACCTTCGTGTCGCTGGACGCATGCAACAGGTCGAGCAGCGGATCGGCGGCGCGCAGATCTCCGATCTCGCCCAGTGCGCGGGCGCTCTCGGCCGCGGTCTCGCGATCGGGATCGCGCAGCCGCTGCAGGAGCGCATCCACGCTGCGTGGATCCCTGGCGCGGCGCAAGGCGCGGGCGATTTGCGGCGCCAGGTCAGCCTGGGGATCGGCCAGCTTTTTCACCAGCGCATCCACGGCATCGGTGCTGCCGATGCGGCCCAGGGCCAGGGCGGCTTCCTCGCGCACATCGGAAGCCGGATCATCCATCTTTTCGATCAGGTCCCGCACCGCAATGCGCATGCGCGATTCGCCCAGACGCCGCACCGCGTCCGCGCGCTCGACGCTGGTGCCGCCGGGCGCGATGGTGTTGTAGATGTTGAGGATGTTGCCCACCGTGCGCAGCGGATTGCCGAAGTAAAGACGCGAGACCGCCGTCCGGAAGGCCGGCTCGCCGGCACGGCGCTGCACGCGCAGCATCAGCGGCAGGGCGACGGCCCAGGCCAGCAGCATGTGCAAACCAACCAGCACATGAAAGAAGCCCAGCGGGATGCCGTTCGGCAACGTCACAGCGATCGGATGCCTGGCCAACACGTCCATGATCCAGCCACCGATCAATGGACCCGCCGCGCCCGCCAGTCCCACGGCGCACCAGTGCACCGCCATCGCCATCGTGCGGTTGCCGCTCGGGGCCACGGCGCTCAGCAGACTGATCTGCGACAGGCCGACGCCGGAGTAAAGCATGCCGGCCAGAATACTCGACAACCCCAGCACCAGCACCGGTTGCGGCACAACCAGCGGCGCCAGCCACGGTAAGTGCACAATCACTTTGACCGGCAGCATGATGAACCAGGCCAGCCCGCAAAGCGGCGCCAGCACCATCATGATCGCGGCGAAACTGCGTGTTCCGATGCGATCCATTACGTAGCCCCAGATCAGGCCCCCTAAAATCGGCCCCAGCGCACCCGCGATCGCCGTCGCCGAAAAGCCCCCATAGCCGATGTGGAAGACGCGGTTCAGGAACAGCACGCCGAACGGTCCCATGATGCCGATGCTGAAGGCCCAAGCGGACATGGCCAGCGTCAGCCGCCGGAAATCCTGCGTGCGCATGGGCGCCACAACCCGCGCGAGGATGTTTCCAATACGGGCCACCGGCATGGGCGCCGGTTCCGGCACGCCCATATGCACCAAAATATCCGTCGTGCCCCACAAGGCCGCCAGCGTAAAGATTATGCTGAAGCCCAGAAACGATCCGCCCGGCTGGCGCGGATCGGGACACACATCCAGCACGTAACCGATCAAAACCAGCGCGAGAACGTAGGCTGTCATCAGCACGCTTTGGCGAACCGCCCAAAACCGGGCCCGGTCGCGCTCGGGAACAAGATCGGTCATCCAACTCCACCAGGCCGAATTGCCCATCTGCCCCAGCATGGAACTCAACGCCGCCGTCGCCACCACAACCCACCCGAAACTCGAAATCCGTCCCGGCCACAACCAGGGCAGCAACGCAGGGATGATCCACATCACACGGTGCGGAATGCAAACCCATGCCCAAAAGAAACGGCGACGGTCCAATCTTTCCGCGATCAAAGCGCCGGGAATTTGCATCATAAGCGCCAGCTGCTGCACGGTGGTCACGAGTCCGATCAGCACGCCGCTCGCCCGCACGCACTCCAGAAACATGGTCAACGGGTAGCCGCCGACAATCGCAAACCAGGACATGCCGAAGGTCCCCGCGACAATATTCAGTCGCAGGCCGCGCCGGATTGCCCTGTCTGTCAGTGGTGCGTTACGGTCTTCCATCTGCCCCTTCTTTACCATATAGTAATCGCCGCAACGATTTCACCATGAATCGCCATCTTCCACAACCTCCGCTGTTGACGCTTGCCACACGCATCACCCTTGCGCGCCTGGCGCTGATTCCGGTCTTCATCCTGGTTACGTTGTATTATATCGACAGCACGCATGACGAAAGCCCCGAAATATTCTGGCGCTGGAGCGCCTTCGTCCTGTTTGTCGTGACCTGCCTGACCGATGCGCTGGACGGTTTCTTCGCCCGCAGCCGCCACGAAGTGACGCGGCTCGGCACGATTCTCGACCCGCTGGCCGACAAACTGCTGCTGATTTCAGGCCTGCTGCTGCTGACCGGCCCATGGGGCCGCGCCTTTCAGCCGCACCTGCCGATCTGGTATGTCGTGCTGGTGCTGAGCCGCGATCTGATGCTGGTGACCGGTTCCCTGATCATTCACACGCTCATGGGAAATGCCGTGGTGCACCCGCGCTGGTCCGGCAAGGCCGCCACCTTCTTCCAAATGATGCTGATCGGATGGGTGCTGGCCAGCGGCAACGGAATGGCCTTCCTCTGGCTGCTGGGCGCCGCCACGGCGCTGACCGGCGTTTCCGCCATTCAATATCTCATCGACGGCATCCGCCAGTTTGAAACCCCGCATCACCACGAGCCTCCTCATGCCCAACCCGCCAGCCCCGCAGTCTAAGGTTCCGACCGTGGCCATTGTCGGCCGCCCCAATGTCGGCAAGTCGGCGCTTTTCAACCGCCTGCTGAACCGCCGGGTGGCGATCGTGCATGCCGAAAGCGGCGTAACGCGCGACCGCATCGCCGCCACGACCGACTGGCAGGGCCGGGCCGTACATCTGGTCGATACCGGCGGCCTGGCCGACCCCCTCGGCGCCAGCCTCGGCAGCGATCCGATTCGCGTTGGGATCACCGAACAGGCCGAGCAGGCGCTTTCGGAAGCGCAGGCGGTTTTGTTCGTGGTGGATGTCACCGCCGGACTGCAGCCCATGGACCAGGATGTGGCGGCGCGCCTGCACCGCCATGCCCTGCCGGTCTTTATCTGCGCCAACAAATGCGATAACGAACGTCAGGACGAGGACGCCCCTATTTTCAGCCGTTTGGGCTTTCCCTTCTTTCCCATTTCGGCCCTGCACAACCGCGGCATCGACACCTTGCAGGAGGCGCTGCTCACCGCCCTGCCCAATGTCACCTCCGCCTCCGGGGAGAGCGCCCTGCCACCGCTGCGCGTCGCCGTGGTCGGCAGGGTCAACGCCGGCAAGTCCTCGTTCATCAACCGCCTGACCGGCGTCAGCCGCATGATCGTCTCCGAGGTTCCCGGCACCACCCGCGACGCCGTGGAAATTCCCTTCACGCTCGGCCACGGCGCCGCGGCCCGGCCCTGCCTGCTGGTGGATACCGCCGGCATGCGCCGGGTCGGCAAGATTGACACCGCCGTCGAGCGTTTCAGCCTGATGCGCGGCGAGGCCGCCGTGGAAAGGGCCGACATTGTCCTGCACATGATCGACGCCACCCGCGGACCAGGCGACCAGGACAAGAAGATCGCCGACCTGATCCACGAGCATGTCCGCGCCGGCATGCTGATCGTCAACAAATGGGATTTGATGTCCGAGCACACCACGCAGCGCCAGTACACAGAAGCGCTTTACCGGACCGTGCCGTTTTACCGCGACACGCCGATCCACTTCGTCTCCGCCGCCAGCGGCTACAACGTGCGCCGCACCATCGAAGCCGTCGCCGAAATGGCGGCGCGCCTCGATCTGCGCCTCTCCACCCCGGCCATCAATCGCGCCATCGTCGCCGCCACCGAGCATCACGCCCATCCCATGACCGGCGGCCGCCGCTTCAAAATCTACTACGCCACCCAGGTGGGCAACCGTCCCTTCAAGCTGGCCGTCTTCGTCAACGATCCCAAGCGCCTGCAGCCCGACTGGCGCGAATATCTTATCAAACAACTGCGGCAGAAATTCGATCTGGGCGGCATGCCGATCGTGCTCAGCCTGCGCGCCCATCGCAGTCCCGAGCCCTCGACGGCGACGCGCGCCGACCAGCCCGCCCGCAACGCCAAGCCCGCCCGCCCCATCCACCGCGTCCGCCACGCCCCCGGCCGCCCCAACGCGCGCCGCGTCAAACGCCACGCCGCCCGCCGCGTCTAGTGCGCTCCGCGCCATGCTCATCCCAAAACTGGTGCCTGGACCTGCCGCACCCACCCAGGAACCCCGCCACTCTTCCGCACTAATGAACTAATTCACGTAACTGCTCAGGTAGCCGCCCCAAAGCGGGCGGCCACCTGAGAGTGAATGGCGGTGCGTCCGAACCCGGCGCGTGGGCGAGGCTCACGAGGTGTTGACCGCCGGCACAAAGGGGTTGCCGAGGAACACGCGTTGCAAG
>CAIYGI010000065.1 GCA_903925685.1 uncultured bacterium
GTGAACTAAACCGCTTCGCGGTATTTGACCCGTGATCGAGGGGCGGACAGCTCCTTCACACTGGAATCAGTTATCCCCATAACCACGATTCCAGTTCGGAAGGAGCCATCCATGACGCCACTTCGCCAACGATTCATCGAGGACATGCGTTTGCGCGGCCTCGCCTCTACCACGCAGAGAAGCTACATCCATTATGTGGCCGACTACGCCAAGTTCTACCAGACCAGCCCGGACCAGTTGGACCTGGAGGCCGTTCGCCAATACGAACTGTTCCTGCTCCATGAAAAGAAGCTGTCGCCGGAAAGCATCAACACCTTCGTTTCGGCCGTGCAGTTTCTGTATCTGGTGACGCTCGAAATGCCCTGGGGCAAGGAGTGCTTTCCCCGCGTGCGGCGGCCCGACAAACTCCCCGTCGTGCTCAGCCAGGAAGAAGTCGGCCGTTTCTTCGAACATATCGCGGGCCTGAAGCATCGAGCCGCGCTGATGCTCGGCTACGGCGCCGGCCTGCGCATCTCCGAAGCGGTCGCCGTCCGCGTCCGTGACATCGATTCCCAACGCCGGCTGATCCGCATCGTGCAGGGCAAGGGGAGCAAGGACCGCTATGTCATGCTATCGCCGCGGCTGCTGGCCGTGCTGCGCGCCTACTGGCGGGCGACGCGCCCCCGCGACTTTCTGTTCCCCTCGTGGCGGGAGGGCCGCCACATGACCTCCAGTGCGCTGGCCCTGGCCTGCCGCGAGGCCGCGCGCCACTCGGGCATTCCCAAACGCATCACGGCCCACACGCTCCGCCATAGTTTCGCCACGCACCTGCTGGAAGGCGGAACCGACACGCGCGTCATCCAAGCCTTGCTGGGCCACAGCCGCATCGAGACCACCGCGCGCTATACCCGGGTGGGAGCGCACGTGGTTGCTGGTACGCTCAGTCCATTGGACGCGCTCCTCACCCCGTTCAAGCGCAAACCGTAACCGGCAATGCCACGGCCAGCGATCGAGCTGGCTGACATCTTTCGACTCCACGGCCAGGCTTATCGCGCCGCGCACTCCCTGCCGCGCCCGCAGTTGCGCGTCATGCGCGCCATCGAAGTCTGCCGCACCGCCACTCTCGGCGGCCATGTCGAAACATGCAGCCAGTGTTCCCACATTCGCGTTTCGTATAATTCCTGCCGCAACCGGCACTGCCCCAAGTGTCAGAACCGCGAGCGGGCGAAATGGCTGGAGAACCGCACCGCCGAACTGCTGCCGGTCGAATACTTCCATGTGGTGTTCACCCTGCCCGCCGAGATTGCCGCCATCGCCTTCTACAACCAAGACGTCGTCTACGGCATTCTGTTCCGCACCGCCGCTCAAACGCTGCTGACCATCGCCCGCGATCCCCAGCGCCTGGGCGCCGAGATCGGCTTCTTCGGCATTCTGCACACCTGGGGACAGAACCTGCTGTTCCATCCGCACCTTCACTGTGTCGTGCCGGGCGGTGGTCTGAGCCCGGACGGTCAATCCTGGATCGCCTGCCGTCCCGGCTTCTTTCTCCCCGTCCGGGTTCTCTCGCGCCTGTTCCGCCGGCTGTTCCTGGAAGCGCTCGAAAAGGCGTTCGCCAGTGGCAAGCTGCGCTTCTTCGGCGAACGGGAAACGCTCCAGCACCCCGCTTCGTTCTCCGCATACCTAACGCCGTTGCGCAAAACCGAATGGGTAGTCTACGCCAAACCGCCGTTCGGCGGCCCGCAACAGGCGCTCGCCTATCTCGGCCGCTACACCCACCGCGTCGCCCTCTCCAATCGGCGTCTGCTGGCGCATCAGCAGGACTCCGTCACTTTCCAGTGGAAGGACTACCGCCGTCGCGGCCGCCAAAAATCGCGCGTCATGACCCTGGCAGCCGACGAGTTCATTCGACGATTTCTGATCCACACGTTGCCGGATCGATTCCAGCGCATCCGGCACTTTGGTTTTCTGGCCAACCGCCATCGCCGCCGGAAACTGGCGCTGTGCCGTCGGCTGCTGCTCCATCCCATCACGGAGTTGCTGCCGGAATCAGCGGCATGCATCCAACTCAGCCGGGTGCTGGAAAGCCCGCCACCGCTCCGTTGCCCGGCTTGCGGCGCAGCCATTCTGGTACAGGCCCTCCCCCATTCCCGCTGGCCGGCCCAACCACCAGACACCTCATGAGCACTCCCCGCGGCGCCATTCCGATCGGCTACCGCCTGCCTTCACCGGCAGCGGCGAGTCCAGGTGTGCCCGCCCGCTGCCCGCGCCTTCATCCGGCCGTCACGGGCATGCCCCACGGAGGGCACGGCACACGCCAGTCAGGGTTTCACTCGCGCCGATGCTGGTCGCCGGCGCGATCCGGCCCCACCGCCCCGCATGGTTCCCTGACACATGCGCCGGCGGCGGATCATTCCTTCCCCATAACCCGGCACTCTCCTGCGGTTTAGTTCACCGAGCGGTCTCCTCACTTTCGCGGCGTTTGGGCCGCCCTAACTCCCCAGCTTTCGCGCGCCGCGAAACTGATGAGACCTTCTTCA
>CAIYGI010000066.1 GCA_903925685.1 uncultured bacterium
CTGCGGCCCCACGCGCGTCAATGGAACTCAGGCATTTATGGGCACTACAAACCGAAACCCACACGATATATCAGGGACTTGCGACTGAAATCGAACCGATTTTGCCCGAAACCGTTGAGTACCCGCGAAACTTGGGCTAGGGGCACTGGTACGCGAAGGGCGCTTCTTTTATAGCCGCGCGGAATGCGAACACGTCGCGCGAAAGTGTTCAATGACCAGCATGGCGCGTGCCCAATTCGCAATGATGGCGTAAATGCCATGGTGGGCGTTATTCTCAAAACAATCCACTGTAACGCCCGCTTCAATGGCGGTGGCGAGCGCGGGCGAACCGTTGCCGAAGCATCTTCCACGCAATATTATCCTTGCGCGTGAGGATAAAAGGAGACATAGTCGTCCTGTTGCACAAGGCAAACCAGAGGGAAAACGATGGAACCCATCGTCCGTCAGATGATCGCCTTATCCTCTCCCTGCACCATGAACAGACCGTCCGCGAAGGATCCCTGAACATCGACATCCTTCCCGCCTGGAAATGGCTCCTGGCCAACCCCAAATGAAGACGACTGGACTCCAAAATGTGGTGAAATGGATTAATACACCTGTGTGATCCGTATAAGGACTCCCCCGATGATCAGAAAAGCTTTTAAGATGTACGTCAACCCCGAAGCGCACGCCGAGTACGAGCGGCGCCACAGCCCGATTTGGGCTGAGTTGGAAGAGACCCTTAAGGCCCACGGGGTTCACACTTATTCGATCTTTCTCGACGCCGAGACGAACACCCTGTTTGCCTGCGTCGAGATCGAGAATCAGGAGCGTTGGGACGCCGTGGCGCAGACCGAGATCTGCCAGCGCTGGTGGAATTACATGAAGGACGTCATGCCCTCCAATCCCGATCACAGCCCGGTAAGCGTCGAGCTGCGATCGGTGTTCTATCTGGAATAGTGTGGTTTTGCATTCTCTTTTGGAGACAATGAGAGGGCTTTTTTCCAATCGGTCAAGTTTGGTCGGCGCGGCCGCCGCGGCGCTGATCGGCGTCGCTGCGTTGGCCGCCGCCAGTCTGGCGCTGCTGCAGAAGGCTTACCGGCAATCCTTTCATGCGGCTGCGGCCATGCGGGTGGTGGAAACCGGGCGCGCCATGGCGGCGCGGCTGGCGCAGCAGGCGAAGACCGCCGACTTGAGCGGATTCGGACGCCTGGCGCACGGCCTGGCCGAGGCCGAGCCGTCGCTTTATTACGTCTCCGTGACCGAAAACGGCGCGATTCTCTACCATGAACAAATGCCCAGTTCTGCACGGCCGGACAGCGCCCCCGTGCGAATCGGCCGCGCCAGCGTGGTGGACGGCGAGGCCACGGTGCCGGTGCTGACATTTACCGCGCGGACCCCGCCGGGAGACGGCCCCGCGCGTTCGGTGCAGGTTGCCGTGCGGCGCGACCGGGTGGAACGCGAGGAGGCGGAGGCCGCCGGGGCGCTGGGCGTCATGTTCCGCGTGGCGCTGGGCACCATGACGGCGGCGTTCTTGTTGTCGGTCCTGCTGGTGGTCTGGGTCTTCCGCCGGGAACTTAGCCGGCAGCGGCGGCGGCGGGTCGAGGAACATCTGGCGCTGGCCGGGGCGCTGGCCGACGGGATCATGCACGACCTGCGTAATCCGCTCTCCGCGCTGGGACTGGATGTGCAGATGATCGAACGCGAGGCGGGCAGGGGGCGCGAGGCGCATCCGGAGCGGCTGGTGGAACTGGCGGTCCGGGCGCGGCGCGCGGTCGAGCGGCTGGATTTGATCATGGGCGAGTTTTTATTCGTTTCGCAGCCCGACGGCCGCGTGGCGGAGCCCGTGGACCTGAGCGCCTGCCTGCGGGACAGCCTCGACCTGCTGGGTCCGCGCTTCGAGCGGCTGGACGTGACGCTGGCGATAGATCTGCCCGCGGCGCCGCTCTGGATCCAGGGTTATGCCGTATCCTTGAAAAGGGCCTTCGTCAACCTGCTGGTGAATGCCGAACAAGCCTCGCCGCGCGGAGGCGTTGTGAGTGTGCGCGCCGCGCGCGATGGCCAGACATGCATGGTCGAAATCAGCGACCAGGGCCGCGGCATCCCGCAGGCGGAACGCAAGCGGGTGTTCGAGATGTTCGTGACGCAGCGTCCGGGCGGATTGGGCCTGGGTTTGAGTTTGGCGAAGTCCGCCATCGAGAGTTGCGGCGGGCGCGTGGAAATCGCGGACGCGCCGGGCGGCGGCGCGAAATTTGCGCTGCGCTTTCCCTTGAATGACTGTAACTAATCAGGTATTCAGGAGTCAGGAGTCAGAATTCAGAATGGACGCTGCGCGAGGCCGCCAGATGGAACGGAGCATGAAGCGTGGCTCGGGGCCGGGATCGGTATCGATCCCGAATCCGCCAAACGACCAGATATTCGAGTGCCTCGTTCTGACTCCTGAATTCTGACTCCTGAATACCAGAGTAATATGGCCGATGTTGTTGAAAATTGCGGGCAGGAGATTTTTTTATGGCGGAGCGCGGGCGAATACTGGTGATTGAGGACGATGCCGACGGGTTGCGCGCGGTGACCGAGGCGATTGCCGAGGCGGGCTGGGAGGTGGTGGGGCTGGCCGCGGCGCGGGCCGCGATCGAGCGGGCGCGCGGCGAAGTTTTCGACGCCGTGATCACTGATCTGGTGATGCCCGAGATGGACGGCCTGGCCGTGCTGCGCGAACTGACCCGGCTGCAGCCCGATCTGCCGGTGCTGCTGATGACGGCGCATGGCTCGATCGACACCGCGGTGCGGGCGCTCAAGGATGGCGCCTACGACTATCTTGTCAAGCCGCTCAATCTGGACGATCTGCAGGCGCGCATCGCGCGGGCGGTGGAAACCCGGCGGCTGCGCGCGGAGGTGTCCGACCTGCACCGCGAACTGCGGCGGCGGTACACGGCGCGCGCCATGCAGGCCGGGGCGCCGGTCATGCAGGCCGTACTCCGCCAGATCGAGGCTGTGGCGTCCACCATGGCCACCGTGCTGATCCTTGGCGAGAGCGGCACGGGCAAGGAGCTGGTGGCGCGGGCGCTGCATGTGGACGGCCGCCGCGCGGCGGGGCCGTTCGTGGCGGTGAACTGCGGGGCATTTGCCGAGAGTCTGCTCGAATCCGAACTCTTCGGACACGAAAAAGGCGCTTTCACGGGAGCGGCGCAGCGTCATCCGGGGGCTTTCGAGCGGGCGCAGGGCGGCACGCTTTTCCTCGACGAGATTGGCATCGCTCCGCCCGCCGTGCAGGCGCGGCTGCTGCGGGTGTTGGAGGAACACGAGGTATTGCCGGTCGGCGGTACGCAGCCGCTCAAAGTGGATGCGCGCATTGTGGCTGCGTCCAACCGGGATCTGGAGGCGCTGGTGGCGGCTGGTGAATTCCGGCACGATCTGCTCTATCGTCTCCAGGTCGTGACCCTGCGTCTGCCGCCGCTGCGCGAGCGGCGCGAGGATCTGCGCCCGCTGGCCGACCGTTTCCTGGCGCAGGCCTCGGCCGAGCACGGCCGGCGGATCGAGGGTTTGGCGCCCGACGCCTATGCGCGGCTGGAGCAATACGACTGGCCCGGCAACGTGCGGGAGTTGCGCAACGCGATCGAATCGGCGGTGATCCTGGCTTCCGGTCCGCTGCTGACCGCGGCCGATTTTCCGCTAAGAAACAGCGCCGGCGGGAAAACTCACGCGCCGCCGGGATTGCCGGCGCCGGGGCTGACGCTGGCGGCGGTGGAAAAGGAGGCGATTCTCCAGGCCCTGCGCCGCCACGAAGGCAACCGCGCGCTGGCGGCCGGGGAACTGGGCATCTCGCCGCGGACGATTCAGCGCAAAGTGCAGGAATACCAGTTGCCGTTCTGAAATTTAAAAAATTGTAAAAAGCTGTGTCGCGGGGCGAGCAAAAGCGGACAAGTTGTGCGCGATCAAAAGCGGAATTCTGCTGAAGAGGGGTTGACAGGGCAGAAAGCTGTGCGAGAGAGTGGCGGCGGCATTGACAAGATAGGGCTCTGCGGGAGCGCAACCTGA
>CAIYGI010000067.1 GCA_903925685.1 uncultured bacterium
ATCGTGCCCGGTGTCCCTTCCCCGCTCCAAATCCGCCACGAAACCAGCCCCGTTCGTCTCGTTGCGCTCCTCCTTGCCCGCTCCTCACGCTCGCTCCGCCCACTCCGGGGGCGTCACGGCCCTTACGCGCGGATTTGGGCGATTTCTCGATTCTTGACCAAACCGTTTTTTTTTATTATTTTAAAACTTAAATATGACACTCAAGACTCAAACCGGTGTTGCGTTCTTCGATGAAAAATACGACGGCATTTTTGCCGACCGTTGTTGGGTCATTTCCGGCCCCGCTGGCGCCGGGAAGTCCGAGATTGCCCTGCAATTCCTGGCCCGCGGGATCGCCCAGGACGAACGTTGCCTCCTGTTATCCGTCCAGCGCGCCGTGGATACGGTGGTGTGGGCCTCCGCCCACAGCCTGGGCATGGGGAAGGCCATCGAAAGCGGGCAGTTTTACGTGCTCGAATATGGGGACATCGTGCCCGGTCGCGATCAGGAACTGGATCCCAGCCTGCCTCCCGAGGGTTTTCTGGATTTGCAGCGCATCGTCAACGCCAATTCCATCCAACGCGTGGTGCTCGACACGGTGCTGCCCTGGGCCATGACATACAACCCGGAAGTTCTTGGCGAACGGGTTTTTTCGCTGGTCCGCGCCTTCGAACGGATGAAATGCACCACGCTATTGACCCTGCCACGCCCGATCTCCGCCAACGCGATACGGTTGAAACAGGCGCTGGAAGGGGTCGTGCCCGTGGCGGTCGAATTGTCGCTCTCCCTGGAAAACGGGCAGCGCTCCTGGCTGACCAAAAAGTATCTGGGAGACAAGGCGGATGAGCCACCCATCGCATATGTGATCGTTCCGGGACAAGGCGCCCAGGCCGGGACCGGGTTGCGCTCGAAACGGGAGCCGCTCAAACCCTCTGCCGACCGCGCCAGTTTTTCAGCCGCTGTCTTCGGCGTCGAAAACCATGCGCAACGTGCGCCTGACCGAACCGCGAGATTCGGCATGAAGATCATAAGGTGAGGCATGTACCTGACACACTGGAACCTGCGGGAATAGCCTTTTCAGAATGTCGCCGATGCGCGTTTTGCCTACCTTTCGGATCAACATCAGGAGGGACTGGCCAGGCTGATTTACATCGTGAAAAACCGCAAACTCGGGGGCGTGCTGATCGGCACCTACGGCGTGGGCAAAAGCATGATTCTGGAACTGCTGGCACGGAACGACGAGACCATGGCCGGCACCCGTTTTATCCAGTTCGATGCGCCCGCGGGCGGTGCGGCCGGACTGGCCCGGCAGTTGCTGGGAGCGCTGAAACTCGACGCGCGTTTTACGGACGTGGATGGCGTCTTGGAAACGATCCGCGACCTGACCAGTTCCAAAGCCGGTTTTCAGCACACCACGCTGGCGATCGATGAAGCCCAGATGATCCACGAAACCGACTCGATTGACTTCCTCCATCGGCTGACCAACTTTCGCATTTCCAAAGGAGCCGGCCAGCCCGATTTCCCGGCGTTTACCATGATCCTGGCCGGACACACCGAACTGGAGCAACTGGTCGCCAGCAAGGCGGCCTTCCGCCAGCGTCTGACCACGGTCTGGCATCTCGATCCGCTGAACGAACGCCAGACCCTCGAATACGTGGAATACCGGATGCGCGCCGCCGGAGGCGATATCTGGGTCTTCGAAGAAGATGCCATCAGCGACGCCTCCGCCGCGTCGGGCGGCATTCCCCGCGTGATCAACAACATCTGCGACGTGGCGCTGATGCTGGGCTTCGCCCTGAACTCCACGCGCATTACCCGGAAGATCATGCAACAGGCCATACAGGAGTCATGTCCTCCGCCGTCCGTCAAAAGCGAACCCGCCGCGCGGGATGCAGGAACGGTATGAATATCGACTCTTCTTACGCCATTTTGATGGGAACAATCATCGCTGTGCTGGGCGCGGTGTACTCCATCGCCAGTCTGGTCAAGCACCGCAAGCGGCAGATCGAGCGCGAGACGTTGAAATCATTTATACAGGCCCGTGAAAAAGGGGCTGAGCCCGAGCCGTCCGCGCCGCCGGCGGCGGACCTTCCAACCGCCTTTCCAATCGCGGCCGCCAGCCCGCGTCCCGTTCCCGTCGTCAATCCAGCGCCGCCGAAGCCGCGCCCCAGGGCGCTGATCGCATGGGTTCCGCCGGTATTGTCGGAGGGACCTCCCCGCTTCAATCAATACATCACCTGGCCGGGGACAAAGACCGCCACGCCTGTGGCCGAGAGGGCGCCGACGGCGCAGGATTACGTCTGGGATTAGAACGCGTCAGTACGCGATCAACAGCGGCTCCTGGCCAGCCAGAACAGCATCGTCGGCCGCCCCGCTGCGGCGGATAAAGCGGACGTTTGAGGATTCCCCCGTCCCGCCGGTGAATTCGGCGCCACGCGCCACGGGCTGAACTCTGGTGACGGCATTGCTGGCATTCATTGATGCGACGATCAAGCGCAGGGAGGATTCCTTCATCGCCTGGCCCAGGGATGCAACCCAGGGATCGCCCGGCCACTCCTTGAACATTAATATGAATCCGTCCGCGCCCATTTGCCGGGCGCGCGTTTCGAACGTCTCGGGCTTCAAGGCCGACAGCGCCTGGCATTCGACCACCGGTATCAGCCAGAGGCGGTAGTACCGCGCGAACAGCTTGTTTATGTCGCGGTCGCTCCCGGGCAACGCGGTCCAGCTTCCATCGGATTGAAGAACGCTTCCCGCCGGGCAGATCGCGGTCAGGCGCGCGATGTCCTGCCGGACGGCGTTCAACTGCGCATCGGCTTCCACCTCCGTGCGCGTGCCCGCAAGCAGCACGCCAAGACGCATCGGCAGCGGGCCGGCCGACAGAGCGCTAAGCTCGGCCGAGGACTGCCCGCGCACGATTGAATGCACGGCGAGGCCCAGCCAGCCGAAACTCATATCAGCGGGCAACATCAGGCATTCGGAAAAGGCGGGCTTGCCGTTCAGGTATCCCATGATGCCGTCCGCCTTGACTTCCAGGCGCAGGCGGACGGGGACCGCCGTCCGCTTGTACTCCAGTTTCCGTTCCGCCATCAAGCGGTTCCCGCTCCAGTTTTGCAGGCGCAGGTATCCATCGTCCGCCCAGCCAAAGCGGGCCATGTGTTCAGGCGTCCGGCAGATGTAGAGCCAGAAGCTGCCGCTGGTCTTCCCGACCTGCGTTTCTATGAAACTGTTTCGCAGGCGCAGCGTGCCTAGCAAACGCAACGTGCCCTCAGTGTGATTTGTCTCCGCGGCAAACACCGTCCCCCCGTCGTTCGCGACCGTCATGGTCGCGCCGTCCACCCACCAGCGGTTGGTGGAGATCGGCGCGCCGTTCATTTTTTCGGTCACCGGCTTGGGTTGTGGTTTAATGCGGCCGTATAATTGCCAGACCCTGGAATCCGTGGTTTTTTCCGCGATCGACTCCACGAGGGCATTGAGCGCATCGGCGCCGGGCTGCGCGGTCAGGGCGTATTTCCAAACCGCCTCGCCGAGCGCCATGTGGTTCTTCGGGTTCGCGCCCGCGGCCACGAGCTGGGCCATCGCCTTGCGGTGCTCCTCCGGCAGGGGCGTGAGGCGCACCAGCAGGGCCAGCGCGTTCACATTGTCGGGAGCCATTTCAACGAGCCGGCGCGCCACCGTCACGGCCTCGTCGCGGCGGCCGTTTTCACCGAGCCAGCGGGCCTGGGCCAGCAGGATATCGACGTTATCCGGGAAAAGACGGGCATACAGGTTCAGGGATTCCAACGTGCGCTGGGGTTGTCCCTGGGCGGAATAAATTTCGGCGCGGCGGATGGCCAGCGTAAACTGGCCGGGATCAAGTTCCAGACTCGCGTCGTATTCCGCGACGGCGCCGGCCAGGTCGCCCTTGCGCGAAAGCGCGTCGCCTACAAGCATGCAGGCCTTGGGGCTGTCTGGCTCCAGTCGCTTCCATTCCCGCCAGATCTCAGTCGCGCGCTCGTACTGCCCGTCGAGATAAGCCGCCATGCCTTCCTGCTCAAGCCGGGAGCACTTCGCCTCGTCGGATTCGATCAGCCCTTTCTTGCCAGCGGGCGGAATCATGTAAAAAAGCGGCAGCGCCTCGTCGGGTTCGGGCGCGGGAACCGTTTCGGCGCGTACAACCCGGCTCGATGAACCGACCTGGCCAGGTTGCAGCTGGGACCCCGCCTCGGCGGCCACTTGGATGCCCGGCAAAACTGCCAGCAGGGCGCCCAACTGGGTGCGCGACTCGAAGCACGACGGCAGCCGCACGAGGAGTTTGACGCCGCTTTCCGCCAGCGCCGCGGCGCAGGGGCGCAGCCATGCGGCGAGCGCCTGTATCGTCGTCGGCCGCATCCCAGCGAAGTCGATCAACACGCCTTCCACGCGCGCGCGGTCCACCCGTTCGGCCAGAACGGTCGGGGTGATGCGGAGCATGTCGCGCTCGTCGGCGATCGATACCTGGGGAATCAGCCGCAAATGGTGAACCTTGGCAAGCTGCCGGTAAAAGCCCAGGTCCAGCCCGCCATTGCTCTGCGAACCCGGCAGCGCGGCGTCCAGCCACTTCGGGCTGAGGTCGGTGAGACGGAAGGAGTTATCGGAAATCCACTTCAACGCATGCGATTCATAATCTCCGCCCGGCGCCCAGCACGCAACCGTCGGCATCAATGGCCGGACCTCAACGCCGTTCAGTCGGGCGCGCGCGGCGCCCTTGCTGGGCGACCACACGCTCAAGCCGATCAGCCCGGGCCGCAGGCCCTCGCGCAGCAGGTTGCGGCTGTGGAACAACTCCTGACCGTCCAAAGAGGCGGAGACATACTGGTTGCGCAGGAACACCTCCAGGACATGCTCGCTGAGCGGGCTCAGCGCAACATGCGAAGAGGTCAGCGTCAGGCGCGAGGTGTCCATCTTTTTCTGCCCCAGGCAAACCTCGCCGGCCTGGTTCAAGCCGATATAAACGTAGGATTGGTCGTCGGCCGAGGCCCGGAAATAAAGTCCGAACTGCCCGTTTTCCAGGCGGAAGCGAATTTTGGCGTTGATGTCTGCCAGCAGGTCGCTTCCGGCCAGCCACATTCTGGCGCCGGTGGCATTGGTGGACGCCGAGAGAACCAGTCCGCCCTGGGAGTCCCGGCTCAAACGGCCCCAATCCACGATCCAGGCCGAGGCCAGCGGTTCGCCTTTTTTTTCCAGGGTCAGCGCGCTTTTCGGCCAGGAATTTTCCAGACGCGCCAGCAGTTCCCGTCCCGACCAGGCTGGCTTAACGTGGAGACGGTTCAAGCGGTGCGGATCGCTGTTGCGGGTGTTCAACGCCAGGTTGCCAAGGATGAACGCCAGCGGGTAGCGCTCGGACACCAGGCCCAGGTTCACGGGCTGTGTCATGATCGAGCGGTGCTGGAACTGGCCGAAATTGCCGTAGGGAAAGGCGTAGGCCAGTGGTTTGATGCCGAGGTTATGCTTGATCTGCGCCAGACACTGCTCGTGGTCGTCCCTCAACCGCTGCTGAAACTCTTCCAGCGACTCGTAGCGCTGCTCGGCGGTATTCCAGATCGGCGAGGTCATGAACCCGCCCAGCAGTCCTTGGGGACTGGTAATTACCCGGCGGAAGCCGTCGTGACTCTGCGCCCCGATCTCCCAGAGTCTCGAATTAACCATGTTGCCGAGATAGGGCCACAACATGGCGGCGGAATCGCCGTCCGCGATCGGCTTCGTCCAGAGGAACATCACGGCGTTCCAGCCGAAACGCCGGAGAATTGAGAAGGTGGTGAAATACGAAGTCTTCCGGGCCTGATCCATCGTCACCAGCACCGCCTTCTGAGGTACGGGGCGCCCGCGGCACATCAGCCCTTCGACATCCGAAAGGGTGATTGGAACATACCCGGCGGCACGCATGGCCATGAGATGCTCGCGAAACAGCTCCGGCGACACCTCGCCGTCCTTGCGGGAAATGCCGTCGTAGGCGATGGCGACAAAGGCCTCCGCCCGGCGCAGTTCCGCCGCGCCGGCCTTCGGCCACAACCAGTGCCCGACCGATGGCTTGAGCAGCACCCAGGCGGCGATCGCGCAACTGATGAACAGCAGGTAATGCAGCCACTGCTGCCCGTAACCGACCTTGCTGGGCTGGACGGGGCGGCGCGCGAAAAGCGCCTGGTCCCATTCTTCACTTGGCGCGTTTCCAGGCGCACCCGTCGACGCGGGAATGGGATCCGGGAGCGGACCGGACTTAGTATCGTTCACCTTGTCCCCCATTTCGTTTTGCGAACCGTCAGCAGGGAATAGTAACCCTGCCAGCTGAAAAAGAGCGTGTAGGTAATGGTGAAAAGAAAGGCGGTCCACCAATATGAACGGCCGGTTTTTTCCAGGTAGTAGAACGACCACAACAAGGTCACAAGCAGCACGCCGCCGATGTAGAACGCCACGGGCCGGTCGTACATGAACGGCCCCAGCACAAGCGCGTTGAACATGACCAGCGGTGCGATCAGCGGCAGCATCGACATGGTGTACCAGGAGACCACCGCGACCGGGTGCTTGCGCCACATCCAGCGGCCCGCGAACAGCAGCTCGCGAATCCAGGAGCGTTTCCAGCGGGCCTGCTGGCGGACATATTTGCCCCACTTTTCAGGCACGATCGTGGTCGCCAGCGCCTCGTCGTCGTAAAGAATGCGGTAGTCCCTAAGCAGGTAGTTGGTCAGGCTGCGGTCGTCGCCATAGGTGCAGTAGCGGCCGAGAAAACGCTGGTGCAGCCAGCGGTCGAGCGTGTTCAGGACGCAGGATTTGCGGTAGGCCGAAAAGCAGCCGGGACAACAGCTCACCGCCCCGAACACGCTTTCGGCGGCCTTCATCACACGGTAGGAGACGAAGTAGCGTACATCCTGCATTTTCGAAAGCGAGTTGGTCTGCACGTTCTCGACGTCGGTATGGCCGGCCACGGCGGCGACGGTCGGATTCGCCAGCCCCTGCAGGACCTTGCGGATGGCGCCCGGCATCAGGAAACTGTCCGAATCCACGTACACCAGAAACTCCGCGCGGGCCAGCAGCGCGCCGATCGCCATGCCGTGCCGCTTGCCCTTGTTGGTCTCGAAGTCCACGATGGTCAGGGTTGGATGGCGCCCCTGCGCCAGCCGCATCTCGGCCAGCGTGTTGTCCGTCGATCCGTCGTTCACCACGATCGCTTCCAGACGGTCCTTCGGGTATCCCTCGGCGTAAATGCGGCCGATCGTTTTGCCGATCGAATCGCCTTCGTTGCGCGCCGCCACGATCACCGCCACCGTGGGCAGGAAACCGACGTCCGGCGGGGCCGCATAAAAGGCCGCGATGATGAAGCGAGACAGGATGAAGACGCCCACCACAATGCTGTATACGTTCACCCAGGGCTGGTACCAAAAAAACTCGATGTTGTTCAGTTTGACAACCACGGCGAACGCCAGCAATGCAATGCCGAGGCAGGCGATCATTATCGTCAGCCCGCGGGAAGTGGCGCGCCTGCTCAACTGGTCGCGCGACGCCCCTGCGACCCCCTCTGGTTCCGGTGTCCGCGGCGGCGTCTCCTCGATTTCCGACGTCAAGCGGGCTTGGCAGAAGGGACACACCGACGGCGCCATCGCGCGAACGGTATGGATGCTCATACGACAGGCCGCACACCGGCATTTGTGCCCGATCGGCCCCGGCCCGGGATCAGCCGGGCGCATTTTGCCCGTCTCAAGCCCCATACTCATAGAGCCGCCGATCCCTCAGAAATCATGAACACACCTTTTTTCTTGAGCGTTAACCCATCCCAGTGCGTATGCCCGATACATATCTGGAACGAAGCGTAAGATGACATTTATATGTCCCGTCATCAAGTGTCAAGTGTAACACTGTCAAGTGTAACACTGTCAAGTGTAACACTTCGACGGCCGTGGTCAACCGTCTGTAATGTGCCGGTAAAGGGGTGGTTTGTTTGTCAAAAGACCCGCTGAACCGCCCTTGGCCCGACCTTGACGAAGATGATGTATCTGTCTACGCTTCATCTTTTACATTTGATGGCAGACCCTATCGTTTTCGAAGAATCGTGCCATAATATATGAAACGCCCATCCATCCGCCTGTGTGTACCAAACTCTCTCCGATCTTCAACCTCTGACCTCCGATTCCCGGCGTTTTCCCTCGCGCTGTCGCTGATGCTCGCCACGGCCGCCGCCGGATCGCACTCCTTTTCGCTCAAGGCCGCTGACTGGCGTCCGCAGGAACAGTCGCCTGCCGCGGAGTCCTCCCCCGACGGGGTGCGTTTCCCCTGTGCCGCGCCTGCCGGACACGCCAGGACCTGCTGGGATCTCGAAGGAAAATGGGACTTTCACCGCTACACACACCTGGAAATGGTCGTCTCCACCACCAACGCCGCCCCGATCGGCACGCTCACGCTCTACCTGCGCAGCGCCGCTGGCTGGCGCTCCGCCGTCGCCGCCATCCCGGAAGCCGGCCGCCGCCGCCTGATCTTTCCGCTTGGCAGTTTCGACACGGAAGGCACAACGGAAAACTGGGCCCGTCTGAGCACGCTGCGGCTCAGCGTCTGGCGCGGCGAGGCGGGCGCAACCACGCTGGTTCTGCTGGCCCTGCGCGCCGTCAACTCGCCGATTCGCATCGTGCGCGGAACGCAGTCCGTCACGGCAGGCGAACAGGGCGTGGCCGAAGAAGCCGCCGTGCGGGTCAGCCGCTGGCTCTCCGCCCAGGGCGTCGGCCACGCCATCGTCACCGAAGCGGCGGTGGCGGACGATGACGCCCTCGACGGCGCGCGCCTGGTGATCCTGCCCTACAATCCCAATCCGCCGAGCCGCCTGCTGAGCGCCTGGCTGCGCGCCGAGCGCGCCGGCGCGCGCTTCATGGTCCAGTACGGCGCCAGCCCCGAACTCGCCAACCGCCTCGGTTTCCGCCTGGACGCCTACCGCCAGGCCAATGCGCCCGGCCAGTGGGCCGCCCAGGTCTTCCCCGACAACCCGCCCGGCGGCATGGCGTGGATCGTCCAAAATTCGCAAAACCTCTACACCGTGCAGCCGGCCGCCGCCGATGCGCGGGTCTGGGCCTGGTGGGCGGATGCCCGCCTCCGCCGCCAGCCCGAGGCCGCCTGGCTGGTCTCTCCCAGGGGCTGGTGGATGAGCCACATCTGGCTTGACGAGGATGCCGCCCGCAAACAACGGCTGCTGCTGGAAATGGCCGGCGTCGCCGTGCCGGGCATCTGGCTCGATGCGGCCGAACAGGCCCGCGGCCGCGCGGGCTGGATGGAGCCGTTTGGCGACTGGAACGCCGTCACCCAAACGCTCGCCGCCCGCGCGCTCGCGGCCGGCCCGCGCGCCGACAGCGCCCGCGCGGCGCTATTGGAAGCGGCCCGCCTGTATGACGACCTGCCGAAACAGTCCGCCGCCGCCGTGGTGGACGGCGAAGCCCGCCTGCGCGAACGGCTCACCGCCGCCTGGGCCGCCACGCGCCCCTCGACCCCGGAATTCAACTTGGGCGTCTGGGACGCTACCGGCAACGCGGGCGCTCCGGGTCTGTGGCCGATCGTAATTCCGGAACTGGCGGCCGCCGGCGTCCGCAGCTTTTTTCCATTCGTATGGTCCCCGGGCGACCCAAAACCACCCGGCCCCAACCCTCAATTAGCTGCCTGCCTCAATGCGGCCAACCCCGCATTCGACATTCAAAATTCAAAATTCAAAATTCAAAATTCCTCCAAACTCGAATGTCACGCCTGGGTCATCTGCAATTATCTCGCCTCGGCGCCCGAGTCGGAGATTTCCCGCCTGCGCGACGCCGGGCGTCTGCAAATGACCGCCGCCGGCGCCACGCTGCCCTGGCTCTCGCCGGCCGCCCCGCAAAATGCCGAACTGCTGGCCGATGCGCTGGTGGCGCTGGTGAAGCGCTATCCGGTGGACGGATTGCATCTCGACTACATCCGCTATGCCCAGGCCGACGCAGGTTTCGAGCCTGTCGCGCGCGCAGCCTTCGAGCGCACCCTCGGCCGGCCCGTCGCCCTCTGGCCCGGAGCCGTAATGAAAGGCGGTTCCGACGAAGCGGCCTTCCGCCAGTTTCGCGCCGATTGCATCCGCGCCCTTGTGAAACGCATCGGAAACCAGCTCCGCGCCGCCCGGCCAAAACTCCAGCTTTCCGCCGCCGTTTTTCCCGACCTTCCCTCGGCCAGGTATGACGTCGGCCAGGATTGGCCCGCCTGGGTGAAGGCGGGCGAGGTGAATTTCGTCTGCCCCATGATCTACACCGAATCGCTGGCCGCCTTCCGCAGACAGGTCGAGGACGGTCTGCGCGCCTGCGGCGACCCATCGCGTGTGCGGCCCGGCATCGGCGCCAGCGCCGACCGCATGCAACTGCGCCCCGATCAGGTGCTGGCGCAACTCGACGCCGCCCGCCAGGCCGGCGCCGGCGGCGCCGTAATCTTCAGCCTCAACGCCGTGACAAGACGCGACCTGCTGCCGCTGCTGAAAAATCCGTGATCGTGAGTTGGAGAGAAGAGAAACGTGATCGAGATTGGCTGAAAAACTCTTCTGGGCGGCGTGGCCCCTGCCGCCGCGTGGGCGTAAAAGTGAAAAGCTCGCGGATGGAATGTCGGTGCGCCGTTTGGTGAGGCTTTGGGATGCCGTTCCGAGATTGAAAATTACGGCGGCATGGGATAGTTTTCTTTGCGTATGAATACACGCGAACGCTTCCAGGCGGTCATGAATTTCCAGCCCTTCGACCGGCTGCCCATTCTGGAGTGGGCCGGATGGTGGGACAAGACGATCGAGCGCTGGCACGGCGAGGAGCTGCCCGCGGCGGTCACCGATCGCTACGATATCTGTCAGCACTTTGGCCTGGACATGTACAAACAGTACTGGATTAGCGCCGACAGGCCAGCCTGCCCCAAGCCGGTCTCGCATGGCGCCGGGCTGATCGAGTCAACCGAGGATTACGATCGGCTGCTGCCGGCCCTTTATCCCACGCGGCTGGTGGATGAGCCCTGGTGGCGGCAGAGGGCGCAGGAACAACAGGGCGGTACGATTGCGCTCTGGTTCACGGTGGACGGCTTTTTCTGGTTCGCAAGGAGTCTGCTCGGAATCGAACGGCACCTTTACGCCTTCTACGACCAGCCGGAATTGATGCACCGCATCAACTCGGATCTGGCGGATTGGATGCTGCTGATCATTGACCAGGTCTGCTCGATCTGCGCGCCCGACTTCATGACCTTTGCCGAGGACATGAGCTACAACAACGGCCCCATGCTCTCCAAGGCCCTCTTTGACGAGTTCATGCGGCCATATTACGACCGGGTCATTCCGGCCATGCGGAAACGGGGCATCGTTCCGATCATTGATTCGGACGGCGACATCACCAAACCAGCCTATTGGTTCGAGGCGGCGGGTCTCAAGGGTATCCTGCCTCTCGAACGGCAGGCCGGGGTCGATATCGCCGTCCTGCGGGACCACCACCCCAAGATGGCTTTCATCGGGCACTTCGATAAAATGACCATGAACAAGGGCGAAAGCGTCATGCGGGCGGAGTTCGAAAGACTCCTGCCGACGGCCGCCAAAGGCGGCTTCTTAGTCAGTTGCGATCACCAGACCCCCCCCGGCGTTTCGTACCAGCAGTATCAGACGTACCTTGCCTTGTTCAGAGAATACGCGGAAAAGGCGGGCGCCATGTCGCAAAAACTCGCCAAAACGCCTCCTTACGGCGGCGCTTGACGGTTCGCATCCGGGCATGAGTCCATACGTTCGGCGCGCGGGTAATGGGTCGGTCACGGTGGAGAGCACCCTACCGTGACTGATTCATTTCGATGGCGGGCTCGTTTTTCTTGTGGCCATCGCTGTGTCTGTGTATACTCATGGTATCTACATAAGGAGATGCGCTATGATCACAAAGGTCCAAAAATGGGGCAACAGTCTGGCCGTGCGAATTCCCCGTTCCGTTGCGCAGGACACGAATTTGAGTTCCGGCGCAGCGGTGACTATGGCCGTTCAGGACGGCCAGATTGTCATTGCGTCGGCGCGCCATCCTCGTTTTCGTCTCGATGAGCTGCTCAAAGGCGTTACCACGCGAAATCGGCATGCTGAAACTGTTGCGGGTTCTCCTGTTGGACGGGAGGCATGGTGATGTCCTCAGCCTACTGCCCGAAGCGCGGCGATATCGTGTGGCTCACATTCAATCCGCAGGCCGGTCATGAACAGGCCGGCCACCGGCCTGCATTGGTCCTGTCGCCGGAGGCTTACAATCGCAAGGTGGGACTTGCCCTGTTTTGCCCCATCACCAGTCAGGTCAAGGGTTATCCGTTCGAGGTCCAGGTTCCGCCGGGGTACGCGGTGTCGGGCGTGGTCCTGTCTGACCAGGTCAAGAGTCTCGATTGGAAAGCCCGGCAGGCGACCTTCTGCTGCGCACTTCCGTCCGATACGGTGCATGATGTTCTCAATAAACTGTGTACGTTGACTGATGATTAAAATGCAAGACGAACCGATGCAAGATCAGGCTCCACAGTCCGGTGAAGACGGTTTCGGCGAGGATGAAAATGGCGCGCCGGCGCCCACGCTGGAAAATGCCGATCCGCCCGGCGCGCCGCTGGCGCCTGGACTCTATGTCGTCGGCACGCCGATCGGCAACCTGGGCGACCTCTCCGACCGCATGCGCAGCACCCTCGCGGGCGCCGCCGCCGTGCTCTGCGAGGACACCCGGCATACCCGTATTCTGCTCGACCGCGCCGGCGTGCGCACGCCGATGGTAAGTTGTCACAAGTTCAACGAAGCAGCCCGCGTCGGCGAGGCCGTGGCGCGCATGCGAAACGGCGCCGCGCTGGCGCTGGTCAGCGATGCCGGCATGCCGGCGGTTTCCGACCCCGGTTCCCGCCTGGTGGCCGCCTGCCACGCCGCCGGCATTCCCGTGCGCGTCGTGCCTGGTCCATCCTCCGTCACCTGCGCCATCGCCTTGTGCGGCTTCGGCGGGGCGGGCTTCCGCTTCGAGGGCTTTTTGCCGCCCAAATCCGGCGCGCGCGCCAAACGCCTGGAGGCGGCGCTGGCCAGCGATGTGCCGGTGGTGCTTTTCGAGTCGCCTTTCCGCCTGATCAAACTGCTGGAGGCGGTGGCCGAGCGCTCGCCGGAGCGTCAGGTGATGGTGGGCCGCGAGTTGACCAAGAAATTCGAAGAGGCCCGCGTCGGCACGGCCGGCGCCCTGCTCGAACACTACCGCCCGCGCACCATCAAGGGCGAGATCGTGGTGGTATTGGCACCGGCGCCTTGAGGAGCTTCTGGAAAATTTCGCGCGGCGCGCCTTCGTAGAGTGTAGAGCACACCGTGACACGGCAGGAGAAGGCGGACATGCAGCCAGCGACAGAAACAAACTTGGCCACCCCGGATGATGCGACGCTGCGGCGGACGCTGCGTGAAATCTTTGGATTTTCCGACTTCCGCCCGCATCAAGCGGAAATCGTGGCCGCCATCTTTAAGCGTCGCGATGCCTTCGTCGTCATGCCCACCGGCGGCGGCAAGTCGCTCTGCTACCAGCTCCCCGCGCACGTCATGCCGGGCGTCTGCCTGGTCGTCAGTCCGCTGATCTCGCTGATGAAGGACCAGGTGGACGCCGCTCAGGCCAACGGACTGCGCGCCGCCTATCTGAACAGTTCGCAGACGCCGGACGAGCGCAATGCGGTGGAATCGCAACTTCTGGCGGGCAAATTGAACCTGCTGTACGTCTCGCCCGAACGCTTCGCCATGCCGGAGTTTCTGGCGACGCTGAAACGCTCGCGGCTCTCCTTCGCGGCCATTGACGAGGCGCACTGCATCTCGGAATGGGGCCACGACTTCCGCCCCGACTACCTCAACCTCTCCCGACTGGCCGCGGAATTCCCCGGCCTGGCCGTCACCGCCTTCACCGCCACCGCCACGCTCAAGGTGCAACAGGACATCATCGCCCGGCTGGGACTGCGCGCGCCGCTCACCGTGCGCGCCTCCTTCAACCGTCCCAATCTTTTCTATAAGGTTGAACAGAAGGACAATATCGAACGCCAGTTGCACGCCTTCGTGCGCGCCCATCCCGGCGAGCAGGGCATCATTTACCGGACTACCCGCAAAAGCGTCGAGGCCACCGCCGCGCATCTGCGCCAAGCGGGGGTGCGTGCCCTGCCCTATCATGCCGGACTGGACGACGCCACCCGCGCGGCCAATCAGGACGCCTTCAACAAGGACGAGGTCGAGGTCATGGTCGCCACCATCGCCTTCGGCATGGGCATCGACAAGTCCAACGTCCGCTATGTGCTGCACGGCGACCTGCCCAAGAACATCGAAAGTTACTACCAGGAAACCGGCCGCAGCGGGCGCGACGGCGAACCGGCGCAGTGCGTGCTGTTCTTCAGTTACGGCGACATCGTCAAAATCCGCTATTTTTTCGACAACATCGAGGACGCGCAGGAAAAGGCCCACGCCATGCGCTGCCTGAACGAAATGGTCCGCTACGCCACGCTGCACGCCTGCCGCCGCCGGCAGATGCTGGGCTACTTCGGCGAAGTCTATCCGGAAAGCGGCTGCGGCAGCTGCGATGTGTGCGCCGGCGAGGTCGAACGAACCGAGGCCACGCGCGAGGCGCAAATCCTGCTCTCCGCCATCTCCCGCACCGGCCAGCGCTTCGGCGCCGGACACATCCTCGACGTCGTGACCGGCGCCGACACGCCGCGCATCCGCGAACTCGGCCATGACCAGATCAAGACCTACGGCGTCGGGCGCGACCGCGACAAGCGCAGTTGGCGTCTGCTGCTCGAAAACCTGCTTGCACAGGGCATGATCGCCCCTACGGAGGGACAATATCCCGGCCTCGCCCTGCAACCCAAGGCCCGCGAGGTGCTCTTCGAAAAGCGCCAAGTCTTCATCCTGCAATCCCGCGCCGCCGCCCTGCGGCCTCGCGCCGTCGCCAACGACGAAGCGCCGTACGATAAAGCGCTTTTCGAAACATTACGCGCGGTGCGCAAGCGCCTGGCCGCCGCGCAGAATCTGCCGCCCTTCGTGGTTTTTTCCGATCGTACCCTGCACGAAATGGCCCGCCGCCGCCCAACCAGCGCCGCCGAAATGGGCGACATCCCGGGCGTCGGCGAAACCAAACTGGCGCGCTACGGCGCCGCCTTCCTGGAAGCCATCCGCGCCGCGCCGCCGTAACGGCGCAGGTTGTTTAGCCTGAAGACTGTTAGCGCCCGGCGGAGGATTTGATCGCGGCGGTCTTCAGAAATTGCGCGACCGCGCTCCGCCATTCTTGCGGATAGGTCGAGACGTACGCCGCGTGGCCGACGGAGGCAAATTCCTTGAACTGCTTGGGGCCGGGGACAACCGCGAAAACCCGGTGGCCCTCGGCAACCGTCGCCCTGGAATCGTTGGCGCCATGCATGAACAGCGCCGGACACTTCAGCGCCGTTGCGTACTCAACCGGGTTGTGCGCAAAGCCGTTGAAACCCCACTGCCTATAGGCGAGGACATTGAGCATTCCAAACCCAACAATGCCCGCGATGACCAGTCCCAGCAACCATCGTTTTGTCTTCTTCTTCACTGTTCACTGTTTACTGTTTTCCTTCATCGTTCATCATTCATCATTCTCCCTGCATCCTGCTCTGGCGCAGGCGGCCTTCGCGCCGTTCGAGCTCGTAGTCGGCCACCGTGCGGCGGATGCCTTCCGCCAGTCCGATTTGCGGCTTCCAGCCCAGCGAGTGCAGCAGGCGGGAGTCAAGCAATTTGCGCGGGGTGCCGTCGGGATGCACGGCGTCGAACCGCAACTTGCAGCCCGCGCCCACCGCTTGCCGCACCAATTCGGCCGCCTCCCGGATCGTCACTTCCTCGCCGCTGCCGACGTTGACCCAGTCCGGCGGATTTTCCAGCCCCATCAGGAAGAGCACGGCGGCGGCCAGATCGTCCACATGCAGGAACTCGCGCCGCGGCGCGCCGGTGCCCCACAACAGAACCTCGTCGCCGCCCCGGTCGCGCGCATCGATGAACTTGCGGATCAGCGACGGCAGCACATGGGAATTCTCGGGATCGTAGTTGTCGCCGGGACCATAGAGATTGGTCGGCATGGCCGAGTGCGAGAGCATGCCGTGCTCGCGGCGGTAGAACTGGCAGAGTTTCATGCCGGCGATCTTGGCGACGGCGTAGCCTTCGTTGGTTGGCTCCAAGGCGCCGCTCAGCAGCGCCTCCTCTGGAATGGGCTGCGGCGCCAGCCGGGGATAGATGCACGAACTGCCCAGGTAGAGCAGACGTGGAATTTTCGCCAGCCACGCGCCATGGATCAGATGCGATGCGATGGTTACGTTCTGGTAGAGAAATTCCGCCGGATGCGTGCGATTGGCTTCGATGCCGCCCACCAGCGCCGCGGCGACGATCACCGCTTCAGGCCGCTCGTTTTTCAAAAAGTCGAAAACCGCCCGTTGATCGCAGAGGTCCAATTCCGTCCGTGTCCGAACCACCGGTTCGGGCCAGCCCTGTTCGCGCATGCGCCGTAAAATCGCCGACCCCACCATGCCGCGATGGCCGGCCAGAAATACCCGTGGATACGCTCCGCTCATGTTCATCTCCTGGTTAATCTGCGTTTTCGAAATTTCACCGTATCCGGGCTCATAATGCAAGCCGCCGTACTCAACCACTGTGCCATGCCGACAGACGCTGCTCAACGCGCGCTTTGAGTTCCCCCATCCCCGCGCCCGTGGCGGCGGAGAGTTGTATCGCGCCCGAAAAAAGCCGCGTCAATTCCGGCATGGCCGCCTGTGCCGCCGGGGTGTCGCACTTGTTGAAAACCAGCAGTTGCGCCTCCGCCCGCGCGCCGATCTTCTCCAGCGTCTCGAAGACCACCGCGATTTGATCCTGCGCCTGCGGATGAGACGCGTCGGCCACATGCAGCAGTAAATCGGCTCCGTTCACCTCGTCCAGCGTGGAGCGGAAGCAGGCCACCAGCGCATGCGGAAGGTGGCGGATGAAACCCACCGTGTCGCTGACCATAGTCTCGCGTCCGTTGGGAAGGCGCAGCATGCGGACCTTGGTGTCGAGCGTCGCGAAGAGCCGGTCGTCCACATAGGCATCCGAATGCGTCAGGGTGTTCAGCAACGTGGATTTGCCGGCGTTGGTGTAGCCGACCAGCGCCACCACAGGCCAGCGCCGCCGCGTGCGGGTCTGCTGCCGACGCTGCTGAATGACTTCCAATTCATCGCGCAGTTGCCGGATACGATGGCGCATCGGTGCATTGCGCAAGCTGAGCGGACTCTCGCCAGGACCCTTCATGCCGATGCCGCCGGTGAAACGATGCTGCTTCTCCGAAACAGGGATGCGGCTGATCAGATACTGAAGCTGCGCCAGCTCCACCTGCACCTGGGCTTCAGCCGATTTGGCGCGGCGGGCAAATATTTGCAGAATCAGCTCGGTGCGGTCGATCACCTTGACGTCCAGATCCAGATCGAGGTTGTTGACCTGGCTCGGTGTCAATTCGTTGTCGAAGACGACAAGATTGGCGCCGACCTCTCGGCAGGCCAGCTTGATTTCCTCCATCTTGCCCTTGCCGACCAGATACTTGGCGCCGCCATGTTCGAGATTCTGGGCGATCTGACCGACCACGACCGCGCCGGCCGTGTCGGCCAGACGCTCCAATTCCACCAGCGAATCGCGCGCCCGCTCGCGGTCGTAGCGGCCCAAATTGACCTGGACCAGCACGGCCTTTTCAGGGCCCGGCGAAGTGGCTTGGGGTTTGGCGCTCATTCGCAATAATCATACCTTGCCCGCGCGCCGGCGCAAGCACGATTGGCGCCTTACCCAGGGCGAACGCATCATGAATGTAACGACGAGCGGTCAGGGCGGGGCTGTAGAAGTGGGCCTGGGGCGGGCGGAGTGAGGACGTGAAGCCTTCGGAGGGGCAACGGGGAGGCGGGTGCCGGCGATAATCAGGTTAGCGTAGGATTCAACGAGAAGCCGAAAGCGGCGATAACTATCGATGGCTTTCCGAAGAGCGGTCACTTGGTTGGCGGGCACATAGCGGACGCGATTGCGGCCCTTTTCCCAGACTTGGTGGTTGAAATAGCGGCCACCCCGCATGGGAGACAGCGTACCGCGTTGCATGGCGGTAATCCGCGCGATTTGCTTCAGAAGCGATTTAGGGGTTGACGACATGCCCGTAAGTATATAGACTCATATATATATGTCACGCCAATCTCACGCAGTCTGGTCGAACACTTCGCCACGCTCCCTGATCCGCGCAGTCCGTACCGTCACAAAGACCACCGGATGGTCGACATTATGGTCATCGCTCTATGCACCATGTTATGCGGCGGTGAGACCTTTGAAGACATGGAACTGTTTGGAAAATCCAAACTCGAATGGTTGAAGACCTTTCTGGATTGCTTTCTACGCTGGACGCAGAGTCTGCGCACGGCGCTTGGCCAGGAGATCGTCTCGATAGACGGCAAAGCCCTGCGCCGGGCGCTCAATGCGGGCGACACAATGCTGTACATGGTCAGTGCATGGGCGTTATCTGCTGCACCTGCTCGGCATCCAACCAGCCTGACGGCAGTCTCATTCACACATGCAATCCGGCTTCCCTTGCCGCATTCTGCCCGCAAACAGCCCGCTCACTCTTTCCCGCCCTCCCTTCAGCCGCTGCCTGACCACTTTTTCCATGATGCGTTTGCCCTGGAACTACCGCCGGAAAAGTCGCACCTCGCGTAGTTCGATCGTACCACGGCCCTGGCCCTGCACGCTTAGTTCGACGGCCTGCGTGCCCGGCGGAGTTTCGAATGTTTTTTGGGCTTTACGCCAGCCCGCCTGCCGCCGCAACGAGGGGTGGGCCACCGCGAACGCCTCCACACGCGCCGCGCCGCCAGCGGCCGTCGTCCGGGTCAACGCCACGCTCAAAGTTACGCTGTCGCCGACACCCTCAGGCACGCCGCGTACCAGCGCTTCCATGCACATTCTAAGCCCCGCGGTCACCGCCACCGGAGTGGCGCGCAGTATCCATGCCGCTCCTGCATCGTCGGACCATACGGCGATTCCTCCGTCGGCGCTTTTTTGCAATCGCTGTCCGATGCGGTTATCGAGCGTCAGCGCCCAGCCATCCGTCGGCGCCTGCGTCACCGGTAGCGGGGCCAGCAGGTTCTGTCCCACCGGCATTGCCTGCGCCTGAATCACGGGTGTCGACGCCGCCTCCAACGCCATCCCGCGGTGGATGTGGCGCCAGGCGGCCGCCCCAACCACCGCTGCGCCGAACGTCGCAAGCGCCGCAAAGCACCAGAACGCGCGCCGCCAGCGCACCAGACGCCGCCGCAGCGTACGCACCTCCTTGACAGCCACCGCATCATGCACCCCGCGGCCCGCGGCCGGAGGCGAGAAACCGATCTGCGCCCGCAGCGGTGATACACCGGCCCTGGGGTCGCGAGCCAAAAACGGCCGCGCCGCCGGATCGAGACCCTGCGCCAGCATCGCCGCGCGATAAGCGTCGAGATCGAACGGCACACGGCGCCAGTAGACCGCCGGTCCGGCCTCGTCGTAGAGACAGTAAGCGGCCCGTACGTCGCCATCGCGCGGATCGCCCACCGACCCGACATTAACAACAAAGCGGCGGCCGGCATCTACCACGAAGTCGCCCGGCGGCGCCGTCCGCGGCACGCCGCTCCCGCCCAGCACGAAAAGCGCCGGAATGTGGGTGTGGCCGGCAAAAAGCAGCGGCACCGGGACCGCCGCCCAGGAGGCGCGCGCATCGTCCGCCCGTTCGAGGTAGGGATACTCGCCCGGAGCGGCAAAATCCGCGTGCGCGCAGAGGAACGCTCCGCCGTCCAGCACCAGCGGACGGTCAGCCAGAAAACGCAGCGCGGCTTGGTTCAGCCGCCGCCTTGTCCATGCCAGACTCTCCCGCGCCTGTTCGTTGAAGCACGCGCTGTCCAACTTTCCAACCAGCGCCGCGTCGTGATTGCCCAACACGATGCCGTCCACATTTTCATGGATGGACTCCAGCACGCGCGCCGGATCTGGACCGTAGCCCACGCAATCGCCAAGACAGAGAATGCGGTCCACGCGCTGACTGCGGATGTCGAGCAGCACGGCATTCCAAGCCTGCCAATTGGCATGCACATCCGATACGATCGCGTACCGCATTCGAACGCCCTCCATCCCGCGCCATTCCCGCCGCGCCGTTTTCCCAGGCGATGACACTCCTACCCCGGCATTGCCTGGTCTTCATCCGCGCCATCGGTGAAATCCGTGGCTGCTCCTAGGAGTCGTATCCGGCCTGCGGAAAAATACCGTTGGCATGGGTGCGCAGCAGTTCGCTGAAAGTGCGCCGTTTGCGGGACGGCGGCGAACGCCCGCTGGAGTCGGCGGATGGACCAGGCGTTTGCTTGGTGTTTCGCGCGGCGGCGCTGATGACAACCGATGTCGTGATGCCGGCGTAAAGCGCCGCATGCAGCGTGACGGCCGGCAATACCAGCGCCACCACGCCTCCGAGCAAGGCGTAGACGACGCTGATGAGGTAATAAAAAGGCGAAAAACCACCCTTCGGCGGATGGGAACGCAGTCTGTAAAGCCGCACTACCTCCGGGGCAAGGGCTCCGCAACATCCGAGCGTGAAAACAAGAATGTCATCCGGTCGGTCCATTTGAGCCCGCCTTTATCCGGTTCAGCCGCCCGCGTCCGCCATCAAACGGCTGACCAACCCCGCGAAACGCGCGGGATTTTTCAACGGCGCGCCATCCATCAACTGCGCCTGTCCGTAGAGCAATTCGGCATATTCGGCCAGCCGCGGATCGTCGTGGCGCGCCTCGTAGATGGCCTGCATGCGGCGCAGGACGGCGTGGTCGGCATTAACTTCGAGGATTGGTTTGGGCAGCGCCGACGGCCCGCCGGGGCGCATGCTCTGCATCAGGCGCGCCAGGCTCGCGCTGGGCGCCGTTTCGTCGGCCACCAGGCAGCAGGCCGACTCGGTCAGCCGCAGCGAGACGCGCACGTCCTGCACCTCGTCCTTGAGGCGCTCGCGCAACAAGGCCAGCACATCGCGCGCGTCGCGGGACTGCGTATCGCGCTTGTCGGCGCTCGCCTGTCTTTCCTCCGGCGTGCCAAGTTCGACCTCGCCGCGATCCACGGCCTCGAAGGGCTTGTCGCCGTATTTTCCGACCTCCTCAAGCACGAGTCCGTCGACCGGATCGGCGCCCAGCAGCACTTCACAGCCGCGCGCGCGAAAGGTTTCCAGGCAGGGGGCGTGCGCCGCCATGGCCAGCGAATCGGCGGCCATGTAGTAGATCGCCTTCTGATCCGCCGTCATGCGGCCGACATAAGACTTGAGATCGGTGAGGGTGCCGTCGTCCTGCCGCGTCGAGGCAAACTGCAGCAGGTCGAGCAGTTTGGCGCGATGTTCCGCGTCGTGATAAACCCCCTCCTTCAGCAGGCGGCCGAAGGCGGTGTAAAATTTCTGATAGTCCGCGTTTTCCTTGGTCTTCATCTCGCCGAGCAGTTTCAAGACGCGCCCGACGATGCTGGCGCGGATGCGGCGCAGAATGGCGTTGTCCTGCAGCATCTCGCGCGAGACGTTGAGCGGCAGATCGCTCGCGTCCACCACCCCGCGCAGGAAGCGCAGGTAGAGCGGCACCAGTTCGCGGCAATCGTCGGTGATCATCACGTTGCGCACGTAAAGCTGGACTCCGCCGCGATGCTCCGGCTGCAGCAGGCCCTGGGGCGGTTGTTCGGGGATGAAGAGCACGGCGCGGAACTCGGCGGCGCCTTCGGCGGCGAAATGCAGCACCCGCAGCGGCTTGTCGAAGGCGTGGCTGACGTGCCGGTAGAAATCCTCGTACTCGGTCGGGGTCACCTCGGACTTGTTTTTCCGCCAGATCGATTTCATCGAATTAAGCGTCTGCTCCTCGACCGGTCCGGCGCCGGCGCCGTCCGCCTTGCCCGCCGCGGGCATCGCCAGCACGATCGGATGCGCCACGTAGTCCGAGTAGGTTTTTACGATGTGGCGCAGGCGATGCTCGTCGAGGAATTCGTCCTGCCCCTCGCGCAGGTGCAGCACCACGTCCGTGCCGGCGGTTTCGCGCGCGGCCTCCTCGATCGTATAGGCGCCGTCGCCGGTGCTGGTCCAGAGCACGGCGCTGGCCGCGTCGCCGTCGGCGCGGCGCGTGAGCATCGTCACCTTGTCGGCGACCATAAAGGCCGAGTAAAAGCCCACGCCGAACTGACCGATAAACTCCGGACCCTGCTGCTTCCCGGCATGTTTCAGCGTTTCGAGGAAGGCGCGCGTGCCGGAATTGGCGATCGTGCCGATGTTGCGTTCGACCTCCTCGCGGGTCATGCCGATGCCGTTGTCGCCGATCGTGAGCGTGCGCGCGGCGCGGTCCACCGCGAGACGGATGCGCGGCGACTCCACGGCCAGGCGCGGATCGGTCAGCGCCTCGAAGCGCGCGCGGTCGATCGCATCGGAGGCGTTCGAGATCAATTCCCGCAAGAATATCTCCTTGCGCGAATAAAGCGAGTGGATGACCAGGTCGAGCAGTTGCTTGACCTCGGTTTGGAACGGCTTGGTTTCACGGCTCATCGTATATTCTCTCACTCTTCAATATTACTGTTCACTGCCTACTGCTTACTGCCCACTGCTTACTGCCTACTGTTCACTGTTCACTGTTCACTGAAATCCTCCTCGCGCTCTTCTTCTCCGACTGATGATGTTTGTCGTCGAGTGTCTTGGCGCGCTGCCGGCGCGATTTGCGGCGTTTCTGGCGGCGCAACCGTTCGATGGCCTGCTGCCTGGCGCTGGCCGCGCCGTCGCGGCGCGATTCCATTTCCTCGCACAGCAGCCGCCGCGCCAGAAAACGGTTCAGGGCCTGCGAACGCCCATGCTGGCACTTGACCTCAATCCCGGATGGCACATGCCGCAGGTAGACGCAGGAGGCGGTCTTGTTGATCTTCTGCCCGCCCTTGCCCGAGCCCAGCACGAATTTTTCGACCAGATCGCCATCGCGCACACCGAGGCCCGCCAGCCGGACCGCCAGATCCGTCTGCTTCGTTGCGCTGACAAAGTTATCGTCCATAACGGGGACATGATGCCTCGCGGCGCCCCGATTGGCAAGTTCCGCGATCGACATGCCATGGGTGTGGTACGCCCCGACGCTGCCAAATTTGCCGGGCACGGAAGAGCAGTGGATGTTTCAAAAGTTCAGCGACGCCGGCATTGCCGTCGCCGGCATCGACGTCGGCGCATCGTGGTCAAAGGGCAGGGACACAATCTCTGGACGGGCTGGTTTCAATCCCAGGAACTGGTCGATTTCGTAATCGCCCACGCGCGCCCCACCATCGGCGGCAAATAACCGCGCGTCCCACACTGTTTACCGTTCACTGTTCACTGCGCACTGTCCACTGCTTACTGTTCACTGTTCACTGCTTACTGTTCACTGCTTACTGTTCGCCCTTCCACCATCCACCCTCCACCTCTTCCTCTACGCCACCTGGCCGTCGCGGAGGGTCACGATGCGGTCGCAGCGGCGGGCCAGTTCCTCGTTGTGGGTGACGAGCACCAGCGTATGACCGCGGGCGCGCGTGATGGCGAAGAGCGCCTCCAGCATCTGGGCGCCCGTGGCGGTGTCGAGGTTGCCCGTCGGCTCATCAGCCAGCACAACCTCGGGTTCGTTCATCAGCGCGCGGGCCAGCGCGACGCGCTGCTGCTCGCCGCCGGAAAGTTCCAGGGGCGTGTGATGCATGCGCTCGCTCAAACCAACCGCGGCCAGCAGTTCCACGGCGCGATCGCTGCGGCGCCCGCCGGCGCGCCGTCCGTACAAGGCCACCGCCGGCAGGAGCACGTTCTCCAGCACGTCCAATTCGGGCAGCAGGTAGAAGGCCTGAAAGACGAAGCCAATGTGTTCGGCCCGCAGGCGCGTCCGGGCCTCGGAACTGAGGGCGTACAAATCCTGGCCGTACCATTGCACCCGCCCGGCGGTCGGGGCGTCCAGTCCGCCGAGCGCGTGCAGCAAGGTGCTCTTGCCCGAGCCGCTGGGGCCGACAATCGCCACGGCCTCGCCGGCGGCGACGTCGAGCGACACGCCGCGCAGTACGCGTAGCCGCGCCTTGCCCAGCGTGTATTCCTTCGTCAAGCCTTCGGCTCGCAGCGCAATTTCGGTCACGGACATGAACTCCTCCGGTTACTCATGCCTGAGCGCCTGGACAGGGTCCAGGCGCGCGGCACGCCAGGCCGGCACCAGTCCGGCAATGGTGCAAATTAAAATCACCGAGCCCGCCACCCCGACGACATCCCAGACCGCAGTGTGCGCGGGGATTTCGCTCAGGCGGTATAATTCCTTCGGAAACAACTCCAGGTGGAAGGTTGTGGAGAGCCAGCGCAGCAAATCGTTGCGGTAGCGCAGCGTCAACAGCCCCAGCCCAGTCCCCAGACCGGCGCCGAGCACGCCCTCGATCCAGCCCAGCCAGAGGAAGATGCGCATGATCACGCCCGACGGAAAGCCCACCGCCTTGAGCAGGCCGATTTCGCGGGTCTTTTGCACGGTAACAGTGATCAGCGTGTTGGTGATGCCGAAGGCGGCGACGATCGTGATGAAGATCAGAAGGAAGAACATCATGTTCTTCTCGACCCGCAGGGCGCTGAACAACTGGCGGTTCTGCTGCATCCAGGTGGTGATCTCGAAATCCTGCCCCAATTCCTTGCGCAACAGTTCGGCGGTTTCGCCCGCGCGGAAGGGGTCGCGGGTCATTACGCGCAAGGCCTGGGCCTGCGCCTCCAGGCCGAAAAGTTCGCGGGCGGTGGCCAGCGAAACGATGGCAAAACCCGAGTCGTACTCCCACATGTCCACTTCGAAGAGTCCTGTGATCGTCATTTCCTCCGGCAGCACCAGCTCTTCGCGCGACATGAAACTGCGCGGCGAACTGATCGTCAGGCGGTCGCCGACTTGCGCCCCGATGCGGCGGGCCAGGTCGGCGCCCAGCAGCACCTGGTTGTGACGCAGCGTAAAGGCGCCGGCCACGATGCTGGTGGGAATGATGCTGACTTGCGGTTCCAGGGCGGCATCCACGCCGCGCATGATGGGCGTGTAAATCCGGCCGCCGCGCTGGAGCACCACCGGCCCCTCGATGAACGGAGCCGCGCCGGTGACGCCCGGCAGCGCCCGCACACGCGCGGCCAGTTCGGACGGGGCTTCCAGTCCGCCCCGCGTGCTGACGATCAGGTGCGAGTTGAAACTCAGGATCTTTTCGCGCCAGAGGTCGTCAAACCCGGTCATGACCGAGAGCACGATCACCAGCACGGCAACACCCAGCATCACGCCGACCACGGAAATGATCGTGATCACCGAAAAGTAAGAACGCTTGGGCTTGAGGTATTGCAGCGCAAGGAAAAGCGAAAAGGAAAGCGTCGCCGCGCTGGATTTGCCGTCCCGCATGACTTTCATTCCCTGGACTTGAGCTGCGGGAAGAGCAGCACATCGCGGATGGCGTCGCAGCCTGCCAGCGTCATCACCAGCCGGTCGATGCCGATGCCCATGCCGCCCGCGGGCGGCATGCCATGCTCCATGGCGAGCAGGAAATCCTCGTCCACAAGCTGCGCCTCGGCCCCCGCCTGCTGCTCGAAACGCCGCCGCTGTTCGATCGGATCGTTCAACTCGGAGTAGCCCGGGGCGACCTCCTTGCCGCCGATCACAAGCTCGAAGACGTCCACGACGCTCGCATCGTCCGGGCAGCGCCTGGCCAGCGGCACCAGTTCCGCCGGCAACCGGGTGACGAAGGTCGGGTTCTGCAGCGTGCGCTCGATCAGTTTCTCGTAAACCTCCTGGGTGATTTCGACCGCGCCCCAGGCCGGGTCCACGCTCAGTCCCAGTGCCTGCGCCTGCGCCGCCATGCCAGCCCGATCGCGCTCGAACCAATCGGCCCCGGCGCGTTCGCGGACAAGATCCCGGTACGATGCCTCGCGCCAGGGACGGGCGAGGTCGATCGGCGCCTCGACGCTGCCGGACTTGAGCGTGCCCAGGGCGCGCTCAGCGACGGTGGTGATGAGTTCCTCGACCAGCTTTTGCATACCGCTGCGGTCGCTGTAGGCCTCGTAGACCTCCATCATGGTGAACTCGGGATTGTGCGTGCGCGACAGGCCCTCGTTGCGGAAGTTGCGGTTCATCTCGAAGATGCGGTTGAAACCGCCCACCAGCAACCGCTTGAGATAAAGCTCCGGCGCGATGCGCAGATACATGTCCGCGTTCAGCGCCGTGTGATGCGTGACGAAAGGCCGCGCCGCGGCGCCGCCGGCCTGGGGCTGAATCATGGGCGTTTCGACCTCCAGAAAGCCGCGCGACTGCAGGAATTCGCGCACCTCGCGCACGATGCGGATGCGCAGATCGAAGACCCGGCGCGTTTCCTCGTTGGCGATCAGGTCGAGGTAACGCTGGCGGTAGCAGGCGTCGGAATCCTTCAGGCCGTGCCATTTTTCGGGCAACGGCCGCAGGGCCTTGGCCAGCAGTGTCCAGCGGGTGATTTTGACCGTGGGCTCGCCGGTGCGGGTGGTGAAAAGCGCGCCTTCGACGCCGATGAAATCCCCCAGGTCCAGATGCTTGAAGGCGGCATAGGCGTCGTCGCCGATGCCGTTCTTCTGGACGTAAATCTGCAGCCGCCCGCCAAAGTCCTGCAGGTGGGCAAAGGTGCTCTTACCCATGTCGCGCACACCCACCAGGCGGCCGGCCACGGCGACGGTCTTATTCTCCTCGAAGGCGGCCTTGACTTCGGCCAGCGCGCCGCTGCGCGGAAAGGCCGCGCCGAACGGGCTCTGCCCGCCCGCCGCCAGCGCGTCCATATTGGCGCGCCGCTGGGCCAGAATTTCATTTTCTCCGGAATCGGTCATGATCGCGCTTCCTCTCCCTCCGCCCCACCCTCGCGGAAAGCTCAATCTTGCCGAAATCCAACAGGAAAAGCAAGACGCGGCATCGACCAACTGCGATTCAGACAGTGGGGAGGTGGGCGGCGTGTGCGGGTGTGAGCGGAAGGCGTTTTCGGGGAGTGGAAGGGTGGTTGGGAAGGCCAGCGAGCCGGCAACGGACAGGATCATGCGCGCCGTGAAGGCTTTTCGTCGATGCAGGACGCGATGGAACTGACCGTTTCGCCGGACGCGAAACGGTGGAAGTGGCGCG
>CAIYGI010000068.1 GCA_903925685.1 uncultured bacterium
CGGGCAACCCGCATCAGGACGGGTCTGCCAAAAAAAACTACATTTTACCGTTTTTTAGCTTGCGGACGTCCACGAAACGTGTATTCTTATTTTTGTTGGAGCATTTAAGCCTGTGCTCCAAACCATTTTGCAAAAGGCTCAATATACTGCTGCTTGCTTGGGGGCGACCGGTTTCGACGTTTTGGTTGTCGCTCCGGCTGCGCGTCGAGGACTCCGGTTGGCCTCGTTAATACACCCGGAAAACAAGACAAAAGCCAATACTGAACTGGCTCTCGCGGCTTAATTACCGCGACGTCTCCCCGTTCGCCGCCCACGCGGCGGTGTGAGGCGTAATATGTGGGCTGGCTGACGTGCGGGGTGACCGCGCACGGCGGCGAGAAATTCGTGGACACTGGTGGGCGCCGTGGCCTGTCGGCCGGCAGCGGACCCGCGAGATTCAATGACCGGACACACGCGTAGATGCCGTGGCCAGACCACTACGGACGGGGGTTCGATTCCCCCCGCCTCCACCTTTTTGCAGCAGAACGAGTTACGACCATTTCAATCAATGGCTGACAATTATCATTGTGTCTCTGAAACACTAGACCGTTTTTTTGCGTTTAGTGATGGAGTAAAGTTCAAGACTGACACAACCCTGCCCAAAAACTCCGCACCTGACAGGCACGGAGGTTTGTAAGATAATCTTTCCTTGTTATGGGTGATCGGCGCATGGCGAAGGGCGCCATCCCAAGAAAAAAGGAGATCGACTATGTACCTGACGGGTTTTGCGGATGAGGCGGCGAAGGACCTGGCGGGGCAGATCCGGGCCACCCAGCAGCTTGGATGGCGCAACATCGAATCGCGCGCCATTGACGGCACGAACATCCCCGATCTTTCCGACGCGGCGTTCGACCAGGCCTGCGCGCAGCTGCAGGTTGCGGGCGTGAAGATCAACTGCTTCGGGTCCACCATCGCCAACTGGGGCAAGGACATCCGCCAGCCGATCGACAAGGACCTGGAACAGACCCGCCGCGCCATCCCCCGCTTGCAGCGTATCGGCGTCAAACTGATCCGCATCATGAGCTACGCCGTGATCCCCGATGCGGCCCTGCACGAACAGCAGGAAGACGAGCGCTTCCGGCGCGTCGCAACGCTCACGCGCATGTTCCTCGACGCCGGCATCCAGCCGGTCCACGAGAACTGCATGAACTACGGCGGCATGGGGTGGTCCTTCACGCTGAAGCTCATCGAACGCGTCCCGGGGCTGCAGCTGGTCTTCGACACCGGCAACCCGGTCTCCACGCTCGACCGCACGCAACCCAAGCCCTACCCGTACCAGTCCGCGTGGGAGTTCTACAGTCGCGTCCGCAATTACGTCACCTACGTGCATATCAAGGACGGCAAGATGAACCGCGAGACCGGCAAGGCCGTGTACGGCTGGCCCGGCGAAGGCGATGGCGACGTCGTGCGCATCTGCAAGGACCTCATCAGCCGCGGCTACAATGGCGGCATCTCGATCGAGCCGCACATGGGCGCGGTCTTCCACGACCCGACCGTTGCCAACGACGACCAGTCGCGATTCGCCACGTATGTCGAATACGGCCGGCGCATGGAGCAGATCCTGACCGGCCTCGGCGCGAAGATCGAGAAGTAGTAGCGTAGGCGAGCACCTGGCCTGCGTCCCTGAGCACCTTGCCGGATTGGTTGAGCGCGGCCGCAAGCTGTTTGTAGTCCTCCTCCGTCTTGGGCGCGGTATGCGCGTTTGGATAACGCGCCCCAGTCGGATCGTCCGTTTCGGCCCGGCCTCGTTCCGGATGTTGCGATGGCCGGAACGTTTGTCACTTTTCAGGGTATCGACTCCGGATACTCTCCGCGTCTAGCCGTGGGGCACAAAGCGGAACGAATATAAGTCCGCATCGTGCAGGCGCACTCGGATACAGTCCAATGCTTGGGGAAGTCAATGTCGCCGCAGATGTCTTTCATAAGAGGCGCTTGCAAATATCCTTGAAATACCTTTGCAGTCCCTCTTGTATATCGCCCGGCACCCGCGACCGATAGCCGGCGACCAGTTGCTCGACGCGCTCGTGAGCGCGTTCCAGCATGGACTTGCCGTCGCCGTGTCCGCCGCTGAGGTCGAACACGTCATCCCGGAAGAATTCATCCGAACGCATGAGATCCACGGTCAGTTCGTCGTCCAGGAACTGCCCGCCAGGGCCGACGCGTTTCAGGCTGGCCGTCCCCAGCAGGGGTTCGCCGGTGCGGATGCCGCGGGCGAGGTGGCGGGCGGCGCGCAGGTAGGACTGCTGAATCACCATCATCTCCGCGGACATCCCGACCGCATTGTGGCAGGAGCCGAACCCGGCAAGCAGATGCGCGCCCGATGCGTGCGCCGCCAGCATGAAAAGCATCCCTTCCGCCCCGGCCTGCTGGTCATAGCGATGGGTCAACGTGCCGCCGCACTCCGCCCCCACCGGCATGTTCTCCGCCAAACCCAGTTGAACCGCGGCGGACTTCCAGAGCACCTTGTCCATGGTATAGTAAAGATCGTTCCCGTTGCGCAGGTCGGTCACCGAGAGACCGGACACATATTCGACCGCATGTCCCGGGCGAAGGATCTGGGCCATCAGAACGATCATCAACACTTCGATGTGCGATTGGAGCAATGTGCCGGCCATGGAATAAGGCGCCGTCGAGCCGGACATCGGACATACGGTCGGCGCAATGGCGAAGCCTTTTTCCACGGCACGGATGAGCAGGTCGCCGTTCAGTCGATTCAGAACCAGAGGCGACCCCAGGGCCACGGCCGCCGTGATCAAGCGGCGGGGATCGCCCCCCCGGGCCAGGATATCGGCGATGCCCATCCATTGGTCGAAACTCTCGAGACTGGCCGCCATCACCAAATAGTGCCGGGTATGATGTAACAGATGGGTTTCCAGCGCGCGCAGGCTGGAGGTTGGTCCCGCCACGTCCGTCACCGGGTAATCCATGCGGCTGATCGTGACGACGGGGTCCAATTGCTCCGCGACAATCGTATTCCGGCGAATATCCTCCCGGCACGGACGGCGCGGTTCGCGGGTCTTGTAGTCGATGATCCACGGGTCGGTGACAATCGCGCAACCGTACTGCCGGGGGCCGCCGATCTCCCAGGTTTCGCCGAGGATATTGCCGATGGTGTACCGTGGCGGAACCTGGGACATGAGCTCAGCGCACAGGGCGCGGGACAGGCGAACCCGGCCTTGCGGTTCGTCCACCTGGGCGCCACGGGCTCGCGCCCGGGCCAGCAAATCCTCGTGCTGCACGACAAATCCGTGCCGTTCGATATGCGTCAGCGCCGCTTCGCGAATCTGCGCGATCTGCGCGTCCGTTAACACACAATATATCCGGTTATGATTCATGTGGATTCGTAACTGCTCAGGTAGCCGCCCCAAAGCGGGCGGCCACCTGAGAGTGAATGGCGGTGCGTCCGAACCCGGCGCGTGGGCGAGGCTCACGAGATGTTGACCGCCGGCACAAAGGGGTTGCCGAGGAACACGCGTTGCAAGGC
>CAIYGI010000069.1 GCA_903925685.1 uncultured bacterium
ATCCTTTGTGGGACCGTTTGTTCGCCCCAAAGAATTCACCACGCCGCTTTACTTGTCACGCGTCAAAAAGTGCCATGTCATTTTCCGGGCAGTTCGCAAAAACATGCGTAATTACAGCACGGGATCAGGAAGTGTGAACTTTAGAAAACTGAGACGCTATCTTCCACCATGGTTTGGCTGCCTCTGCCTTCAACCTGAATCATGGGCGCAGGAAGGGAGTCGAGATCGACACGCGCAAAAAGGCAGACGGTCTTCTTGGCGCAAGTAGACGCGAGGAATCGTTCACGTTGGTCGGCCGGTATATCTTGACGCGTAATCTTCCCGGTCATTGGAAGATGACCGGAGGGGTTGGCGAGGTCTGATTCGACTGCACCGACATGAAGAAACACGACGCACCGCACTGTCCCTTTCGGTGTTTTCACATCAACTTGCCAATATGCGTTGCCTGAAAGTTTTTCTGTCATCCTCTTCCTCCTCTTTTTTACCTCTGTCTTATACGTCAGCATGTCGGGTTATACGATCTGGCACCACCCGTTCACCATTTCGACCGAGGGCCTATTCTAAGTCCTCAAGAGGCAATATCTGTTTCGTATGTCGAACGGTGAGTATGGCAACTTGATTCGGATTAGTGCGGTAAATGATGCGACTGTTTCCCCATCAACTTCATAGCGCCGCCTTGGCCAGCACACTCTTGAGGGCCGACTCATGCCCTACGCCTTTGCTTTGTCCAAGTTGGGATTCAGCCAGCCGGATGTCTTCCAAGACTTCCATCTTTTGCATCAATTCCTCGTATTCGGAAACGCCAAGCAGAACCGCGGCGGATTTGCCGTGGTGCGTAATCACCAGCGGGCGCCTGGTCTTGCGGGTTTGGCGGATGCATGTGGTGACATTCGCACGGAATTCGGACAGAGGTTTGATGTCTTCGTCGAGGTTGAGGCGCATCATGGGTTATTTTCCTTTTATGCGTTTTATTGTACGATCTTCTGTACTATTTGTCAAGGCCCACGTTATCCGAAAATGTCAAACATGCGTCCAGCGATGGGGCGGCGGGCAGTCAGGCGGTTGAGGGAAGGCGGATATTAGATGATGTTCGCTGAAGAGCGCGCGGCTTTTCGCTCTTCGGTAGGGCGTTCTCGCCGAGAGCGCCGTCTTGGACCAGGCACATTGGCTCGCTCGCCTACATCACGCCTGCGGCGGCCTCGGCGATGCCGCCCTACCAATTCGGGCCTCGCAAGCCGCGTGGGCGTGTGGTTCGTTCATCGTCGATAGAAAGCCGGAACGACGTTAGGCTAGGATCATGGAGGGATCGCCACAAAGATCGCCACGAAATGGTGCTTGCGGAATGATTAGTCATGTGAAACACTAATGTCTGCAACCATACGAGAAACAGTGAAATCGCCATCGAGATCGCCACATGAAGCCTGTAATCTTACGCGAACTTGGGAGTATGGAGCCGTTGCTGCCGGATCTGGAGATGGACCGGTTAGCGGAGCTTTCCCGCACGGTATTTGTCGAGACGGGGGCGTTGGGCGCCATGGTGCCTGCGGAGCCCACCAGGCTGGAACTGGCCCGGCTGCTCCGGGAGATGAACAGCTACTACTCCAATCTGATTGAAGGGCATAAGACGCTGCCTCGGGATATTGAGCGGGCGTTGAACAACCAACTATCCACGGATGAGCGCAAGCGCCACAACCAGTGCCTGTCTGCCGCGCATGTCCGGGTGGAGACCGCGATGGAAGAGCGTCTGCGGCAGGAGCCTGAACTGAACATCCATTCCGCCGACTTCCTGTGCTGGCTCCATCGGATGTTCTACCAGGGATTGCCGGAGGAACTGCAATCGAGCCGGACGGTGAGCGGGAAGAGTTATCGTATCGAGCCGGGCGAACTGCGTGCGTTCGACGTACGCATCGCGGGGCACACGCCCCCGGAGCATGGGCATGTGCCGGCGTTTCTGGCACGTTTTGCCCAGTTCTATGGCAGCCGCACGATCCTTCCCACTCAATCGCTGGTGGCGGCGGCCTCCGCACACCACCGCCTGACCTGGATTCATCCGTTTGGCGACGGGAATGGCCGCGTGGCCCGGTTGTATTCGCATGCGTATCTGATTCGGGAGAAAGTGGACGGATTGGGACTGTGGACGCTGTCGCGGGGACTGGCCCGTTTCCGTGACCGCTACTACGAGCGGTTGGCGGCGGCAGATGGCCCCCGGCGCAACGATCTCGATGGGCGGGGGAGCCTGACAGCGCGCGGGCTTGCGGATTTTTGTCTGTTTTTCCTGGATGTGATGCAGGACCAGATCCGCTTTATGACCGGACTGCTGGAACTGCCGAAGCTGCTGGAACGGGTCGAGCGCCATACCGAGCGCGATAGCCCGCACATCACCCGTCACAAGACACCGCTGATCCGGCTGCTCAAGGCCGTGATCGTGGAAGGCCTGATCGAGAGGGGACGGGTGTCGGAAATCGTGGGGCTCCGTACCAGTGCGGCGCGGCAGGTGACGCGCCTGGCCCTGGAAGAGGGGTTGGCGCAATCCGCCACACCCAAGGGACCATTGGGGATTGCGTTTCCAGCCAAGGTTTTGGACGCCTATTTTCCCCGACTGTTTCTCGATCTGCCGCTCGCAGAATAGGGGGCGGGGAGTTATCCTCACCACGCCGATTCACAAAGGGCACCCACCCTGTTCTGCGGGAGTTGAGAGCGAGGAGCAGAGCGAAGCCCTGAAAATAAAGGGCATGGGGTGTTTTTTATTTCTTGACAATATCAATTATGGATTGATATAAGAGACGGCATGAGACCAAGAACGCCCGCGCAATGG
>CAIYGI010000070.1 GCA_903925685.1 uncultured bacterium
CCATTGCGCGGGCGTTCTTGGTCTCATGCCGTCTCTTATATCAATCCATAATTGATATTGTCAAGAAATAAAAAACACCCCATGCCCTTTATTTTCAGGGCTTCGCTCTGCTCCTCGCTCTCAACTCCCGCAGAACAGGGTAAGCCGTGTTATTTAATCGTTATTTAATGCTTGCATTGCCTTGGGGGGGCGCGTAATATCTTTACCGATGGTGGCCATGGACGGCTGTATTGTTGACTGATGGAGGTGCACGAGGCGAAGTTCGATTTGAGCATGCGATGGATGAAAGAGGCTCGCGCGGAAGTTCCGGAGCGGGCGGTTTTTGAAGTAGAATTGTATTTGTTGAGGTTTAGATATTGTGAATATTTACGTTGGAAATCTTGCATATGGTACTGGTGAAGTTGAACTCCGTCAGGCGTTCGAACAGTTCGGTCAGGTCAGCTCGGCGAATGTGATCATGGATCGCGAGACTGGCCGCTCCAAAGGTTTCGGCTTCGTTGAGATGCCGAATGCCACGGAAGCAGCAGCGGCAATCGCGGGCATGAACGAGAAGGATATCGGCGGACGCAATGTTCGCGTGAACGAAGCTCGCCCTCGTGACGACTCCGCCCCCCGTGGCGGTGGCCGCGGCGCTGGCGGCGGCGGCGGTGGTGGCGGCGGCGGTGGTGGCCGTCGCGCCTGGTAATCGGCCACAAACCGTTTACTAGACTGTATGGTAAGGGTCGGGAGCAATCCCGGCCCTTTTTCTTTTTTCGAATCCTGCTTGTCTCTCCCCCCCTAAAACTGGCACAATCGCCACGGTCATGCATTTATCCATCGTCGTTCCAGCGCACAACGAAGAGCATCGTCTCGGACGGATGCTTGACGCCTATCTGCCCGCCTTTGTGGCGCACTATGGGCGGGAGGTCGAATTTCTGGTTGTCGTCAACGGTTCGACCGACGGCACCGCGGAGCTGGCGCAGGGCTATGCCGCGCGTTATCCGCAGGTGCGCTGCCTGGTGGAGCCGGCGAAGGTGGGCAAAGGCGGCGCGCTGATGCTGGGTTTCCGTGCCGCCCAGGGGGAATTGATCGGCTTTGTGGACGCGGATGGCGCCACGCCGCCGGAGGCCTTTCAGGAGCTGGCGGAACGTATTGGCGGCGCCGGCGCCATCATCGCCTCGCGCTGGCGGCCGGGTGCGGTGGTCAGTCCCCGCCAGTCGCTGCCGCGGCGGTTTGCCTCGCGGTTGTTCAACCGCCTGACCAATCTGATGTTCGGACTGCGGCTGACCGATACGCAGTGCGGGGCCAAGCTGGTGCGGCGCGAAGCGCTCCTGAATGTGCTGCCGCGTCTCGGCATCACGCGCTGGGCGTTCGACGTGGATCTGCTTTTTCAATTGCGCCGCGCCGGGGTTACCATCACGGAATTACCCACCCGCTGGCACGATGTCGAGGGCTCCAAGGTGCAGGTGGGCCGGGCCTCGGCCGAAATGCTGGCGGCCCTGATCCGCCTGCGCCTGATCTACTCCCGCTGTAGCTGGGTGGTATCGCTTTACGATCGCACCATTGCGCGCTTTTTGCATCCGCCGGGGTTCGAAGACGATTACCTGGTGCGGCACAGCATTTTGCTGATGGCGACCGCGCAAGTGGGCAATCTGGCCAATCTGCTCTATCAGGTGGCCATGATCCGCATGCTGAACACCAGCGAGTATGGTGTGCTGGCGGCGATGCTGGGCATGTGGGCCGGGGCCAGCGGCCCGCTTGGCGCGATGAGCACCTCGGTGACCTACTATACGGCCCGGCTGACGGGCGAGGGCCGGCGCGCCGATGTGGCGCCGATGGTGGTGGCCGTGCTTCGCGACGTAGCCTGGGTGTTGATTCCGCTATTGGCTGTGGCTTACTTCGAGCGCGATGCCATGGCGCGCTTTTTCAATCTGTCCACCCCTGGCCCGTTTCTGCTGGCGGCATCGGCGCTTACCTTCTCGCTCTGGTCCAGCGTGGTGGGCGGCGCCCTTGGCGGTGTGCAGGCCTTCGTTTGGGCCTCCGCCGGTTCCGTGGTCTGGGGTCTGTTGCGGCTGCTGCTCGGAATAATCGTGGTGGCGGCTGGTGGTGGGGCCGTGGCGGCACTCTGGGGACACTGGTGGGCGCTGGCGGCGGGTTTGGCGGTGACGATCTGGGGCGTACATGTCGTGCTCGGACGACTGTGGGCGCGGCCGGCCAGGCCATCCGGAATGTACGTCTATTGCGGACGTTACCTCTTGGCGCTGACCGGCTACTCGGTGTTGGCTAATGCGGATGTGATACTGGTGAAGAAGTTTTTCGATCCGGTGCAGGCGGGACTTTTTGCCAAGGCGGCGATACTGGCGCGGATCGCGTTCTTCCTGCCGATGCCGGTGGCCGGGGCGATGTTCCCAAAGGTCGTTTCCGGCGGCGATTCCAGCGCCGCGAGCTGGCACACGCTTTTGAAGGCGCTGGCGCTGGTGAGTTTGCTGGTGGTCGGTGTGGGCGGCGCGTGCACGCTCTTCGCGCCCTGGATCATGCACCTGCTGGCGAATACCCGCACCCCCCAGTCGGTGTTCATATTCAGGGCGATGATCTGGGCGCTGGCGCCGCTGACGTTGTTGATGCTGGTGATGAACTACGAACTGGCCCAGCGCCGCTTTATCGTGACGCTTCCCGTGATGGCCGGCGCCTTGGGCTACCTGGGCGCCGTAAAGCTGTGGCACGCCGATGTCCGGCAGATCATCGCCGCATTGGCCGTTGCGAGCACCGCCACCCTGCTCGTCGCCGTCGCCATGCTGCCCCGCCGGGCGGCACGGGCAGGGCTGAAGGATGAAGACTGAAGGCTGTGAGGCTGAAGTAATATAATGCCACGCAGGCTCACCAAGGAGGGAAAGATGCCATCCGATAAAGGTGCAGTGCCAAATATGCCGCCGGCCATGATTTTGTGCGGCGGCAAGGGAACGCGGCTGCGTGACGTGACCGAACTGCTCCCCAAACCGATGGTGCCGATCGGCGCGCAGCCGATCATCTGGCACATTATGCGCGGTTATGCCGCGTTCGGAGTCCGGCGCTTCATCCTCTGCCTCGGCTACAAGCGCGACAGTTTTGTGGACTATTTCCTGAACTTTCACGCCTATGCCTCCGACGTGACCGTGCAGCTGGGACGGCATCACGGCGTCAAATACCATGACCGCGCGGTCGAGGCCGACTGGGAAGTGACGTTGGCGAATACGGGGATCGATACCATGACGGGCGGGCGCGTGGCCATCGCCTCGAAGCACCTCAAAAGAACCGACCGGACTTTCTTCCTGACCTATGGCGACGCGGTTTCGGACATCGACATCGCGGCCTCGCTCGATTTCCACCGGCGCAGCGGTAAACTGATCACCGTCGCGGCGGTCCACCCCGAAGGCCGTTTCGGCGAGATGCGGCTGCGAGGCGGGCGCGTGCATGGCTTCGAGGAAAAGCCGGCCCATGTGGAGGGGTACATCAACGGCGGTTTCATGGTGCTTGAAAAGTCCTTTATTCCCCGCTACCTCGCCGCCGACAAGGATCTGTTTTTAGAGCAGGCGCCGATGCGCCGGGCCATGGCGGACAACCAGATGGCCGCGTTCCCGCACGAAGGTTTCTGGCAATGCATGGACACGCCCCGGGAATATCAACTGCTGAACGAGCTTTGGGAAGGCGGCGCCGCCCCCTGGACGGCCCGCTGGCGGACGGATGGTGCGATGTGAGCTTTCCGGCGTTCCGTGGCAAGCGGGTTTTCCTCACCGGCCATACCGGTTTCAAGGGCTCATGGCTCTCCTTGTGGCTGTGCCAGCTTGGCGCAAAGGTGCATGGATATGCCCTGCCGCCGCCGACCGAGCCCTCGAACTACGCGCTTTCGAAAGTGCGCGACAGGTTGTCCGGCGAAACCCTGGGCGACATCCGGGACCGCAAGCGCATGCGCGAGGCCCTGGCGGCGTTCAAGCCGGAGGTTGTGTTTCACCTGGCGGCCCAGCCGCTGGTCCGCGACAGTTACGCCGTGCCGTTCGAGACCTTCGAGGTCAACGTGATGGGTACGGCCAGCGTGCTGGAGGCGGTGCGCGAACTGCAGCGGCCCTGCGCCGTCGTTTGCATCACCTCCGACAAATGCTATGAAAACCGCGAACAACTCCGTGGGTACCGCGAAGGCGACCCGCTGGGCGGACACGACCCCTACAGTGCCAGCAAGGGCGCGGCCGAAATTCTGATCGCATCCTACCGCCGGTCATTTTTCCATCCGGACCGGCTGGGTGAACATGGCGTGCAGCTGGCTTCGGCCCGCGCCGGCAATGTGATCGGCGGCGGCGACTGGGCCCGCGACCGGATTGTGACGGACATGGTCGCCGCGCTCAGCGCCGGACGCCCGGTGCCGGTGCGCAACCCGCATGCGATCCGCCCATGGCAGCATGTTCTGGAACCGCTCTCCGGATATTTGACGCTGGCCTCGGCCATGCTTTCAAAAGCCGATCACAAGTGGTGCGAAGCCTGGAATTTCGGTCCGATTGCGGGAGCCGGGATGCCGGTTGGAAAGCTGGCCGACGCTTTTGTGAAGGCGTGGGGAAAAGGCGGATGGGTGGATCGGAGTTCTCCGGGCCAACTGCATGAGGCGGCCATCCTGCGCCTGAATATCCAAAAAGCGCGGCGGGAACTCGGCTGGCGTCCGCGCTGGAATTGCCAGGAAATGGTGAAAAGAACCGCGCAGTGGTATCGTAGCGTGCTGTGCGAAGGCGCCGACGCCCGCAAGGCTTGCGAAGCCGATATTATGATGTACGAAAATGAAGAACAGAAGACTTTGACGCAAAGGCGCAAAGGCGCAAAGAAGGCGCAAAGCTAATGGATGAGAATGAAATAAGCAGAATTGTCGTGGACAGCGCAGTTGAGGTGCATCGTGTTCTTGGTGGACCTGGACTGCTCGAATCTGTCTACGAAGAATCTTTGGTTGTTGAGCTTGGGCAACGCGGGTTGGCTCTTAAACGGCAGGTAAGTGTTCCGCTGCTCTATAAGGGAAGCAGCCTTTCGACTCCTCTACGTTTGGATTTAATTGTTGCGGAAAAGGTGATTGTCGAGTGCAAAGCATTGATTACGCACAACCCAATCTTTCAATCTCAAGTGCTTACGTACTTGCGTCTTACAGGTTTAAAATTGGGACTCGTTATTAATTTTGGTGAATCCCTCGTCTCCAAAGGAATATATCGGGTTGTCAACAATTTGTGATTGGCGTTAACTTAAAAAAGTATTCTTTGCGCCTTTGCGCCTTAGCGTCAACGATTTGATTTCTTCGCCAAGAGAAAAGAAGAAAAGAAGACTTTGACGCAAAGGCGCAGGGGCGCAGAGAAAACGGTTGTTGGGCTCAATGCCCCAAGGTGGAGGTTGTTAGAACATGACTGCGCAGGAGCAAATGAAAGCGGAGATCCTGGCCAAGGTTGTGGAATACTACCGCCAGGTCCATGCCCCCGCGCAGAACAAGCCTTTTATAGCCGGGCAATCGCGGGTCAACTACGCCGGGCGCGTTTTCGACGAGCGCGAACTGGTTAACCTGGTCGACGCCTCGCTCGATTTCTGGCTGACCTACGGCGACTATTCCCGCGCGTTCGAGAAGCGGCTGGCGGACTATCTTGGCGTGCGCTGGTCGTTGCTGGTGAACTCCGGCTCGTCCGCCAATCTGCTGGCCTTCATGGCGCTGACCTCGCCGCTGCTGAAAGAGCGGCGGGTCGAACGCGGCGACGAGGTGATCGCCATTGCCTGCTGTTTCCCGACGACCGTCGCCCCGATCGTGCAGTACGGCGCCGTGCCGGTGTTCGTGGATGTCGAACTGGCCACCGCCAACGTCGATGTTTCGCAGCTCGAAGCCGCCCTGTCGCCGAAAACCAAGGCGGTCATGCTGGCGCACACGCTTGGCAACCCCTTCGACGTCAGGGCGGTCAAGGCCTTCTGCGCCAAACGCCGGCTTTGGCTGATCGAGGACAACTGCGACGCGCTCGGCAGCCGCGTGGACGGGCAATTCACGGGCGCCTTCGGCGATATCGGCGCCTCCAGTTTTTATCCGCCCCACCACATGACCATGGGAGAAGGCGGCGCGGTCTACACGAACGATCCGCTGCTTCGCAGGATCATGCTCTCGCTGCGGGACTGGGGCCGCGACTGCTGGTGCGACAGCGGCGTGGACAACACCTGCGCCAACCGGTTCACGAAGCAGTTTGGAAGCCTGCCCCGCGGCTACGACCATAAGTATGTCTACAGCCACTTCGGCTACAACCTCAAGGCGACCGACCTGCAGGCCGCCATCGGCTGCGCCCAGCTCGAAAAGCTGCCGGCGTTCGTCGAGCAGCGAAAAGCGAACTTCCGGGTCCTTTATGAAGGTCTAAAAGATATCGGCTGGCTGTTGCTGCCGCAAACCATCCCCGGTGCGGACCCCTCCTGGTTCGGTTTTCTCATGACGCTTCAGGAAGGAGCGCCCGTGAGCCGCAACCAACTATCCGGGCATCTGGAGCGCAACAACATCCAAACCCGCAACCTCTTCGCCGGCAACCTCATCCGGCACCCCTGTTTTGACAGTCTGAAAGAAGGAACCGATTACCGTATCGCCGCGCCCCTGACGAACACGGACAAGATCATGAACGACAGTCTGTGGGTCGGCGTGTACCCAGGAATGGAACAAAAGTGTTTGGCATTCATGGTGGAATTGATTCACTGGCATCCCATTACAGCCTAACAACCTGATCTCTGGCCTTCGTTCGCCCAAAGCTGTACACTTATGCTCATGTCTAACAGAACTGTCGATACAGGTTTGTCTGGCGTCATCATCGGCTATCGAGAGGCATTCGAGACGTTGATTCTGGCCCTTCGGCAGGCCACGGTTCGTCACTATGGCGACCGGTTGATTTCGTTGGCGGTATTCGGGAGCGTCGGACGCGGCACGATGCGGCCGGACTCAGACGTGGACGCGCTCGTGGTTGCCACCCCTCTGGCTGTAGGACGCCTTCGTCGCGTGGAGGACTTTTCGTCCGTCGAGGCACAACTGCACACTTCCTGATCCCGTGCTGTAATTACGCATGTTTTTGCGAACTGCCCGGAAAATGACATGGCACTTTTTGACGCGTGACAAGTAAAGCGGCGTGGTGAATTCTTTGGGGCGAACAAACGGTCCCACAAAGGATCGAAA
>CAIYGI010000071.1 GCA_903925685.1 uncultured bacterium
GATCAGCGCACTCCTCGCAGATTTAACCCACGCCGCTTTTTACCACCCTGAAACCGGCGCGCGTTTGATCTACGAACTCGCCTGATAAATACCAGAAAAGTGCCAACTCATTTTCCTCCGAGATCAGGAAGTGTGAAGTTCGTCCTTCTTCTCGTCCGACACGACCGTGAACATGAGTACGGACTTGCCGGGCCAGACGTGCGTGCCAAGCCGTTTGCCGGTGGCGCCTGCGCCGATGACCTGGGGCAGTTCCGTGAAAGAACGGACTCCATGATTTTCCACCATGGCCGCAACCTGTTCGCGGCGATCTTCCGGACAGATGACCATCAGTAGTTTCATGCGCGTGTCTCCGTGTTTGCTCGACGATTAGGTCCTGTGTTCAGGTGTCAGGCGTCAGTATGGAAGTCGTTTCCTCTGAATTTTCTGAAACCGGAACACTGACACCTGAAACCTCCTGTTTACCTCTTCCGTAGATCAGCATGTAGACGGTTGGAATGATCAGCAATGTGAAGGCCGTCGAGACGAACAAGCCGAAGATGATGGACCAGGCCAGGCCGCTGAATATCGGGTCGAGCGTGATGGGCCAGGTCCCGAGCAGCGCCGCCCCGGCGGTGAGGAAGATCGGGCGGAAGCGGACCGCGCCGGCCTCGAAAACCGCGTCCCTTGGGGTGGCGCCGCGCGCCACGGCATTGCGGATGAAGTCCACCAGGATGATCCCGTTGCGGACCACGATGCCGGCCAGCGCGATCATGCCGATCATGGCCGTGGCGGTGAAAAAGACCGGGTTGCCGAAGCCGCCCACGGGGCGGTTGACGATCAGGTTGAGCAGCCAGAAGCCCGGCATGATGCCGATCAGCGTCAGCGGAATGGACATCATGATGACCACCGGCAGGATGTACGACACGGTCTCGTAGACCAGCAGGACGTAGATCGCCACCAGGGCCGCCGCGAAGGCGATGCCAAGATCCCGAAAGACATCCAGCGTGATCTTCCATTCGCCTTCGCCGCGCCAGTCGATGCGCAGGCCGGCGGGCAGGGGGTGCTTGTCGAAGTGGGACTGGAGATTGAGCACGGCGTAGGCCGGCCCGCGCCCGGCCATTTCCGCGGTGACGTAGACCACACGTTCCAGATTCTTGTGGAAGATTGTCTTGTCGTAGATCGTTTCCTCGAAACGGCCCAGTTCACCGAGTTGCACCGCGTGCCCGCCGCGCCCCTTGATGACGATGGTTTTCAGCAGCGCGGGATCGGAACGATGCGCGCGCGGCAGCCGCAGGAGTATCGGCACCTCATTCTGCTGCCCGGGAACATGCAGCGTGCCGCCGGGCATGCCGTTGAGGGTCAGCAGCAGCGTCTGCGTCACATCCTCGGTGGAGATGCCGTCAAGCCCGGCCTTCTCGCGATCCACGCGGAAGAACAATTCCCGCTGGTCGGCCTCGACGGTGTCGTCAACATCCACGACGCCCGGTTCCTGTTCCATGCGGGCCTTGACCAACTGTGTCGCGTCGATCAATTCCCGGTAGTCGTGGTGAGGCTGTCCATAGATCTCCGCGACAACCGTGGAAAGAACCGGCGGGCCCGGCGGGACCTCGACCAGTTTGATGCGCGCATTGCGTCGCAGGCCGATCGCCGCAACATCGTCGCGGATGCGCAGGATGATGGAGTGGCTGTCCATTTTGCGGCTGTTGCGGGGCAGCAGATTGACCCGGATATCGGCCACATGCGGGCCCTGGCGCAGGTAGTAATGCCGGACCAGGCCGTTGAAGTCCATCGGCGAACTGGCGCCCACGGTGGAGGTGAAATCGGTCACCTCGGGGAGCGTACGCAGATAGTCTTCCAGCTCCCGCACGACGCCGTCGGTGGTTTCCAGCGTGGCCGACTCCGGCATGTCCACGACCATCTGGAACTCGTTTTTATTGTCGAACGGCAGCATCTTGAGCGGCACGCCGCCGGTGGGGATCAGCAGCAGGGAAAGCGCGAACAACACCCCCGTGCCCGCCAGCAGCAGCGCGCCATTGCGGCGGGAATCGGCAAAGGGCCGCAGGATGGCGGTGTAGACGCGATAAGTGGCTGTTTGTTTAACGTCATATGTTTCATGCTTGCTGTCATCGCGCAGCAGTTTGCTGGACAGCCAGGGTGTGATGGCGAAGGAAACCAGCATTGAGGCCAGCATGGCGAGCGGCACATTGAGCGCCATCGGGCGCATGTAAGGGCCCATCATCCCGCTGATGAAGAACATCGGAATGAACGCAACCACCACCGCCAGGGTGGCCAGGATCACCGGCGGCAGCACCTCGTTCATGGCCATGGCGATGGCCTGCAGCCGGGGGTAGCGGCGCATCGCCAGATGGCGATAGATGTTCTCCACCGCCACGATGGGGTCGTCCACCAAAAGCCCGAGCGATAGAATCAGCGCAAAGAGGGTGACGCGGTTGATCGTATAGCCGGCAAGGTAGTTTATCAACAGGGTCAAGGCATAGGTGATGGGAACAGTCAGGGCCACGATCAGGCTGACCCGCAGGGTCATGATCACGGCGATCAAAACAATCACCGTAACGATGGCTTCGATCAGGCTTTCGACCAGGCTGTTGACCTTGTCGTTGGCGGTTTCGCCGTAGTTGCGCGTGATCCGGAATTGCATGTCGTCCGGAACAATCTTTCCGCGCATGGCCTCGATCGAGCGCTCCACCTCGCGTGAAACCCAGACCGCGTTGCTGCCCTTCTTCTTTGAGACGGCGATGGTGACGGCGGGAAAAGAGGTGGAGGGTGGACGGTGGAGGGTGGATGATGGTTGATGGACGGCGGCAGCGAATCCGATGCGGGTATAGGATTGGAGTTCGTCGGGGGCGTCCTCGATCCGGGCCACGTCGCGCAGATAGACCGGCCGGTTCGCGTGCGTGCCCACCATCAGATTGCGGATCTCGGATGCGTCCCGCAGGAAGGGGCCGGCTACCACGCGCAGGGAGGCGTTGCCTTGCTCGAATGCCCCGCTTTCCTGCTGGGCGTTCGAGACCTTGAGCGCGCCCGCGATTTCCATCGGGGATAGTCCGTAGGCCGCGATCCGTTCCATGTCGAGATAGACATGCAGCACCCGGCGCTGTCCCCCGTGAAGCGTGATGTTGCCGGTGTTGGGAATGTGCTGGAGCCGGGCGACAACCTCTTCGCCCGCCCGATAAAGGGCGTGTTCGTCGTAACGGTCGCTGTATAGCGCCACGTTGACGATCGGCACGTCGTCGATCTCGATCGGCTTGACTACCCACCCGGCAATCCCTGGCGTGGTCTTGTCGATGTTCAGGAAGATCTTGTTGTACAGTTTGATCAGGCTTTTTTCGCGGTCTTGACCCACCTTGAAACGCACGGTCACGACGGCCATGCCGGGACGGGACATGGAATACACGTATTCGACGCCATCAATCTGGTAGAGCATGCGTTCCAGACGCGACGAAACCAGGCGTTCGACTTCCTGGGCCGACCCGCCGGGATACATGACCATGACATCGGCCAGCGGCACGACGATTTGCGGCTCCTCCTCGCGCGGCGTCAGGAAGAGCGCGGCCGCACCGGCGGCCAGCGAGATGATGATCAGCAGTATCGCCAGGTTGCCCTTGAGGAAGGTCTCGATGATTCCGCTGACCAGGGAGTGTTTGCGCTCGATTTCCATGCGTCAGTTCTCCTGAAGCGGATTGACGAGCACGACCTCCCCGGCATCGAGCCCGGAGAGCACTTCCACGTTTGCGCCGTGCATCTGGCCCGTGCGGACCGCGCGGCGGACGGCGCGACCGTCCTTGACCACTTGTAGCAGTTCGATCTGACCCACCGTATAGACGGCGGTGGCGGGAACCACGAAGGCAGTGTGGGCGTCATCAGCCACCCAGAGACGGCCGAAGGTTCCCGGCATAAGGTCCGCGGAGGCGCCCTCGATCCGAACCTTGACCAGCTGGGTGCGGCTGAGCGGGTCGATTTCGCTGACGATCTGCCGGACCCGGCCCTGGAAGTTGGTGGCAGGCCGGTCCAGCGTGACCTCCACGCTCTGGCCCACGGGAAGTTTCGCCAGCAGACGCACGGGCACAGGGACCTCAATCTGCATGTTGGCGGGGTCGTAGATGGTCAGGAGCACCTGTCCCGGATTGGCAAGGTCGCCGGGTTCGATGCGCCGGTCGGTGACGATTCCGTCCATGGGCGAGACGATCCGCGTATAGGTCAGCATGACCTTGCTGCGGTCCCATTGGGCGCGCGCGGTTGCGAACATTGACTGCGCCGCCGTGAGCGCCTGTTCTGTCGTCGCCTGGCTGTCGAAAAGCCGCCGGGCGCGGTTTAACTCGGTCTCGGCCTGTTTAAACTGGGCCTCGGCCGCCGCGACCTGTTCCTTGATCTCCCGGTCGTCGAGCGTTACGAGTTCCTGTCCCTTCTTCACCGGACTGCCGGCTGAGACGAAAACCTCCTTCACAGAGGCGGGAATGCGGGCGCTGAGGTTGACTTTGACATCCGAGGCCACCGTGCCGACCACGTCCACGCGCGCGGCAATCAATTCCGGTTTGATGGTGAAAAGCCGGGCCCCGGGCGGCACGGCTAGTCCGCCCTGGTATTCCAGGCGTCCGCCCGGAATGCGTGTGCGGAAGACGCCGACGCTCCAGAGAATGACCACCAGCAGAACTGCTCCTCCCAACACCGGTTTCGCGATGCGTCCCCAGGCGCGCCGTTTGGGCGGCGTCTGCGCTTCGTTGCCATCCTGCTTGTTATTCGTCTCTTCAGTCATGTTCGCTGCTCCTCGTCACTCTTGCCTGGAATACCTCTCGACCAATTGCCCTCTCGCGCGTTCCAGATTCGAGAGAGCGGTCAGACAGTCGTACTGCGCGGCGACATTGCGCGTCCTCGTTCCGGTCAGTCCCGTTTGCGCGGTCAGCAGTTCCGGCAGGTTCGCCGCGCCCTGCTGGTAGCGTTGTTGCGTGATGCGCAGGGACTCCTCGGCGTTCTCGATGCTTTTGCGGACCACATCCAGGCGATCCCATGCCTCGCCGGCCTGGATGGAGGCGGAAGTTAGGTCAAGCCGGAGGTTATCGGCGGCTTTATCGGCCTCGGCCGCCGCGGCCCGCTGTTGCGCGCCGGCGCCCGAGACCGCCGCGCTCTTGCGAAAGCCGTCGAAAAAGTCCACCTCGGCCGCCACGCCGACGAAGTAACTGCGCTCGAAGTCGGTGGAAACCGCGCTGTTCCAATCCACCGAGCCGAAGGCGTTGATCGCGGGTAGGTACTGCCGCCGGGCCTTCCGAAGAGCAGCCTGCTGGATCTGGGCCATTCTGCGAGCCGCCAGCAATTCAGGCCGGTTCTGGATCACGCTCAAGTCTTCGGCTTCCGGCGGTTTATTGCCCGGCAACTCCGCCTTGGCCGGCATGTTGGCGGATTCAACCATGTTGGTGCCGATGGCCGTGTTGAGCGCCGCCAACGACAACTTGACGCCGTTGCGCGCACGTATCAGATCCTCCCGCGCCTGGGCGAGCTGAACTTCGAGATTCAGGACATCGGTCTTGACGGCGCCGCCGGCCTTGACGCGCTCTTTGGCGACCCGCAGGCTTTCCTCCAGCGATTTGACCGACTCCTCCTGTACCGTGACGAAAGCGCCGGCTTGGAGCACCGTGTAGTAGCCGCGCGCGACCTGATGAATCAAGGCGTTCTGCAGGCCCCGCAACACCAGCCGCGAGACTTCGGAACCGCGCCGGGCCATCTCGTTATCCAGTCCGCGCCGACCGAAGTCGTACAGTCTGTATTTCACGCCTAGGCTCAGGGCGAGATTGTCGGTGTCCGACGGGTTGTTGAAGTCCGACTGCATCGAGACGCTGCGCTGGTTCAGCATCATCATGAAGGCCTGGGGCGGATTGTCCGTGCGGGCATAGGTGGTCGAACCGGCGAGCATCGGGTAGTAGGCGGACTGGGCCTCCTTGATGGCGGCGGTCGCGGCCTGGACACGTTCCGTCGCGGCGCGCAAGTCGGGATTGTTGCGAAGCGTGGCGCCGACGCATCCGTCGAGCGAGACGGCAGATGCGCCCGGCAGGCTGGACAACGACGCCGCGATCAATAGTGCTGGCACGACCATTCGCCAGCCTGGCGTGAGTTTCATTGTGTTCATGGCTTGCCGTTGCATCCGCAACCACCCCCCGCGGACGGTACGCCGCAGCGGCGCAGTATGATTTCCAGCGGGCAGAACTTGGTGAAAGCCGACTGGAACAAATTCAGGCCCACGAAGGCCGTGAAAAAGAACCAGCCATGATGCACCCAATAACCCAGCGCCAGACTTGCCAGCACAAAGATGCCGGCGGCCATTCGCACATAACGTTCAGTTGTCATTGCTTGCTTCCTTTCCTTCCTTCAGAAACCACTAGGATTAGAGCCGCCAACGGCAAAAAGGTTACAAGAAAGCAAAGGGGCGGCGTCAGGTACGGGATTTAACGGCTTTTGGAGGCTTTTTCGCCGGGCCTGCTTCCTTCCAGCAGTTGCGCAGCGCGGTGTAAAGACGATCGTGAAATGCGGCGGGCATTTTGCAGGGTTTATTCTTGCGATAGAGGGTGATGGTCTGGCGTACGTTGTCCACCACAACCCGGCAGGGATTGCACCCGGCAAGATGGGTTTCCAACTCCTTGCAGACCGCGGGCGCCACGCCGCCGTCGACATAATCATTGAGGATGGCGAGCAGCTCGCCGCAGGTGGCGCCGTGCTTTCCCCCGAGTGCATGGATCTTGGTTCGTTTCTTGGTCATGGGCTATCTCCCCTATGCGTTTTCCTCATAATCGTAATCTTAATCATAATCTATTTTCCCGCAGAGTAAGATTACGATTACAACGGTCGTTAACTTGCTTTTGCGCATGCGTCGCCGCCGCATGCGCTCCCGGCGCGTAGCGCCGCTGCTCGTCGCCGAAGACGCGGGTCAGGCGTTCGCGCAACTGCAGGCGGGCGCGCAAGAGCCGGACCTTGACGTTGGCTTCGCTGATTTTCAGCGCCCTGGCCGTGTCGCTAACCGAGAGGCCCTCCGAGTCCCGGAGCAGGAAGACGGCGCGGTGGGCGGGATTCAATTCGGCGATCACGCTGTCAAGCAGGCGGTGTGTTTCGGCCCGCTGGGCCAGACGGTCGGGCGTTTCGCGCCAGTCGGCGATGTATTCCGGGTGGGGAATCTGCCCCTGCTCGTCCGGCGCGGTGGCCTGATCGAGGGAGATGGTGGGCAGGCCGCGGCGTTTGCGCGCGATTTTCAGCGCCGCGTTTGCGGCAATGGTGGTTAGCCAGGTGGAGAACGCGGCCTTTTCCCGGAAGCCGGCCAGGTTCTTGACAGCGCTGAGAAAGGTCTGCTGGGTCACGTCCTGGGCATCCTCTTCGGAACCGGTAAGCCGGCGCGCCAGTCCGTAAATCCGCCGCTCGTGACGCTTGACCAGCGTCTCGAACGCCGCGAGATCGCCCGCCTTGGCGTTGTTCACAAGCTCCTGATCGTCAGGATAACCATGGTCTGGCATGGATTACCCTGCAATCTTGGCCTTCAGTTGGGCGGCAACGTTCCGGCCGGTGGCATCTTGCTTGACGGCCCAGAGGAAGAGCGCCTTGCCGTTGCTGCCGGCCTCCCAGAGGCGCCCAATGTCGCGCTTCTCCTGTTCGCTGGCCTTGGCTTCAAGGTGTTCGCCCTTGTACTCGATGAGCATGACGCGGTCGCCCTTGAGTTTGGCGGCGAAGTCGGAAAAGAAACGGCCGGAAGGGACTGGAAGACTGAGGGCCGATGGGCCGTGGTCCAGGTTTCGGACCCAGTAGTCAACATCAGCGCACTGGTCGAGGGCGACAGCGCAGTCGAATTCCTCGCCTTTCGAGTCCAGTTCTCCGACTTCCGGGTAGAAGTGCTTGGCGAACCGGAAAGAACCCTGATAGTACCAGTGCGGCTGGTAGCCTTCCGCCGGGAACTCGAAGGGATAGACGAAGGACGTGGATACATCAGAACCGGGAAGGGCAAAAAGTTGCTGAAATCCTCTGCGGAAGGCAGCGTCGCGGTGCTGACGAATCTTCTGATCAATGGCTTTGTTCAGGGAGAAGGCATAACGCTGCAGGTCGGCGAGCGTCAAGGCACGGTCGGCGGTGAGGTAGCGTAGGACGCGGCGCACGAAGGCGCGGATGGCGACTTGTGTGGGATCCTGACGTTCGGCGACGTTGGCGTCCTCGATGTGGTGGACGAGCCAGCCGATCAGGCAGTCCTCGGTCCAAGGCTCTTCCATGTGTTTGAGATCAAGGGTCATCTGCGCGCCCAGGTAACGTTCGACGACGCGTTTGCCTTCGATGCCAATCTCGTAGCGCTTGGCTTCGATTTCGGTGGAGAACTCGCCCGCTGTGAGGACGGCTGGATAATCGGCAAGCTCCCAGCCTTCGGGACCGATCAGGTTGTCCTGTTCGACAATCTCAAGTTCGCCCTGAACCGTCCGGCACAGTTGCGGCAGGATCAGACTCTTGCCCTTGCGAACCGGGGCCTGTTCGCGGACCTGTTGGCGGCGACGGATTTCGAGGGTCTCCCGGAGAGCGGCGCGTTCCTTGGGTTGCAACTGCTTCTCGACCTTGCGGAGAGCGGTTTCGGTGATCTGGGTGTCCACGGTCAGGGTCGTGGCGCCGTCGGGCTGCTTGTGGATCGTGACATAGGCGGATTCGTCGGGGTCGAGGCCGGAGAGGTCCGGCGCGTCGCGAACGCCGATGTCAAAGAGCGGAAGACCGGCGGTCGGATCGGTGGACGGATATTGCATCGCGAGTTGCGGTGATGGTCGCGGGCGTTGTTCGCGAATGGCTTCTTCGGCCTCGATCTCGTCGAAGCCCATATCCACCAGGCGGTCGCGCATCTGCTGCACGGCGTAGGGCCAACTCGTGGACGATACGTGAGCATAGGCGCGATTGAGCGCGGGTTGTGACCGGCGTTCGGCGTAGGGCATGCGCAGCACGCGGCCCAGGATTTGTTCGACCTCGGTTTTCGAGTGTACGGTTGCCACGGAGCAGAATACGTAGGCGAAGGAACAGTCCCAGCCCTCCTTGAGAGCCTTGACGGTGATGACGTGCTCGATCGGACACCTCGGGGAGAAGAGGTCGATGCCGTCGAGTTCGCGTTCCGTTCCGGTGACGACGGCGATTTTTTCGCGTGGGATGCTCTCCTCCTTCTGGAGGTAATCCAGAACGATTTGCCAGGTGACTTCCTTGTCGATGTTTTCGGCCTGGATCAGCGTGATGGGGCGGATGTAGTCCTTTTCCTTCGGGGCCAGTTCCGCGAGTTTCTGGCGCTCCTGAACGGCGTTGTGAACGGCCTCCTGCCAGGTGGCGTGCTGGGTGAGTTCGATGGGCAGTTTGATCATGTTGGCCGCGTAGAGGTCGCCGGCGGATGCGTGGCAGAGGATATTGCTGTTGGCGGCCGGGGTGGCCGTGAACTCGATGACGCAGGATGGGCGGATGCGGCCCATGACCTCCGTACTGAGTTCCGACGTGTTGTTGTGGGCCTCGTCCACGATCACGAGCGGGCGGCAAAGGTGCAGGAGATTGGCGAACGAGTACTTGATAGGCTTGCCCTTCTTCTTCTCGTTACGTTCCAGGCCGGGGGTCGTATCGGGGACGCCGGAGAAGAAGGGTTCCATGTCCTCGTTGTGCGCGTACACCTTCCGGAGTTCGGTATTGTCCACGCGCGCGGTCGCAAGCGTGCTGACGACGATGTTGGCGCGGGCGCCGAGGTCGTGCGGGCGAAGCTGGTCGAAATCCGTGACGGCCAGCACCCGGAAACGGCCCTTGAAACAGTCTTCCAGCGCATCGTGATGCATGTTGCCGGGCGTCTGAAGGGCCTTGATCGTCTGGTCGCGGATCGTTTTCGTGGGCACCAGCCAGAGCACGAGCGGGAAATCCTGATCGAGAAACTCCTTGCCGGCGATTGGGATGGAAAGCGCCGCGAGCAGCGTCTTGCCGCCGCCGGTGGGCAGTCGCAGGCACACGTAGGGCGCATCGGCAATGGAGTCGGCCAGCGGCATGTAGTCGCGGCGCAGGGCGGCGGGTAGATTCGCGGTGGCGACCTCGAACGCCGCCTTCGGCGCCGAACTACGGGCAAGTGCGAGGTATTGCCGAAGGGCGGCGAGCGTATCTTGTTGGTATTTGAGCGTCTTCATCAGACTCACGATTCGTCGGCGACGCCCAGTTCGCGCAACACGATTTCGAGCATGGGAATGAGCGAGGCGATGTGCGTCTCGGCCAACCGCCACACGCGCACGTCGTCCACCTGGTCATATCCGTGGATGAGCACGTTGCGTTGGCCGATGATGGCCCGCCAGGGAATTTGCGGATGCTTTACGCGTAGTTCGTCAGAAATGCGGTGCGCCGCCTCGCCCAAGATTTCGAGTTTGCGCTCCACGGCGTGGCGCAGGTCTTCGTCGGACTGATACTTCGCCAGCGACACGCCTTGCAGCGAGCGGCTGACGCCGCGGGCGGCGGTGAGCATGTCGGCGATGCAGGCCGGGTCGCGTGCTTCAGGCTGCATAGATCACCTCATTGTGAGCCAGGATTTCCCGCCGCCGCAGCGCGTTACGCAGAGCCCTCTTCTCGACAAGGTCCACGGGGCGGTCAAGGATCTGCGCCAACTCATCCTTCATTGCGACGAAATCCCACAAATCCCACTTTTCGTCCGGCTGGAACGTAACAAGAACGTCGATGTCGCTGTCCGAGCGGAAATCGGAGCGCAGGACGGAACCGAAAAGGGCAAATTCCGCGATCCGCCACTTTCGGCAGAACTCCTCAATGGCGGCTGTCGGCATTTCTACACCGTTCTTTGTCATATGTCCTCCCATACCAAGTTCCGGTCAACAGACAAGACGCGCCTCAGAATACTCAAGATTGCGTCAACAGTCCAACACGGCCCACACGTCCACCATTTTCGTGACACCACGAAAATGGTATTCACCGACCATTTTGCCGACATGGGCAAAATGGTCCTCTTTGTCGTGCGGCTCATCTCACTTTCAATCCATGCGGAATCTTTCTGAACTCGATGTTTTCGCGGCGCAGGCGGTCCGAGCCCCATTGGCACGCCTCGCCGTATACGATCTTCGGGCCAGCGTGCGGGGGCAGGTGCCGGAACGTCACGGCATTCAGCACGTTGCCGGCCAGCGGGCGCTTGTCGCCGAGAATGCCGTTGAAAAGCAGGTAGTAGGCCGTGTTGTTGTGTATGCCGAGCAGCGTGGAGGAGGCCGCGACAGCACGCGCCCCTCCAGTCCATGCGGTGTGAGTGTCGGAGAACCAGACGTGTGCAGCAAGTGTTGAAAACCGGATGTCGGGATGAATGGAGCCGTCGGGCGTGAAAATGGGCGGACCGAGCCGCGCGAAGCGGAAACCGCCGCCGCCCTGCCAGTTGACGAGTTTGGATATGCCGCCCTGCTCGCCCTCAACAACCTTCTTGAGTCGCGGCACGCAATGCGTGACCGCGTGCTCGCCCATCTCGATGCCGATGTAGCGCCGCCCCATCTTGTGCGCCACCGCCGCCGTTGTGCCGGAACCGAGAAACGGATCGCAGACGATGTCGCCGGGGTTAGTGGCGATTTCTATGACACGCCTGAAGAGTCTCTCGGGTTTTGGGGTCTCGAAGGCAGTATCCGCGCCGAAGAGTCCGTTGATCTCCTTCTTCGCCTCCTGATTGTGTCCGACTTCGGGATGAGGCCACCATGTCCACGATCTTATGCCTTCACTCTCGGCGAGAAAAAGTTTCACTCGCGGTCGTGCATGCCCATCCTTGCCGAACCACATGCGGTTGTCGGCGCAGAGTTCCCTGTAAATGTCTTCGGTGTTGACCCAACACCGTCCTGGAGGGGGTTCATATTCGCCGCCGCCGGGCGTGACGATTTTGTACATCTGATTAGGTCGCCAGCCCTGTGCCGAAAAGTCAGTTGATGCCCACGGACCGCGCGGATCGTTGTCAGGGTTCTTGAACCCTGATCTCTGTGACGGATCGAGCATGACACGGTTGAACGTCGTCCGGGACTTGTCCCGCCCATAGACGAGAATGTTGTCATGGGCGTCACCTAAATCGATACGAGCATCAGGTGAAGTGCGCTTCTGCCATACGACATTCGCCACGAAATTCTTCCGCCCGAAGACTTCGTCCATGATGACCTTCAAGTAGTGCGCCTCGTTGTCATCAATGCAGACCCAAATGGACCCATCTTCGGCGAGCAGGTCGCGCATGAGTTCGAGGCGGGGGTACATCATGGAGAGCCAGGTCGAGTGTTCGAGGTTGTCGTCGTAGTGTTCAAAGGCGCTCTTGGTGTTGTAGGGTCCGTCGATGGCGAAGCATTTCACGCGTCCGGCGAAGTAAGGGGTGACGGCCTTGACGGCGTCGAGGTTGTCGCCCTGGATGATCAGGTTATCGGCGACCGGGTCGCCAGCGGAGAGTTTGGGATCGAAATCGAGCACGCGAAAAGGCACGCCCTCCGCGGCCTTGACGGCGAGTTCACGATCGAGCCATGTCAGTGTGGGCATGGGACGTTATGTTCCGGCGGGCGGATCACGAACGGCTACGGGCGGGACCTTCGGCAAACCCTCGCGCTGCAACCATTGAGAATACCGTTGGCGAACGTCGGTGATATGAGGGGCGGTAAGTCGACCGATTCGCTCCGCTCCTGCCTTCTTGAGTTCCGCAACTGTCGTCTTCTTGATGTCCGCAAAGGAAAAGGTGACGCACTTGCCGCCATCCATCGGGAAGACGTAGGCACGGTTCATTGGCCGGTTGAAACCAGTTTTGTCGCTGAACAGATCCGGCTTGGAAAGATCCAGTTCAGGAACGACGCGACCGTGCAGCATGTACAGGAGAACCTTCTCCGACTTGCCGTCTCTGGCGATACAGTCGCAGTCGCAGCGTATGTTCAACCTGTAAAACGCACCGTCGGCGTCTTGATTACGGAAGAGGTCCCCACAAGCGTACTGGTTGTCCGGTAGTTGACCAGCGGGGACGATCATCGAGGTCTCCAGAACGGCCCGGAGCGTGGATCTGTTCGGTGGTAGCGCGTGGTTCATTACTACCCGTTTTGGATCGAGAGACAGAGGAAACATGCGAGCGCGCATGTTGCGGAGAAGCACATCGGTCAGGGCGTGTTCTGGGTCATCGCCGTCGTTGTCGTACGTCTCCCAGAGAACCCCCGGCCATGTGTGGTCCTTCTCATAAAAGTCCCAAAAGAGGCGATTCTGTGAACGGCTGACAGCGTCTTTCCAGTGCGACAGTAAGTAGATGGCGGGGTTGTCCGCAACCCACGCGTTGACAGCATCCAGCAGTGGATGACCGGTGTTGTCAGGTGTGCGCTTGAGATCGGACTTCTTGCGGACCAGAATAAACGCATGATTGTCATCTGCCCCGAGAAGATCCGCGTTGCGGAGTTCCTGTTTGATCCCATCGGGATCAAGGTAACTGAAGATGAACACGGGAGCGAAACAGGAACCCTTGAGTCCTTTCAGAAAGTCGATATTGGCCTGAACGCCCTGCCGCGCTAAGTCTGCGCCGACAGTCACGCCACTCAATTGGAGTTCCTCTGCTGGTTTTCTCCACAGTTCCCAATCGAGTAGGATGAAGGCGACGTTGTTGAGGTGCCTGCATGCCTCGGGCGGCGGCAAAGACTCATAGCGGACGCACGGGATACGGGCTTCGTCGATTTGAGCCAGGAGATCAACGATCTCGTCCGTCTCGGGGGTCTCTGTGCGGACGTGATCATCTATGACCACCCCCATGCCGGTCAGGACGGAGTCGGCAGCGGCTGCGCTCATGGCTCCTCCGTGGTCGTGAAGCTGATGACGAAACAGGCCCCTTCGAGGATGCGGTCGCGCTTGGTATCGGCCAGTTCGATTGTGTAGTCGTGGCGGGCGAGGAGCTGTCTGGCGATGTACAGCCCGAGGCCCCGGCCAGGTTCTTTCGTGGAGAAGAACGGCTGAAATATGTACTTTCTGTTCTCCGGCGGAATGCCGGGGCCGCTGTCTGCGTAGAGAACACGTTTCTGGTCACCGTCAAGCACCACACGGATCAAACGTTTACCTTTGGGCTTCTCCCGCAGCCAGTACAGGGAGTTGTCGAAGAGATTAATGAACAACTGCATCAAAACGGCGTCCGTACACTTGGCGCTCAGTGGGGGCGGAATCTCTTCGATCTCGAGTGCGATGCCGTTGTCAGCCTTGTCGAAGGCGCTCTTGTAGATGTGGGCGACTTTGTTCAGGACTTCGCGGACCTTGATGTCGTGCGGGCGCTGTTTGGAGGAGCGGAAAAGCGACTGGATGTCGCGCATCCGCCCTTCCACGAAGTGAAGCATGCCGCGGACCTTCTGGAGGTCATTGAAACATCCGGCGCATTTTTCGCCGCGGCTGAGGGCGGCGTTGGTCAGCACGTCGAACTCGTTGAAAGCACGCGACATCATCAGCATGAGGTCGTGAGACGAGGTTTCAACGGCCATGCCCACGGCGGCCAGATCCTCTGTGGTCTCGGCACGGCGGACGAGGTAACTCTTTTCGACGTGGAATGCCCGTTGAACGTTCTTGGCCAATTCGCGGGTCTTCTCATCGCTGGTATCATCGGCGTGCTTGAGGAGTCTGACGAGGTTTTCCTCAACCCTCTCCTCCTTTATTGCCTTCTGCTCTCTCCGTTTCTGCACGCCATCCCGATACTCGGCAAAATGGACCTTTCGCACGTAGGCAAGAAATGACTGGATCGTCAGTACAAAATCCTCGGGCGCGTTACCTTCGCCTACGAGACCCTCCCGACTGGTCTTGTCTTTGAGACCGGGGTTGCCGGCATGAGTAATGTCAACGCAGCCGATGACCTGGTCATTGCTAAGGAACTCGCTGGCAGCGGACGTGCCACGGAGCTGGTCGGTGCGCAGCCAGTCGTCATCCGGGTCACCGTAAGGATATACCCGAATGCCATCCCGGTAGAGGTATACGCGGTGTTTCTTCACGCGATCAACGTCGTCTTTAGCGAGGTAGTACTTGCCCTCCTGGTCGGCCTTGAGATCGAAAACGTAGAAGGCAAATTTGAATGAGCCGCACGAGGGATACCGTATGTCTTCATCACCCGCAGCACCGAACCGGTCTCGATACCGTTTGCCTACTCGGAACTCATCGAAGGGTTTCTCGAATGGTTTGCCGTTGACGGCGAAGCGAAACACATGGGCGTCGGCGTCGTAGACCCCGTCTGTGATCTTCAGGATGGGGCTTGTCTCCATCAACTCCTGGAGTCTTTCGACCTCGTGCGTTTGTGATGCGATTTCCTTCTTCTCTTTATAAAAAGCGACATCGAATTGCAGTTCCTGGCGCTCTTGGTGCTGGTCCAGAGCGCGGGAAAAAATGGGCTGTAGTTTCAGTGCGTCGGTCGCGACCTCGCCAAGTTTGGTCTCGTTCCATGTGGTTTTTAGGCAATCGATCTCAATGCGGGTACCTGTGGGTCCTGCCTGCTTTTCCACGCCTCCAATGACAACACGGCGGGGAATAATGGCGGTAGCCGGGCGAATGTGCAGAACCCCGTTGAGATCATCAAGAAAAAGTTCTCGCGGCTTGCCGAAATGAGTGGTGAACTCGTAGTCGTAATCGGAGAAGTCCAGAACTACCACGTACTCTTCTGCGCTTTTCTTCGGGCGTGTGGTCACGGATATACGTGCGCCCAGTTTCAGCATTGCAAAGCGACCGATACCTTTCTCGCCTTGGACGACACGCTTCTTGTCGGGTGTGCGACGATCCTCTGAACGCTCGCGACGTTTGTACGGCGTCGCGGGATTCATCCACGCCTTTTCAATGACCGATTGCGCCATTCCGATGCCGTTGTCTTCGATGATGATCTTGGAATGTGGGCCGGTCTCCCAATTTTTGCCGAAGCCTTCAAACGTGATCTTGACCCAGTCTGCATCCGCGTCGTACGCGTTCTTAATGAGCTCCATTAGGGCGATGCGCTCGTTCTTGATGAGTTGATCGCCCAGCATGGCTAGGAGGCGGGCATAGGGCCGAATTGGGAGTTTCTTGGGTTCGCTCATGGGTTTCTCCCTGTTAGGATGAACTCTTCTGCGTAGACTTTGCGGCTGGTCGCGTCGGTGCTGAACCGGCCCAGGGTGTCTCGGTACGGCGTGAGGGTCTTGGACGAGACCTTGCGTTGTGCCGTTTCGACCTCAGAGAAACCCTCCTGCACGAGGCACGAGCGGAGGTAGGCCGCGTTGTCAACTTTGACTCCCTTGTACTCGGTGTTGCCGATGACGAAAAGAACCATGCCACCGGGTCGAAGGATTTTGCGGCATTGCTTCACGGTGCGGTGCATGTCAACGAAGTACCTGGCGGTGGCGCGGGCCTTTCTGTGTTCCACGTCGTAGAGACGGAAGACGAGGTCGTTTCCGGTTTGGTTGATCTTCTTCACGTCCTGGAGGAAATCGGTGTCGTGGTAGAGGCTGCCGATGGTGCCATAGCGCAGTTTCCGGTAGTCGTCGGTGTAGCCGAGCCAGAGGGTGGAGAGTTGGTGGAGATCGGCGTACTCGTAGGACGTGACGTACGGGGGGCTGGTGATGACCAGATCGGCGAATGGTTTTGGGATGTCCATCTCCAGGAAGTTGCCGGTTTGAATCTCGCTCTTGGATGCGGTGGCATGCCGGCTTTGGGTGGCGGCCTTGATCATGAACGAGACCTGGGCATCGAATGCGGCGCGCACGTCGGCGGCATCCTTGTCCGGATCGACCTGGGGTTTGATCGATTTGGTCAGCCAGCGGGAGGTGGGTTTCAGGATGTTGGAGAAGGCGCACAGGAAGAAGTCGCGGTATTTGCCTTCGGGGAGGGACTCAATCGCAGCCTTCAAGCGTGCAAGTGAGCGAATGCGGTCGAAGTCGTACCAGTAGCGCAAGCGTTCGTCGTCTTGTTGGCTGGGATGGCGCGGGAGGCGGCGCCGGTCGAAGGAGTGCAGAATCCGGGTGGCGTGTGTTTTCAGCCAGTGGGGTTGGTAGTCCTCGCGTTTGACGCGGGTAATCAACGTGGCTACGGGATTGATGTCGCAACCCCAGAAGTCGGTGTTCAGTCGTTTGGCTTCGAGCGCAGTGGTCCCACAGCCGCAGAAAACGTCGGCTATGCGATTGACGGTGACCCCGCGTTCCTTGGCATAGGCGACCGCCTTCTGTGTGATGAAGGCGGGAAACTTGGCGGGATAAGCGTGAATGCGATGCATCAGTGGCTCGCGTTCCCCGCCAAAGTCCCAGTGACCGGCGGGGGGACGACCAACGCGGTGAGCGACCGGAATCGGTTGTGTCTTAACCTGCATCGTCTGTACCATGTTTAGCGATTGCCAACCGGATGACGGAAAGGGCCTTCCTTGCGGATTCGCCCCATTCCATAACGAGTCATGAAATCAACAGCTTGACTGACGTAAATCCCACAGCCAGGCCCCCAGATCGCCGGCAACACTTGGCTTCATAGGGCAGGACAATACGTGTCATGACGGAGGTTGTCAAATCGCCCACACCTCTTCGATCGCAGGTTCATTGACCAGCAGGGCCGGATCAGGAAGGGCGGCGGGATTGTTCCCGTTGAAAACGTTCCATGCTGAAGTCGGTGTTGACCATGTTGTCAATGTCTATGGGGCGGCCTTCCTCCATTTGCTTGACTTGGACACGGTTGATTATGGCCGGTTCGTATTTCGGATCCAACGCGATCGCGCGGTCGAGTTCGGCCAAAGCCTTGGTCTTGTGCCCAAGTTTGGCGTAACACAGTCCCATATTCCCGTGGCTGGGGGCATTACGGTCGTTTTTGGCGACGGTCGCACGGAAACCTTCCAGTGCGCTCAGCCATTCGCCGCGCTGCATGAGGTCGAAAGCCCGATCGAATTCCGTCATGGCTTCCAGATAGGTGTCGAGATCGACGCCGTCGGTGTCGCGAACCGACCTGGCCATATCGTCCAGGAAGGACTGTGCCCGCTTGACTTCCAATTCTTTTGGGTTACCAATTTCCACGAGTTTGCGGTAAGCGCGAACGGCATTCGCGATGTCGAGTTGTTTCTGATACGTCAATGCCAGGTTAAAATGGGCTTCTGTGAAGTACGGATAGATCGCGATGGCCTTGTCGAACCACTCAATGGCCTCTTTGTGTTTGCCTTCGATAGCAAGCAAGGTCCCCAAGCCGTAACATACGGTGTGGTTCAAGGGATGCTCGCGAAGCAATCCGTTCAGAATCGGTCGTGCCTGGTTCGTCTGGCCTTGCTGGACAAGTTCAAGGGCGTCGTTGACCGTCCGTTCTACTTTGGGGTCGATCTCGGCGAGGAAGTGGCCGGCGGGCAGCGCGCTGTGGTTGTGGCCGCGAAGGTCGTGTTTCGCGGCGCGATACTGCTTGGCTGCGGTGTAGTAGGTGCAGACGCCGCAACTCTCGTCGCGCTTCGCGACGCAGCACAAAGTGCATATCGCGGCGCCGTCCTGACGCGCGCAATGGCGTCGGGATTTGCTTGTTTTGCAAAGAGGACATATGTCTGTCATAGAAATTGCCTTTCTATATTCGCGCCCCTCCGCAAGTCCCGCCTGCAGGTCAACCGGACGCACCTCGATATTCCATAAAAGGGGGTATCCATGTAACGCAAACGCCCCCTACAGGTTGTGTTTTCTTTCGACGATCTGTCGGTAGGGCAATGGGGCGGTCTGCACGGCTTGCTCTACGAGACGATAAAACAGCAAGCCTCGTGATTGAGA
>CAIYGI010000072.1 GCA_903925685.1 uncultured bacterium
CCATTGCGCGGGCGTTCTTGGTCTCATGCCGTCTCTTATATCAATCCATAATTGATATTGTCAAGAAATAAAAAACACCCCATGCCCTTTATTTTCAGGGCTTCGCTCTGCTCCTCGCTCTCAACTCCCGCAGAACAGGGCTTGGCGGTATGAAATAATATAGTGGACCTGTTGTCAACAATAATTGGCTGATTTTATATGGAACGTAATCGGGTGGTCATAACGGGCCTGGGCGTTTTGGCTGCGAACGGTTTGGATGTCGAATCTTTTTGGCGCACGCTGCTGGCTGGCGAGAGTGGAATAGGCCCGATCACGCTCTTCGATGCCCATGATTTGCCGAGTCGGATTGCCGGTGAATTGCCGGGTTTCGATCCCTTGAAGTTGTTGAATTCCTCAATGAAACCGCGCCGGATGGGGCGTTTCACCCAAATGGCACTGATTGCCGCCAAGCAGGCTTTTGCAGATGCCCAACTGGATGACAAACTCTTAAAAACTCCGCGCATTCCGATCGTCATGGGGGTCAGCACCTCGGCGATGGATGTGCGTGAATTACCAGCCCGCGCCTATTCGGCCATCACCGGCATACCTCACGCTTGCACCAGCACCATTGCCTACACCTATCATCTTGATGCCCGGTTGTTGACCGTCTCGGACGGTTGCGCATCCTCTCTGGATGCCATCGCGCTGGCGGCGGAAATTGTTCGCGGCGGACAGGCGGACTGGGCCGTCGCTGGCGGCTCCGATGGCGCCATTACGCGGTACGTGTTCGAATGCATGAGTCAGGCGCGCAAATTATCCACCCGTAACGACGATCCCCGGCGCGCCAGCCGACCCTTCGATCGCCTGCGGGATGGCGGCGTGATCTCCGAAGGCGCCGGCATTGTGATTCTTGAAAATCTGGAGCATGCCCTGGCGCGCGGGGTGCGGCCCTATGCCGAAATCGCCGGCTATGGAAGTTGGGCGGATCCGTGCGACGGCGAGGAAGGCGGCGGCATGGCCCGCGCCATGCAACTGGCGCTGGCCAACGCCGGCCGGCGGGCGGAGGACGTGGATCACATCAGCGCCCACGGTCCCGGCGACCCGCACATGGATGCGCTTGAAAGCAGGATGATCAAACAGGTCTTTGGACGGCGGGCGCACCAGATTCCCGTGACATCCATCAAGGGGGCCACCGGCAATCCCATGGGCGCGGGCGGCGTACTTCAGACCATTGCCGCCGCCCTTTCGCTTCGGCACGGGCTTGTGCCTCCCACCGCCAACTATGAGGAGCCCGATCCTGAATGTGACCTGGACATTGTGTCCCGACAGGCGCGCCGCCAGGCCATCCGCAGCGTTCTGGTCAACACCCACGGCTTCGGGCGTGGCAACAGCAGCATGCTTCTCGACCGCTTCGAATGACCATGCAAGTCACACCCGTCATCCTGCTGTTCATTTTCACCACCACCCTCGGCATTGCTCTGGCGGTTATTTTTGCCAACCACCGGCGCGCGCAGAATCAACATTTCTTCATATTTTCCCTGACGCTGAATGCATGGGTGTTGTGCGTGCTGGGTGTTGTGCTGTCCAAACACGCGACCATGGCGGAATGGCTGATCCGTACGGCGTCCTTCTGCGGCGTATTCATCCCGATTTCCTTCCTGCTGCTTTGCATGGCCATCAAATCCCCGGATAACAGCCTGCGGCAGCGTCTATACCGCGCCCGCTGGATACTGATGCTCGGCGCGCTGGTCGGACTGTTGTGTTTCACACCATTCTTCATGACCGGGGTGCGGATGCCGGTCGAAGCGCGATCCGTCTGGGAAGCTCCCCAAGCATTATACGGCATGGGATTCCTTTTTTTCATCCTCTATATGCCCTTGGCTTTTGGATTCACCGCATTCTATTTCATACGGTTGATGATCATTTCGTCCGGCATGCAACGGGCCGAACTCCAGTTCACGCTGCTGGGCATGGGCAGTTCCGTGCCGATAGCGGTGCTGGTGCATGTGATTGCGGTGATCACAGGGGACAATACGGTGCAGCAATTTGGTCCATTGTGTATCTTGCCCATGGACCTGATCATCGCCTATGGCGTGGCCACGAGGCGACTGATGGGGGTGGCGACGTTTCTGCAGAAAACTTTGGCCTACAGTCTGCTGGCTATATACTTGTCGGCGGTTTACTTCGCCGCCCTGACGGTCAGCCGGTTTGTGCTGCTGGGCATTTTCCCCAACCTCCCCGCCGGGATTGTCCACTGGCTGGCTACGCTCGCGATGGTTTTTGCCTATGTTCCCGCCCAGCGGTTCATGGAAAAAGTGGCCCAAAGGCTCTTTTTCGCGGCCACCTTCACGAACATGCACAAAACCATCCAGCATGCCAATCTGCTGCTGCAAGGCATTTCCACGCTGGATGAACTGCTGCGCCAATTTTACGTGCTGATCGCCCAGGCCTTTCATAGCGAAAAAAATCTGATCATGTTCAGGCAGGCGGATCTCTTTGCCCAGCGCTATCCGGAAAGCGCCGCTGCGCCACAGCTCACCATGGCCGCCGCGTCCGCCATCGTCCATCTTCTGGAAGCCAACCATGAGCCCGTGGTGGCCGATGTCTTGCAGCGGCGGGCGCCTTCTCCGTTATCCGACCAAGCCCTGCGGCAACTGGTCGAACTCAAGATCAACATGGCCGTCGGGATTTATTTGAAGAATCAGGTGGCGGGCATCCTGCTGCTCGGTCCGCGGGATTCCAAAAAAATGTACGACCGGCTGGAGCAGGACACCCTGCAGATCATGTGCAACGAACTGGCGGTCGCCATCGAAAACGCCAAGCTTTACACGGAAGTGCAAAACAGCAAAATCTACAACGAAACCCTGCTCGACCAGTTGACCAGCGGCGTGATCGCCATTAATGCGAGTCACACGATCACGGTCTTCAATCGCGAAGCGCGGCGTCTCACCCGGCTGACCGCCGCCGTGCTGAACCAACCCGCGACCCTGCTGCCCGCGCCGCTGACCAATGCGCTTTTGCGCACGCTGGAGACGCGCGCAGGCCTGCGCGATATGGATGTCCAGTTGGAATCCGAACATATGGATCCGATCGTGGTGCGGCTGACCAGCTCGATTTTCATCGCGGAAGACGGAACGGTGCTGGGCGCCCTGCTGGTCATGCGGGACCAGACGATTTTGCGCCGGCTCGAGGATCAAATCCGCCGCAACGACCGCCTGGCCAGCGCGGGCACGCTCGCGGCCGGCATGGCGCATGAAATCAAGAATCCGCTGGTCACCCTCAAGACCTTCGCCCAGCTTCTGCCCGAACGCTACGACGATCCGGATTTCCGGCAGACCTTCTCCTCGCTGATCGGCAAGGAAGTCACCCGCATCGATTCGATCGTCAATCAACTGCTGAAATTCACGCGGCCCGTAAAGCCCAAATTATATCCCATGCAGTTGCATTCGACGATCGCCCATGTGCATAAATTGGTGGATCAATCCCTGAAACAGAACGGCGTCGTTCTAAAACAAGAATTGACGGCGGATGGGGATTGGATTATGGGTGATAACGATCTTCTGGTTCAAGCTCTGTTGAACTTTTACCTAAACGCGGTGGATGCCATGGAAAAGGGAGGCGTGATCACGGTGCGCACGGAAATAGTCCGGATTGCTTCTTCCATGCGCGATCTGTTGGGCGCGCCCATAACGGAGCCCTACATTCGCGTGAGCATCCAGGACAACGGCAGCGGAATCGCAGAATCCGACCTGCCGCATATTTTCGATCCCTTCTTCACAACCAAAGCCAAAGGCACCGGCCTGGGGCTTTCCGTATGCTATAACATCGTCCAGGAACACGGCGGATCGGTCGAGGTCAAGAGCCGACCCGGCGTTGGCACGGTCTTCTTCCTGATGTTCCCGCTGACGACGGTGGAGTCTGCCGCATGAATCCCCCGCTGAACGGCCTGCTTTATACCCAGGACGCCGCCTTGGTGCAGCGCCTGGGCGGATTGCTCAATGAAAGGGCCGCCCTCTACCATGCGTGTACGCCGGCCCAGCTTGAAAAGCGGCTGGCGCAGGTTGGTCCCTCGCTGGTTCTGATGGATGCGCGGACCGACGCCTTTCCGGAATTGCTTGCGCGCTTGTGTCGCGCCGATCCGGGCCATGTGCTGATTGTGCTGGGCGAGCCCCGCTCCGACCCCGTTCTGGAAGCCGCGATGCAGAACGTGTTCGCGGTGGAACTGCTCGAACCCGAAAGGATGCACTTTCAGGCGCTGGTTGGCCGCGGCTTCCGGCATCTGGAGCTCCAGCAGGAAAACGCCCTGCTGCGCGCGGATGCGCGGCGCGCGCCTCCGCCCCCGGCGGGGACGCCCGCCATGGGCATCGACACCGCCATGCCGGTGCAGTTTTTCGCCCGGGCCTTGCGGAATTTCGACAACGTTCCGGCCCTGGCGGAGAGCATCGTGGAAGGCCTGGCCGCGGCCGCGCGCGTAACGCGCGTCGGCCTTTTCGCCACCGGGCGCGCCGGCGACCGCTTCAAACTGCGCGCCGGCGTGCGCTGCCTGGAAACCGCCCAGGCCCTGCAATATGAGGAAACCCATCCGTTTGTCTTATGGCTTGACCGCAACGCGCATCTGCTGACGCGCGACGGGCTGGAATCAATCCGCGACACGGGCGAGCGGCTGGTGCTCAAGCAGGCGCTGGACGAAATGGGCGCGGAGGTCGTCGTGCCCCTGCTGGCCCGCGGATGCATTCTGGGGTGGTTTTTCGTTGGCCATCGGGCTACCGGCTGGCCCTATAATTACACGGATTTGGAAAATTTCACCGTGCTGGCGGAACACATCGCCACCACCCTCGAAAACGCCCTGCTGTACGAAGCGATTGCCCTGCAGAAAACCCTGGCGGAAACCCTCCTGCATACCATGGAGGACGGTATTGTCGCGGCTGGCGAGGACGGCGTGGTTCGCTGGTTCAACCGGGCGGCGGAAACTATCCTGGATCTGCCCGCCGCCGAGGTGCTGGGCCATGCGGTGGAAGTGCTGGGCAGCCGCTTGAGCGACCTGTTCCGGCGCACCATGGCCCGGGAGGAGGTGGAATCTCCACAGCAGTGGCGCCTGACCTGGAACAAGAAACTGGTGAACGTGGAAATCCGGCCGCTGATCGAAGACCGCGCCTGTCTCGGCGCCGTGGCCCTGATTCGCGATGCCTCCGCCGAGCAGCGTATGTCCGAACGGGAAGAACAGTTGCGGCGCGGCGCCTTCTGGAATGACCTGGCCGCCAGCATGTCGCATGAAATCCGCAATCCGCTTACGGCCATCAAGACCTTTGCCCAGCTTCTGCCGGAACGTTACAACGACCCGGAATTCCGCGACGAATTCAGCAAGCTGGTGAATCACGAAGTGGGCCGTCTGACCGGCTTGATCGATCAGATCAATTCCTTCGCCCATCCAACGCCGTTGAAACAGGCGCCCCTGGACATCTTCGCGCCGATGAAAACGGCCATCAAACTGGCTTCCGCCCGCCACCCCTCCGCCAACATCAAGCTGGAATTGCTGGCGGAAGGTGTCCTGCCGCCGGTCATCGGCGATGAACAGGCCCTTGCCGAGGGCTTCAGCCACCTGCTCGTGAATGCCCTGGAGGCCTTGCAGGGACGCAAAAACGGCGAAATCGCCTTTACCGCCCAGCGCGGGTTCGGAAATGACGGGCAGGAAGTCGTGCGCGTAATTATCCGGGACAACGGCCCCGGCATTCCGCCCGACATTCGAGCCAACGTTTTCTCGCCATTTTGCACCACCAAGGCTCGCGGCATGGGTCTCGGCCTCTCCATAGCCCAGCGCACCGTCTTCGATCATAACGGCCAGATCAATATCGATACCTCCGAACGCGGCACCCGTATTTCCATCGACCTGCCGGTCCACAACCGGGCCGGAACGTTTGGCGACGAAGATCAGGGCAAAAGCGTCCCGAAATAGCCACTGCATAAGGGCGAAGTCCGTCCAAAAGTCGTTGTCGCGCGCCTGGATTGTTTCAGGCTAGGCTGCCTGCGCGACAGCCCTATTATTCCTGCCTCCTAAGCTGCCCAGCCGCTTCTTAATGTACGTTTGTGCGTAAGAATGCTACAATTCCGATGCAAGATTGGGCGAACATGAGTTCTCAATATTTAGAAAGTCACCGCGCTGGCGGCTGGCGGGGGTGGAATAGGCCCTTTTGGGCGGCGTTTTGCCTCGCGCTGATCTGGCCCATGGCGGGACGGGCCGTTTCCGTCGAGTGGCTGGGCGGAACCAACCTGGACGGGCGGGTGGCCGTGCGCTGGATGACGTCCGATGAACCTATCGAACTTGCCTTTCGCGTCGAACGTCAGGATGCCGATACCGGACGCTTTACGGCGGTGCTGCCCGAGCCGCTGCCAGCCCGCGGTTCGGCGCGCGGCGCGATCTATACGCTGATCGATCCCAATGCGCCCGTGGGCGTTCCGGCAACCTATCGCCTGGCGGCCCTGCTGGACGATACGAACACGATCGCCTTCGGCCCCTATCCCGTATTGGTTCCAGTTGACAAACTCCGCCTGCAGTCGAAACTCGCCGATACCGATCCATCGACCCTTTTCAGCGCCACCGACCTGCCGCTGACGGATTTCGAACTGCAGCGCAACCAGGAACGGCAGGCCGAATTGTTGACGGTCCAGGCCATGCTGGCGGCGTCGGCTCCTGGCGCGCGCAAGAAAATGGCCACCGTCGGCGTGGCTACGCTCGCGGGTGGCGCGACCCCGCTGGCCGGCGCGGGCGCGGTGCAACGCCTGAAGATCGGGGTCATGACCACCGGCGTGTACCGGCTCTCGGCCGCCTATCTGGCCGCCGCCTTCAACCTTGCCGAGAGCGATCTGCAGACAGCCATCCGGGCGACAAAAGTGGCGCTCAGTTGCCAGGGACACGATGTGGCCTGGGCGGCCGACACCAATGCCAGCGCCGTGCTTTTTTACGGCATCCCCGCCGTTTCCCGCTACACAACCGAGAACATCTACTGGCTTAGCCTCACCAATGGCTTCAACCTGCTGCCGCGTCCAACCGCGCCGGCCGCGCAGGCCGACACCAACCAGTCCTTTTTGACGACGCTGCATTTCGAGAGCAGCAACCACTTTTCGTATGCCCAAGGCCGTTCATTGGATGGACCCCTTGTGGTGAGCGGGACTTTGCCCCAATCCTCCACGGTTTCGCTAACATTCAACCTGATTGAGGCGGTGTATACCAACGCAACAATTACGGTCATTCCCACGCTGATTTCGCGCATGACCGAAGCCTCGCCCGATACGCATAATGTGGGCGTGCTGGTCAACAGGTCCAGCGTCACTAATGTCGCTTGGAACGGCGAGGCGCTCATGAATCCGGTCGCGCAGTTCTCCCAGTCGATACTTTCCAATGGCGTCAACACGCTCCTTTTGACCAACGCCACCCGAACATCGGCGGGGTACGTGCTTTATGCGGGTTTCGACGTAACCTACTGGCGGACTTATCGCGCCAGCGGAGACGCGCTGGGTTTCGTCCCGTCGGGCAACACCACGGTGACAATCTGGGGTTTCACAAACGGTCCGCCAACGATCTGGGATGTGACGGATCCGTACGCGCCGTCTTGGATTGAGGGCGCGTCGAACTGCTTCACCAACGGTGCCTGGCAAGCAACCTTTACGCCAGGGGCGCCAACCAACCGTTTCTTCGCCTTCTCGTCCGCCGGTTATCTCGCGCCGTCACGCCTCAAAGCCGAAGGCGCGGCGACAGACCTGTGCGCCGCGACAAATGGCGCCGACTGGGTGATGGTGATCCCGCCCTTGTACCGGCTGGTAAATTTCCGTAACCAGGCGGAGCGCCTGGCGGCCTGGCGCTCCGCGCAGGGCTTGTGTACCATGGTGCTGGACTACGAAGACCTTTGCGATGCCTTCCGTTACGGGCTCGACACTCCCTTTGCGATTCGCGATTTTGTGGGCGCATCCGCCCGGTGGATTACTCCACCACGTTTCCTCGTGCTGGGCGGGCATGGCGACTACGACTACCTGTGGAACATTACGAACCAGTGCCTGCTACCGCCCTACATGGTGCCGTCCACGGACGTGCCTTACAGTGAAGGGGCGGGGTTCTTCAGCGCCGATTCGGGACTGGTGGACGCCAATGGAGACGGCATGCCGGATCTGGCGGTAGGACGCATTCCAGCGGTATCGAGCAACGAATTCGCGCGTTTCGTGGATAAAGTCATCACGTACGAGTCGCCGGCGGACAAGAAAATGCGCATCGAAGTCATCGCCGATGACCCGAATTCCAGCAGCGGTAAGTATGCTTTCGATACGGGTTGCGACAGCATGTCCGCCTGTATTCCGACCAATACTTACACCGTTTTCAAGGACTATGCTTATTCCGGAAACTTTTTGACACTCAGGTCTGCCGTTACAAACCACTTGTGGAACGGCGTGGGGTTGATGAGTTTCTTTGGTCACGCAACCACTTGGAGCATTGCCGCTGGAAGCGGAGAACTCCTTAACAGCCAATATGATTTTCGGTGGCCATTCCCAACTATTGGGGTGGGGTTGGCCTGCTCTCTGAACAGATACGAATATCCGGGGGCTGTCATTGGAAGTAACCCATTGCCTTCGTTTGGCGAAGTGGGTGTCGCGTCGACCAATGCGTTCTCCGCCTTCTTTGCCTGTTCCGGTCCCGCGGATGTCGCCGGGGATCGAGCGATCGGCGAGGAATTCTACAAGTCCATGTTCGTGAACAAGGCGGCGCGGCTGGGCGAGGCCACGCAGACGGCGATACGCGGATACTGGTCGCAACTGATGAGGTTTCAATACATGGTGGAGATGTACACCCTGCTGGGCGATCCGGGAATGGTGATTGACCAGAAACGGCTGACGGTGTCCAGCGCCGCGGGGCAGGCGTGGCCACCCGTCGGGAGCGACTGGATCGGGGACTTCACCAATCTCGCCTGCGCGGTCACGAACGGCGTGCTGACCCAGGGGACCACGCAATTGGTCTGCACGGGCTGGAGCGGCGCCGGCAGCGCGCCGACCTCGGGCACGACCACCAATACCGGTGTCTTTTTCGTGACGCAGGACGCGACCGTACACTGGCTCTGGAAAACCCAGTACCTGGTGACGGCCGGCGCAGACTCCAATGGCGCCGTGTGGGGTTCCACCGGTTGGGTGGACCGCGCCGCCACCGCGCGCCTTACCGCCGTGCCGGCCGACGGATACCGCTTCCTGGGCTGGATAGGCGCTGTCGACTCCACGAACAATCCGCTCAATCTCGTTGTAACCGACGCCGTCGCGGTGGCCGCCACGTTCACAAACAATGCGCCGGATTCCTGGACCATCACCGCGTTCGCCGGTGCGCATGGCACGGTGAATCCCGCCGGCGGTATCCAGGTTGACAGCAATGGCGCCAGCTTCGCGATTACGCCCGACGCATATTATCACGTCGCCGATTTGACGGTGGATGGTGTGTCTGTTGGCGCTGCGACGAATTACGCTTTCACCGCGGTCGACAGCAATCATACACTGGCGGCTGCTTTTGCGGCGGACACGCGGACGCTGGACGTCGTTGCGGATCGCGGCCAGGGCGACCCCTCCACGGGCAACCATGCGGTGGACTATGGCGCCGGACTCGCCGCGCGGGTGACCAATAGCGTGGTCTACGAGGGCGTCAACGCCACGCAATACGTGTGCGCCGGATGGGCCAGGACGGGCAGCGCGCCGGCGTCCGGCACAAACGCCAGCACTGAACTTTTCACGATTACGAACGACACAACCGTTGCCTGGTTCTGGCGGACCAATGTTTTCCTGAACGTCGCCGCCGGCAACGGCGGCAGCGTGGATGCGGCCAGCGGCTGGCGCGCGCTGGGCGCCGCCGTGACCATTACGGCCACGGCCGCCGCGCATTATGATTTCGACCATTGGGAAGGAGACACGAACGCCACCGTGTCGTTGTCCAGCAATCGCGCGACGTTTGTCATGGATCGCGCGCGCGGACCGCTGACCGCCGTTTTTTCGCCGCGGCATTATACGTTGACCATCGGCGCACAGCCATACGGCACGCCCGACCCCGCGGCGGGCGTCACCACCAACGATTTAAATGCCGTGCTACGCTGCGGCATCTCCGGATCGCCGGTCGAACTCAGCCCGCAGACCACGCAATTCGTCTGCCTGGGCTGGACGGGAACCGGCAGTGCGCCGGCATCGGGCCCTTACACCTCCACGGTATTTCGGATGACCGCCGATTCGACGCTCGATTGGTTCTGGGCGACCAATCTGTGGCTGAGCGTGATCACCAACGGTCCTGGTATGGTGGATGTGGCATCCGGTTGGCAGGCATTGGGGAGCAACGTGACGTTGACGGCGACTGCCGGCGCGCACTGGCATTTCTTCGAGTGGACGGGCGACATCGAAGGCGGAGGCTCGACGGGCGCGGCGCTGACCGTGCCGATGAACCATCCGCGCGCGGTGACGGCGAACTTTGCCTGGGACCAGTATACGCTGACCGTGGCGTCGCCCTGTGGCCAGACCGAACCGGCGCCGGGAGTGTACACGAACGATTACGGAACGCAGGTATCGGCCGGAGTGACCAATACGCCGTACGAAATAGCGGCGCTGGCGACGCAGTTGGTTAGTGTGGGCTGGAGCGGCACGGGCAGCGCGCCGGCCTCTGGGACGGAAACGAACACCGGATTCTTTGCGCTCACCAACGCTGCGACGGTGGATTGGCTGTGGCATACGAATCTCTATCTGGCGGCCTCGGTGTCGGGCTTCGGCACATTGGACGTAGCCTCCGGCTGGCAGCCGCGCGGAACGACAGTGGTGGTGCGCGTGACCCCCGACTACAAGAACCATCTTGTCGGCTGGAGCGGCGGCACGAACGGCTGCGTGATGGGTTCGAACTCGATTGCCGTGCCAATGACCGCGGCGCGTCAGATCGAAGCCCTTGTGGAAACCAACAGCCAACAGAAACTGACGGTGGTATCGGACGTGGGCCAAACCGAGCCTCTGCCCGGACAGTACGAATACGATTTCGGCGCGGAAGTGGCCAGCGGTGTGACGAATGCGATTCTGTACGCGGGGCTGGATGCCACTCAGTATGTGAGCATGGGATGGACCGGCACCGGCAGCGCGCCGGCGTCTGGCGTTGGAACGAACACCGGGAACTTTAATCTGACATTACCCTCGGTGGTGACCTGGCTCTGGCGGACCAATTATCACCTGGGCGTAACGGTTACGGGCGGCGGAACGACGGACGTCGGCATGGCGTGGGTAGAAGCTGGGACGACCGCCACCGTACACGCCGTGGCAGACCCGCACCGGCACTTTGCCTTCTGGAGCGGCGATCTCGATGGCGCCTCGATGACGGGCGCCGTCATCAGCGTGGTCATGGACCGGCCGCGCGCAGTGACGGCGGTCTTTACCAGCAACGAGTGGTACACGTTCACGGTTGCCTCGGCCCACGGCGCGGGCGATCCGGCGCCGGGCGCGACGTCGCACGAGTGGGGCACGAGCCTGTCGGCCGGATTAACGAACGCGACGGTCTACGACGGCGTGCTGGCGACGCAGTATGTCAGCCTGGGCTGGACCGGTACCGGCAGCGCGCCGGCATCGGGAAGCAGCACGAACACCGGTTCGTTTGCGATTACCAACGACACGACGCTCACATGGCTTTGGAAAACCAATTATTATCTTGATCTGAGCGTGGAAGGCAACGGCGGAATTAACCAAACCTCGCACTGGTGCATGCTCGGCTCCAACGTGGTTGTGCTTGCCAGCAACGATCTGCAACATGTATTCCTCGACTGGGGCGGGGATACCAACGGTTGCGGGATTACCAACAACAGCCTGACGGCGGCTATGAATCAGTTCCGCCGCATCGTGGCGCGTTTCGATGCCGTGACGGCGGAGGCTTATATCCCCGGGGCAAATGCGGTCACGTCGTCCGTGCCGATGTACCAGAACAACATCAACCTTTACCCGATACCAGGCCATCGGGACCCGGGCTTTGGAATCTGTTTCGCGACCTACGTGGCCGACGTGCTGGGTTATTGGGACCGGACCACGTATACGAACAATGGCATCCAGTACTGGAACCTCGTGGATCACGGAGTGGCGCCGTTGCGCCAGCCGGTAGGCGCCGGACAGGAAGACGCCGACGTTTACGGGCTGATCCTGCCTGTCGGGACGATGTATTACACGACCAACATGCCGTCGGACGGTGGGTGGGACGATGTCGTAATCCGGCAGCAGTGCAACACCAATCTCGGTCTGGCGTTCGGTTCGACCTTGTATCCGGGTCAGATAAAGGCCTCGACTCCCGACCAGTTTGTAACTTTGTACACGCAGATCGTGGTCGAGGTTGACGCAGGCCATCCCGTGGGAGCCGGCTTCTATGGCAGCACATATTTCGGCAGCGCCCACCAGGTGCCGGTGCTGGGTTACGTGCGTATGTCGAATATGGTTGACAGCCTGCTGTACATCCATCGTAATCAATCCCCTGCGCGCTCGGAATACATCAACTATTTCGCCGCGTCCAGCGGCACGGAACGCGACATGGCGACGATCATTCCCGGGGGTGTTCCGGTGGACGGATATCACCGCGCCGGAATCGGAACGAACGCCGCGACGGCGGCTGCGCTAAATCCCGACGATCCATACGGATTCCGGCAGACGCATTGCTTTACCTCCACCGCTGACGCGGTCTGGATCGCCCTGACCAACCTGGCGGGCCGCCAATACACGGTGGACATCTGCCACCGCGGCACCAATGCCGACACGCTGCTGACGCTGCTGGCCGGGGATAGACAAACGGTGGTGGCGCAGGGAAGCACGCAACTGACGTGGCGCTGTTGGACGACGGGCGCCAACTACCTGGTTGTCACGCCCGGCTCCGGAGTGGCCAATGGGGCGTGGGCCTGGGCGAACTTCGATGTCGAGGTGGATTATACGAACGTTAATCCGTGGCTGGTGGTCGCGAGTCCGGTCGGCGGAACCTGGCCGACGGTTGGAACGAACGCCGGCTTCACCAACGGGGCGGTCATCTCGGCGAGCGTGACCAATAGTCCGTTCACGGTCGGCGGCGGAACCCAATACGTTTGCGCGGGCTGGACGCGGGACGGCAGTGCGCCGGGGTCGGGAACAGGCGCCAGCACAGGTCCTTTTACGCTCACCAACGATACAATCCTGGCCTGGCAGTGGACGACGAACCTGTTTTTGTTGGTGCAGACCACCAATGGCCCGGGCATCACCGATCCGACCAACGGCTGGTTCCAGTCCGGGACCAATACGCCGGTGACGGCGCAACCGGGGGACTACTATCACTTCGCAGGATGGTCGGGCGATACCAACGGGATAGTGTCGGTGGTCAGCAACCTGGTGAACGTGCCTATGACTGTTCCGCGCGTGCTGACAGCCTCATTCCAGCCCAACCTGGCGACCAACCAGACTCCCGAGTGGTGGCTGGCGGCGCATGGACTGACCAATGGAGGATTCAATGCCGGCGCCATGGACGATGCGGATGGCGACGGGATGCCGAATTGGGCGGAGTACCGGGCAGGCACGGATCCTACGAACCGGTTTTCGCTGCTGATGTTTGACAGCGTCGCTCCGGAAGCCAACAGCACCTGGATCGTGATGCGGTGGCAAAGCGCGGGCGGCAAATCCTACCGTCTCGAACGCGGAACCAATCTGACGGACCAGGCGCCGTTCAGCACCCTTTTGCGGACAAACATCACCGCTACCGCGCCCATGAATGTTGAGACCGACAAGACAGCGGTTGGAGAAGGCCCATGGTTCTATCGGATTGAACTGGAGTAGTGAGTAGTGAGTGGTGAGTGGTGTGTGGTAAAGTGTTTGGCTAAAGGTGATCGACTCAGGGAGGACCAAATGACAGTGGCCATCAATGAAACATACCGGCGCATGCCGCAGGTAGTGGCTCGCGAAGTGGCGGGTGAACGGCTATTGATACCGATTCACGGCAAGCTGGCGGACATGCGGCAGGTCTTTACGCTCAATGCCGTGGCGGCCCGCATCTGGGAGTGGATGGACGGCGGTAAAACGCTGGCGCAGATCGCCGCGGCGGTCGAGGAGGAATTCGAGGTGGAGCAGGGGCAGGCACAGGCCGATGTTTGCGAACTGGCCGGTGATTTATTGAAGGCGGCGTTGATCGAACCGGTGGTCTGAATGCAGTGCGCGGATCCAGAGCAGATGCAAGCCGGAGGATTTTTTCCCCGGCTCGTTCGCAAGGCCGAGGCCGCCGGGGTGCCGATTTCCGGTACCTTCGACCTGACCTGGCGCTGCTGCTTTCGCTGTCTGCACTGCTATGCCGGCCCGGCGCGCGACCGGCGCGGCGAATTGACCACGGCTGAAGCCCTGGATTTGCTGGACCAGATGGCGGCGGCAGGCTGCCTCGATCTGCTTTTCAGCGGCGGCGACCCGTTGCTGAGGCGGGATTTCGAGCGTATCTACCGCCATGCCCGCGAATGCGGGATGTTCCTCAAGGTGTTCACCAACGCCGCCCTCGTCAGCGAACGCATTGCCGACCTGTTTGCCGATTATGCGCCGGACTACGTTGAAGTATCGCTCTACGCGGCCACCGACGCCACGGCGGCCATTGTCACCGGCGACCCGCAGGGGCTGCGCCGCACACTGCGCGGCATAGACCGGCTGCGGCGGCGCGGCGTGCGGGTGCGTCTGAAATCGGTGTTGATGGCCACGAATGCCGCCGAATTTCCCGCCATCGAGGCGCTGGCCACATCGCTGGGTCTGCCCTTCAGGATGGACGTGGCGATTCTGCCGCGGCTGAACGGCGACATGGCCCCGCTGGCCCTGCGGGTGCCGGCGGAAGAAGCGGTGCGCATCGAATTCTCGGATCCCGAACGACGGCAAAAATGGGCGCGATATCTGGAGCAACTGCGTAAAATGCCGCCCACCAACGCGCGCTTTGTCTGCAAGGCCGGCCGCACCGATTTTCATCTGGATCCCTACGGAATACTGCGTCCCTGCGTGATGTTCCCGGGTGGCGGATCCAACGCGCGCGTCCTGTCGTTTTCGGAGGCCTGGCGGCAGGTTTCGACGCTGGTTAAAAAAGCTACAATTGCAGTTGACGTTTCATGCCGGTCGTGTAACAATAATGCCTTGTCAGGTTCATGTAGTGCAGTTGCAGAGCTTGAAACCGGATTTGCGGATCGGTGTTCGGGTTATTTGTGTGACCTGGGCAGGGAGAGGGCTGATTTAGTGGGTAGTCAATGATAATTTGGAGGTGGGTGTATGAAGAAGACACAGAAAGCCAAGTACGAAAAGCCCCAAGTTAAGGCCGTGGAACTCGCCACGGAGGAAGTCCTGAGCAGCGGTTGCCGTGAGATAGATAGGTGCGACGTCAACGGTAGCTTTAAGGGCGCAGACGGCTCTTAAGCCCGGTTCAGTTCTTGCGGCGAGTTTGCCGGACGTGGAAGTGGTCCGGTTTTGAGTTTGCGAACCGTTTGCGAAGAAAATTCGCAAACGGTTTTCTTTACCATTGTTGTCAAGGGGCGCATTGTGTCAGCACAGCGATTCTGGATCGGTGGTTTGGCTTACACTTACGAGGGGGATTTCGATCTCGATGTGACGATGTGGCCGTCATTCTATCGGGGCTTCGATCAGCCGCAACCCCTTCCGGACGGTGATCAACTGGTATGGCGTGTGCATTTGGCCGGCTGTGGCGCATCCAGACCGGCGGGGACGCCAGAGTTGGAATCGGAATCCTGGAGCCTGTGGCGGCAAGGAATGGTGCGTACCATTGCATTCGACGCTGCGCCGCATGCTCCTCCGCGCTGGACGGCGGCGATGGATCTGCGGGCGGGACGCGCGGAAGTGCGCTGGGATTCGCGTATGGAATACGCCCGGAGTAGCGGCGCGCTGGTCGAAAATCTGCTGGCGTTTAACCTTGACCGTTTCTTGACGTTGTACCGTCTGGCCGAATCGGGCAGCGGGATGCTTGTGCATGGCGCCGCGACCGATTTCAGCGGGCAGGGGTGGCTTTTCATGGGGCGTTCGGGTCATGGCAAGAGCACTTTATCCAATCTGCTCCATCAAACCCAAACAGCACTTGTGTTGAGCGACGAAAGGGCCGTCGTACGCAAATTGAAGAACGGTTTCTGGCTTTGCGGTACACCCTGGCCCAGCAGCGCCGGGTTTGCAAAAGCCGCCGTGTGCCCGCTGCGCGGGCTGGTGTTTCTGGAACATGGGACCCAGAACGAGCTGATCCCGCTGAAGCCGCCGGAGGCCCTGAGGCGACTGCTCGTTGTGTCGTCATGTCCATGGCACGATAAGGATATCTTCGATCCGCTCGTAACGCTGGGCGGTGAATTGGCTCAAACATTGCCGGCCTGGGAATTGCGCTTCCTGCCCAACGCGAGCGTGACGGAGTTTTTGCGCGAACGGCTGGCGGGCAAACGATCGGGGTGATTTGCTATGAAAGAAATCGGCATCGGGCTTCTGGGGTTCGGCACCGTCGGCGCGGGCGTTGTCGAAGCGCTGCGGAAGAATGGCGACCTTTTGGCCGCCCGCACGGGCGTGCGGCTGGTGTTGCGCAAAATCGCCGATCTGGACCTGGATCGCGACCGCGGCGTGGCGTTGGATCGCTCGCTGCTCACCACTGACGCCATTTCTGTCATCGACGACCCCGCCATCCAGATTGTCGTGGAACTGATCGGCGGCACAAAGATCGCCCGCACCTTCATCACGCGCGCGCTGGAACACGGCAAGCCGGTGGTCACCGCCAACAAGGCCTTGCTCGCCGAATGCGGCGCCGAAATTTTCCGTCTGGCCGCGAAGCACGGCACCGCGGTGGGTTTTGAAGCCAGCGTGGCGGGCGCCATACCGATCATCAAGGCGCTGCGCGAAGGGCTTGTCGGCAACCGCATCGCCCGCGTCTACGGTATCTTGAACGGCACCTGCAACTACATCCTGACCCGCATGGAGCGCGAGGGTGATACTTTCGATCACGCGCTCAAGGAAGCCCAGGCGCACGGCTACGCCGAGTCCGATCCGACGCTCGACGTGGACGGCTGGGACACCGCGCACAAGGCGGTCGTTCTGGCCTCGCTGGCCCATGGGTTCCCGGTGGACATGGCCGCCGTGTACGTCGAAGGCATCCGCACGCTCGCCAAGGTCGATATAGATTATGCCCGCGTTCTGGGCTATCGCGTGAAACTGCTTGGTGTGGTCAAGGCCGAACCCGACGGCATCGATGTGCGCGTCCACCCCACCTTGATCCCGGCGAACCACATGCTGTCCTCGGTCAACGGAGTTTTCAACGCCGTCATGGTGGACGGTGACATCGCCGGCCAGACGGTCTACTTCGGACGCGGCGCCGGCCGCCTGCCCACGGCCAGCGCCGTCGTGAGCGATCTGGCGGACCTGGCCGTGACCATGGCCGCCGGAGCGCCCTTTCCGCCGACGCTGCCGCACGACCTCCCCGGCCGCTGCCTGAATATAGGCGATATCAGTTCGCGATATTACCTGCGGATTTCGCTGCTCGATAAACCGGGCGTGATGGGGGTGCTTACCACCGTGCTCGGCAACCACGGCATCAGCATCGCCTCGGTCGTGCAAAAAGAAACCCACGCCGGACGCAACGTGCCGGTCATCATCGTCACCCACCGCGCCCGCGAAGCGGATATGAATGTCGCGCTGGCCGAGATTGACGCCCGCCCGTTCGTCGGCGCCAAGACCATCCGGCTGCGCATCGAGGATCTTGATGGACAGATATAATGTGTCCGGTGTTCATCTATCCCGAACACTGAACACTGAACACCGAACACCAGAACAGTATCGAGAGCCACATGATTCGCAAAAAGAAAGCCTTTGCCATCAAGGTCGTAAAATTCGGCGGCAGTTCGCTGGCCGATGCCCGTCAGGTTCGCAAGGTGTTCGAGATCGTGCGCGCCGATCCGGAACGGCGCATCGTGGTTGTCTCGGCGCCCGGCAAGCGCTCGCCGGAGGACATGAAGGTCACCGACCTGCTGATCGCGCTGGCCGAAGCCCAACTCGCGGGCGCGCCCACCGCCGCCGCTCTGGATCGCGTGGTCGAACGCTACCGCGAGATTCAACGCGCGCTGGAGCTCCCGGTTGCCGTCACCAGTGACGTTGAGAACGACCTGCGCCGGCGCCTGGCCGGCGATACCACGCACCGCGGCCGTTTTTTCGACAACCTCAAGGCCGCCGGCGAGGACAACTGCGCCCGCGTCGTGGCGGCCGTTTTCAACAAACTCGGACTGCCGTCGCATTACGTGGATCCGCGCGAGGCCGGTTTGCTGCTGAGCGACGACTTCGGAAACGCCACCGTACTGCCGGAGTCGTTCGACCGCCTGAAATTGCTGCGCGACACGCCCGATGTCGCGATCTTCCCCGGCTTCTTCGGCTACACCGTCAAAGGCGAGGTCGCGACCTTCCCGCGCGGCGGATCGGACATCACCGGTTCCATTCTGGCCGCCGCCGTGAAGGCCGATTTATACGAGAATTTCACCGATGTGGATTCGGTCTATGCCGTGGACCCGCGCATCGTCCCCGACGCCCGCGCAATCTCGGTCATCACCTATCAGGAAATGCGCGAACTCGCCTACGCCGGGTTCGGCGTTTTTCACGATGAAGCCATCCTGCCCGCCGTACAGGCCAAGATTCCAATCTGCATCAAAAACACCAACCACCCCGAGGCTCCCGGCACACGCATCGTGCCCGAACGGCCCTATGCCTCGGGCGTCGTGGTCGGCATCGTTGGCGCCGAGGGTTTCTGCACGCTCTATGTCAGCAAGTACCTGATGAACCGCGAGATCGGCTTTGGCCGGCGCCTGCTGCAAATCGTAGAGGATGAGGGGCTTTCCTACGAACATGCGCCTTCCGGAATAGACAACACTTCGGTGATCCTGCGCGAACAAGACGTGACGCCTGAGATCGAGGCCCGGCTCTGCGAGCGGGTCCGCGACGAGCTGGGCGCGAACGACGTCGGCTTCGAACACGGCCTTGCGCTGCTCATGATCGTCGGCGAGGGCATGCGTTACACCGTCGGGCTGTCGGCCAAGGCCTGCACGGCGCTGGCCGCCGCCGGGGTCAATATCGACATGATCAACCAGGGCTCCTCCGAAATCAGCGTCATGTTCGGCATCAAAGCCACGGACCGTAAACGGGCGATCAAGGCCCTCTACAATGCGTTTTTCCCGTAAGATTATTTCGAGATCAGCGAAGATCCGCGACCGGTTCGCGGCCGGGGGCGTCGAGCCCGCGCCGTTCTAGCAGCGAGCCTTCCAGCCTGTAGAGTTCGATGTAGGCGTCGAGATGCGTCACGATCGCCAGGCTCTCGGTGATCTGGCTGTTCAACAGATCACGTGCCGCCACGGCCACCAGCAAGGCTGTCGATTTTCCGACCAGCAACTTCCCGGTTTCCGCTTCCAGCACCTCTTCCTGGAGCTGCCGCGCCGCCGACGTGGCCGCCACCTGTTCGCGTGACCGGACCACCTCCACATAGGCCGAGCGCACGTCCACTTCGGCCAGTTGCTTCAGGTTGTCCATGGCCTCGCGGGTTTGATCGAGGCTGTATCCCGCCCGCCGGCGCCTGGCATTCGCATCGCGATTGCCCAGCGCATATTCGAACTGCAGCCCGAACGATATGTCGTTGGCGTTGCCCTTGAGATCGCTTACCGACCGCCCGAACGAATCGCCGTAGCCGGTCTTGCCCAGGTTGACGAAGGCATCCAGCCGCGGCAGCAAGCCGTTTTTTGTCTTCACGATTTCCAACTCGCCGCGGCGAACGGATAAACGCGCCTGGTTGAGATCCGGACGCATCCGCATGGCCACGGCCACATGCGCGCCAACCTCGTCCAGGGGTTCCTTCGGAACCGGCGGGGCGTCCTTCAGGATAATCTCGCGGTCCCATCCACCGGCGCCGGGGGGGGTGACCAGTTGGATCATTCTAAGGCGGCCCTTTTCCATGGCGCCTTGCGCATCGATCAGAAACTCGCGGCGCAAGGCCACTTCGGCCTCGGCCGATTTCAATTCCACGCGCGAGAGTTTGCCGACGCGGATTCGCGCCGCGATTTCGTCGCGCTGCTGTTCCGCCACCGCCAGGGATTGCTTCACGATCTCCAGCTGCCGGCGCGCCAGCGCCAGGCTCCAGTAGGCGGTTTCGACCTGCGCCACAAAGGTCTCTGTATAACCGCGCAATTCGTATTCCGTCACCCGCGTGTCGAGGCGGGCCTGCCGCAGGCTGGCCAGGTTGACCGCCGTGCCAAATCCATTGAGCAGCGGCTGGCTCGCGGACAGGCCCACCCGCGTCGCTGCCTGGCGGTCGCCGTAGAGCGTCGAGGTGTCCGTCTCGGTTGTTCCCTGCAGCCCGATTCGCGTCCCGGTCGGAAGAAACTCGGTGATTCCCACAGCGCCGGAGATGCTGTCGGTATTTGCCTGGTTGGTGCTTGAAAAAGGCGCGATCTGCGCATTGTTGGCCCTGGTCTTTTGCGCCTGCGCGGTCAGGCTGGGATCGAAGGCCGCCACGGCCTGTTGCTCGAAGGTTTTCTGAATGGCCGGATTCCAGCGCTGCACACGCAGTGCCGGGTTGTTCTCCAGCGAGATTAGCAGGGCTTCACGGAGGGTAAGTTCCACGGATGCTCCGGAAGCGACAACCACCGCTCCCGTGGATTCGGAAGGCGCGGGCGCCGCGCCGGAAAGCGACAGTACCGCAAGAGACAGACCGCAAATGAAAGTTTTCATGATTCGTAACTACTCAACGGGAAGATTGGACATGGTCATCCATTCTGTCGTGCATAACGAACCGGGCGGCTCAGTTTCCGTATCTTCTTCTCGTCCACAGCCCGCTTCAGCCACACCTCCAACTGCGTTTTCGACACCTCCAACTGCTTCGCCAGCTTGACGACGGGCGTGGACTTCTCCAAGGCGGCGAGGATGACCGGCAGCACGACGTCATAGATGGATACCGCCTCCGGGCCACTCGGAGTTGGAGGCACAGTCGGCGCCTTTTCCCAAACTGACGGGGTTTCTCGAACCATAGCGACGGTCTGTTTGCCGTCCGTGGGTTGACGGAAAAGGGGAAGCTCGCTTTCTTGCTCCTGTGGCGTCTTTGCACAGACCGCCCCCTTCAGCAGCGTCGCGGGGTCCTGAGTATCGGCGACGGACGGGAAAGCCACCGCCCCAAGATCAATCAGTTTGCGGTTTCCCATCGGAACTGAGTCGCCCAAGCGTACGAATACTGGGCGTCCCGGCTTGCGCCTCAGTTCCTCTTGAGCCCCCTCCCATGTACCGCCCTTCTTGTGATCGGCGCTGACCACCAGTCCATAGTCGGCTAGAGCGTAGATCAACTTGTTACGCCCCATGGCATTGCCAACGTTGAACCCGGCATCGGGATGGTAGGGTGAAATCAGGAGTAGACGTCCATCGGAAAGGGCGTAACGGGCTTCCCGTGAAACGCTTTTCCTCAAAAGCGTGTCCGCGAGTACGCCAATGGCAACCCCGCCGGTCTCCAACGCGCTCGCCATGGCAATTTGATCAACTCCACGCGCCCCACCGGAAACCACCGGCATGTCGCCCCGCGCACACCATTCCGCCACGTCTCGCGCAAAACCTTCACCCTCGGCATCCACGTTGCGGGATCCAACAATCGCCAATCCCCCCCCCTGCAACAGGGATCGTTCACCCGCGCCGAACAAAATGGGAGGGGCCTTATCCTTTAGGTGGTTCTTGTACCGGGCGGGGTACTCAGGATCGCTCCGGCAGATCACCCAGATGCCGCTTTGGTTCCATCCCTCGACCGCAAAACCGAGCTTGACCCCCCGTTTCAACAACGCGGTCAGGCGACCCACCGCAATGCCCGTATCCTTCGCAAGGGCGGGAACATGCTCCGGCACCAGCAGATCGGCTGGCCGCAGGTTCTGGCTCAACAACCACCGGACCACCTGATTGTAGTCCTGTTGCGCCAGCGGCTCCGCCTCCGATTCACTGCCGAGATGCCCGCAAAGTAACAGGATCGCTTTCGCATCTTCGCTCATCACGTTCATCGTGTACCTCAATCCATACGCGGTGAGTTCATGGCGAGCGCGAGCGGAAATACCGCCGCGCAACCCGCTTTTCGCAAAAGCGCTGCCGCCACCGCAAACGTCCAACCGGAATCGATCGTGTCGTCCACAAGCAGGCATGGCCCTCGGGACATAGCGGCCTCGTCGACTGCGAAAACGCCGTCAAGATTATGAGCCTGCTGAAAACTATTCTCCATCTCTTTCTGCGGTGGATTGGCCTTAACCTTCTGAAGACAAGGATGGAAAACCAACCCCAGCGACATGGCCAAACGCTTGGCAAAGCCCGGCACCAACTCCGGACGGTTCAATGAGGGAATGCAGGCGACCCACTTCGGTGCGGGTGCTGGATTCCATTGCCGGATCATCTCGGCGCAGGCCGTCACCAGTTCGTCGTCGAAATGTCCCGCCTCATACTTGCCGGACGCCACCATTCGTCCCCATCCGGCATCGCGCCACAGACACAAGGCGCGTCCTTCTTCTGCGCGCAGGCCGTCGCCAATGTTACTTGTAAAACCGTAGATCGGCAGCGCACGCCCACTGGGCCATTGCTTGCGGGGAGGCAGGGGTTGGTAACTGCGCTTCAGGAATATCGCAGCCCGATTGGCGAGATCGTGATCGCACTCGGGATCGAGAAGCGGCTCACCCCTGCACCCCGCACACTTGCCGCAAGGGCCGGCCTGAGGATCGTCCAGCGCCCGCGCGAGGAATTCCATCAGGCACCCGGGATGCGCCATGTAAACCTGCATCTGCGACTGCTCCTCCCTGCGGATGGCGGTGATGGCATCCACGTACTCTTGGTCAATGCGGTAGGTTTTGCCCGCCGCGGTCACATTCCATTTCGGGCCAATCTTGGTGATGGGTGCCGGCGACTCGACGGAAAGGTACTTCAGCGCCTTCTCCAACTGCGAGTGCTTGAGGTTCAACCGCGCCTCCAACTCGCGCACCGACAAGCCTCCGTCAACCTTGTCCAATTCCTGGAGAATCGCATCGACGTGTTTCTGCGGCGGAAATGCACTGCTGATGAAGAAATCCGCGATACGATCATCTTCCTCGCCGTGCAGAAGGATGCCGAAGGCCTCATCTACAGCGCGCCCGGCACGCCCTACCTGCTGGTAATAATGCACAACGGACGCCGGACGCTGGAAGTGAATCACGAATCCCAGGTCCGGCTTGTCAAACCCCATGCCGAGGGCCACCGTCGCCACCAGCACCTTCACGTCGTTTCTTAGCAACTGCTGCTCGAGTTCCTCGCGCTGCGAGGCCCCGTTCTCGCCGTCCGCCACGTCCGCGTGATACGCCTTGGCCACGATGCAGTTGATGCGCAGCCACTCGGTGACTCGTTCCGCGTCCCGCTGGGTCAGCGTGTAGACGATGCCGCTACCAGGCAGTGTCGGTATAACCTTGGCAAGCCAGGCCATGCGGGCGGCGGGACTCGCCATCGTGATGTTCTGCAACTTGAGGCTTTCGCGCACCAGGGGGCCACGAACCAACTGGATATCCTTCCCGAGTTGGCGGATCACGTCGCTGACCACGCGGTCATTCGCCGTCGCCGTCGTGGCCAGGACCGGGATGTTGGAAGGCAGGGCCTGAAGCACGCGGACAATCCGTCGGTAGTCCGGCCGGAAGTCATGCCCCCAATCGGATATGCAGTGCGCCTCGTCCACAACGAACAGCCCCACGTGATCGGCAATGGGTGCCAGCACATTGACCCGGAACTTATCGTTTGCCAACCGCTCCGGCGATACCAACAGGATGTCAATCTTGTTGGCGCGTAAATCCTGCTCGATTACGGTCCAGTCGTCAGGGTTCGAGCTATTGATCGTCGCCGCGCGCACGCCAATGCGGGCCGCGGCCTCCAGCTGATTGCGCATCAGGGAAAGCAACGGGGAAATCAGTAGACTGACGCCGGCGCCGCCGTCCCGCAAAAGGCGGGTTGCGAGGAAGTAAACCATGCTCTTGCCCCAGCCGGTGCGCTCGACCACTAGCAGTCGTCGGCGGTTCAGAATGGCCTCGATGCTTTCCCACTGTCCCGGCCTGAAATCCGCATCGGCCCGGCCCAGCGCGGTTCGCAGGTATGTCAAAGCCTTATCTCTCATAACAGTCGCTTGCCTGACCTCTGATTTCTGACGTCCGTCGCTCATCATTCTTCATTCTGCATTCAGCCTTGCTCCCCACTGTTCACTGTTCACTTCCACGCTCGCCAAAAAGGCGATGGGACGCCATTTGGGCCCTTTCCATATAGAGATAGAACACCGGGGTGACATAAAGCGTCAGGGTTTGCGAAAATAACAGACCGCCGACAACCGCCAGCCCGAGGGGCTGGCGCGCTTCACCGCCGGCGCCATAGCCGAAGGCGATGGGCAGGCCGCCCATCAGCGCCGCCATGGTAGTCATCATGATCGGACGGAACCGGATCATGCAGGCCTCGTGAATCGCCTCGTCGGCCGACTTTCCCAGACGGCGCGACTCGATGGCGAAGTCAACCATCATAATGCCGTTCTTCTTCACCAATCCCACCAGCATGATGATGCCGACGAAGGCGTAGATCGAGAGTTCGGCGTTGAAGAGCAGCAGGGTCACCAGCGCGCCGAAGCCCGCGAAAGGCAGCGCTGAGAGAATCGTGATGGGATGCCAGAAGTTCTCGTAGAGGATCCCCAGCACGATGTAAATGACCACGATCGCGAGAATCAGCAGGATGCCCATGCTCTTGATCGAATTCTGAAACGCCTGCGCCTCGCCCTGAAAATTGCCCGAGACCCCGCCGCCGGCCAGCTGCCGTTCCACGATCTTGTCCACCTGGTTCACCGCATCGCCGATGGAGACGCCGGGCTTGAGATTGAACGAAATCGTCACCGACGGGAGCTGGCCGAAGTGGTTGATCGTCAACGGGCCGACGCCCGGCCGCAGGTCGGCCGCGGCATTGATCGGCACCAGCAGGCCGGATGAGGAGCGGACATTCAGGAGCGGCAGCGCCGCCGCATTCTGCTGGTATTCCGGCAGCAGCTCCAGGATCACCTGATACTGGTTGTTGGGCGCGTATATTGTGGAGGCCTGACGGGAACCGTAGGCATTGTACAAGGCGTTTTCGATCTGCGCGACCGACAGGCCCATGGACGAGGCCAGGTCGCGGTTGACCTTGATGTCGAGCTCGGGATTCTTCAACTGCATGTCGCTGTTCACGTCCTGAAATCCCGGCAGGGTTGCCATCGTCTCCATCAGCCTGGCGGCCTGCCGGTATAGTTCGTCAGCGTCCGTCGCCTGCAGCGTATACTGGTATTTGCTCTTGGACGACTGGCCGCCGATCGGGATGGTCGGAGGAATCACCGCGTAGGCCCGGATGCCAGGCACGGACGCCAGGAGCGGCTGCAATTTGCGAATCACGCCGTCCACGCCCAATTTCCGCTGGGCGCGTGGTTTCAACCGGACCATCATGCGTCCGACATTGCCGCCGCTGCTGCCGCGCGAACCGCCGCTCGACATGAAGGCCTCGATGTTCGGATCCTTGCGGATCAGTTCAGCCAGCGCCTGTTGATGCGTCACCATAGACTTGAAAGAGATGCCTTCCACGGCTTCGGTGGTGATTGTAAACATGTCGCGATCCTCGCTGGGAATAAAACCCATCGGCACGATCATGAACAGCCAGCCCGTCAAACCCAGCGCCAGGATGGCCAGCATCAGCGTTCTGGCGGGGCGTCGCAAAACCCACCAGAGGGTCCGGTGGTAGAACCCCAGCATGGCCTGGAAACCGCGCTCCGTGACGGCATAGATATGGCCATGGTGAATCGAGGCCGGCGCGCGCAAAAAGCGGCTGCACAACATGGGCGTCAGGGTCAGCGAAATCACGCCCGAAATCAGCACCGCCGCGCCGATGGTCACCGCGAACTCCCGGAAAATCCGGCCCATCAGTCCACCCATAAAAAGGACGGGAATGAACACCGCCGCCAGCGACAGCGTCATGGATACGATGGTAAAGCCGATTTCCCGCGCCCCGTCCAGCGCCGCATCCATGCGGTTCTTGCCCATCTCCATGTGCCGCACTATGTTTTCGAGCATCACGATGGCATCGTCCACCACGAACCCGATGGCCAGTGTCAGGGCCATCAGCGACAGGTTGTCCAGGCTGTAATTCAATACGTTCATCGCCGCGAAGGTGCCGATCAGCGACATCGGCAGCGCCAGCGCGGGAATCACGGTCGCCGACACGTTGCGCAGGAACACAAAGATGACCAGCACCACCAGCATGAAGGTCAGAACCAGCGTGAACTCGGCGTCGTGAACCGAGGCGCGAATCGAAAGACTGCGGTCGAACAAGGTTGTCAGCGTGACCGCCGTCGGCAGTTTTGTTTGTAGCTCGGGCATCAGCGCCTTCACGGCGTCGGCGACCTCAACCGTGTTCTTGCCCGGCTGGCGCATGATGGCCAGAATCACGGCGCGCTGCTGGCTGACCGCCGTGCAATACCAGGCTGCGACCTTGTCGTTTTCGACGCTGTCCGTGACCCGGCCGAGGTCGCCCAGCCGCACCGGCGCACCCTTGCGGTAAGTCACGATCAGCGAACGATACCCATCCGCCTTCATGATCTGGCCGTCGGTCTGAATCGTGACCGCGCGGTACGGGCCGTAGAGGATGCCGGAGGGTTGGTTCACATTGCCCTGGTCGATCGCGTCGGCCACCTCGTTGATGCCGATCCCGTGGGCGGCCAGCGCCATCGGGTCGACCTGGATGCGCACGGCATACTTCTGAGATCCGAAAACCTGGACCTGGGCCACGCCGTCCACCATCGAAATCCGCTGCGCCATCAGCGTCTGACCGTATTCGTCCAGCGCCGACAACGGCAGCGTCGGACTGGTCAGCACCAGATAAAGGAACGGCTGGTCGGCCGGGTTAGTCTTCTGAAAGGAGGGGGGGGACGGCATGTCGGACGGCAATTGCCGCCCGGCGCGGGCAATCGAGGCCGTCACGTCCAGGGCGGCGGCATCGATGTCGCGATCCAGGGCGAAGGTCAGCGTGATTTGCGAACTACCCAGGGCGCTGGAGGAGTTCATGGACTCCAGTCCCGCGATCATCGAGAACTGCTTCTCCAGCACGGTGGCCACCGAGGAGGCCATCGTTTCGGGACTGGCGCCCGGCAGGGAGGCCGATACCTGGATGGTGGGGTAATCCACCGTGGGCAGGTCGCTGACCGGCAGGCTCCGGAATCCGATGATTCCGGCAAGCAGAATGCTCACCATGACCAGCGTGGTCGTGACGGGGCGTCGGATAAACAGGGCGGCGATGTTCAAGGTTTGGCGGTCCCGTTTTTCGTGTTGCCGTCCTTGAGCTCGACCTTGGAGCCCGGCGCCAGCCGCAACTGGCCATCCGTCACCACCCGTTCGCCGGCAGCTACGTCTCCGGGCGCCAGGACGGTGTCCTCATCCATGATGCGGTTCACGCTGACCACGCGATCCTCGACCGTCTGGTCCAGCTTGACCACGTAAAGGTAGGTTCCCTTCTGCCCGGTGAGCACGGACGACGAGGGTACGACCAGAGCGTTGGTTTCCACGACCAGTGTCAGCTCGACACGCACGAACTGGCCCGGCCACAAACGCTTGGCCTCGTTGGCAAAGGATCCCTTTATCTGCAGTGTGCCGGTGGTTTTGTCCACCTCGTTATTGATAAAGGTGACGGTTCCGGATTCGGGCAGGTTGGTGTCGCCGCCGATCATGGCCTTGACAAGCAGGCCGTTGGCGGAGGCCGGCATCAGCCGCGGCAGATCCTGCTGCGGCACGGCAAACGAAACGCGGGCGGGGGCAATGCGGTTCAGGACCAGCAGGACGGTTTCGTTGGCCATGACGACATTGCCGGGATCGACCAGGCGGGCGCCGGCGCGGCCGTCGAAGGGCGCGCGGATGGTGCAGTATTCCAGCATCAGGCGCGCGTTATCCACGGCCGCCTCGTCCGCCTGGACCGTGGCCTCCATGGCCAGCGCCGCCGTGTGCGCCTGGTCGCGCGCATCCTCCGCCGCAAAACCCTTCTTAAGCAGTTCGTCCTGGCGTCCGGCTTCCTTGGCGGCGTTGTCGCTCTGAGCCCTGTCCTTGGCCAGATTGGCCTCCGCCTGGCGCAGCGCCGACAGCGCCGGCCTGGCGTCGAGCGTGAAAAGCAGGTCGCCGGCGTGGATGTCCTGGCCTTCCTTGAAATAAACGTTGGTCACCAGCCCGCCGACCTGCGGCTTGACCGCGGCCGTCTCGTAGGCTTCCACGGTGCCAAACGTCCGCAAGGTCACCGGCATGGCCTTCTGGACCACCTCCGCCATGGTCACGGGAACCGGCCCCGCCCCCTGCCTGCCGCCCGCTCCGGCCTTCCCGCCGGCCCTGGTTTTTTCATAGACCCGCCAGCCGCCCAGCCCGGCCACAACCACCACCAGCAGAATCAGAATCGTTTTTTTCATGGTACTCTGCTTCAAAAGCATTTCGTGACTGGCCCGCCGGACACCTGCTTCGACCGGCAACAAGCCATCATTATCGCCGGAATCCCGCCCTGCTGTCAAACGCTAATTACACATTGACAACCTTTCTCAATGTGAAGTATTTGGATCGATTCCGAGTTCAACCCGCCGGAGCACGGTGGGGCGGCGACCGCCTAGTTTGCTGAAAATAGAAAAGTCAGTGTGCCCTGTAAATAGCCATATATTCCGCAAAATAGTCGCAATACTTATGCCGTAAAACTTATTGACAGGCAAGGAATGGCAACGTATCTTAAAAGTTTGTTTTGTGAAAAGGCATTAAGAGATGGGCGGCGCTACATATACGCAAAGGCAGCGCATGAAGATCATGTATCACGATAAAGGTGTTTTGCTCCTGGCGTTTGCAATTGTTGTCTCTTGTTTGCCGCGGGCCGCCGCGCGAGCCCGTGCGCTTCTCGACACGATACAAGACAACGAAAACACGAATTTGACGCTGACATTGCCAGGCTCTGGCTACGAAGGTCAGTCGTTCACCAACGGTGGGCAGGTGACAATTGGTGGGGCGTTGACGAACGATCTGGCGGTAATACTGGAGTCGGTGTACCCTGCGCAATCGCCGGCAAGTGACACGGTGAGCATTTTGGCTGGACAAACAGCGGTTTGTTTCACCGTCGCTTTGCCGGTGGGAATGCCACCCGGGGTGCAGACTGGGATCGTGACGGCGAGTGCGGTTGGGTTTACACCGGCGAGCGCATCGATTCTGGTGCAAGACGCCGACCTGGGCCATTTTGTGTTCGGAGATATAGCCAGTCCCCAGACCTCTGCCGTACCGTTCAACGTGGGGCTTGCGGCAACCGACGTGAACGGAGCGACAATTACCGTATACCAAGGTTCCGCGGGATTCAGCGGCACGGGCGATAGCGGGGCGATGACCGTTCATCCAACGAGTCTCGTCAACTTCGTCAATGGCATTTGGATTGGGAACGTAACGGTGACGGGTCTTGATAGCAACGTGCGCTTGACCGTGAGCGATGGAGCGGGCTATTCCATGACGAGCACGCCGTTCGATGTAGTCGCCGGACCGTTGCATCATTTTGCCTGGGGTTCTGTGGCAAGCCAACAGTACGTGAACCTACCGATCCCGGTTACGATTACGGCTCAGGATGCCGGGAACAACACCGCTGTGGATTTTGCAGGTACTGTCATGCTTTGTGGCGCAACAGTGCCTGCAACCAATCGGTTAATGCAGCCCAATTTGTCGGGGAACATATACAGCACCGTAGGCTTTCCAACACACGGAATTCAGTTCCGGCCTGCGAATAATATAACCGTGACGCACGTTCGGCATTATTGGGGCACCAATATTTCTGTTTGGACTGATAGCGGGGTCCTTGTCGCCAGCAAGAATGTAGCGAGCGTCAATGGTACTTGGCGGGAGACACCGCTCGATGCCCCGGTGGTGCTAAGTTCCGGCACCGTATACCGCGTTGCGGGCGCTGGCACTCCCTACTACTATCGCTCGCCCGGCGGCATGCCAACGAACTTCACCGACGGGATCATTCTCAATGGTGTGTACGCTAATGGTGGCGGAACTTTTCCAAACTTTACGAACACTATTAGATACTTGGTTGATTTGCGTTACACCCCCCGTGGTTCGGTCACCATCACGCCGACGAACTCCGGCAACTTTGCATCTGGCGTCTGGACAGGTTCCGTAACCATTTTGCAACAAGCCACGAATATGTACCTGCAGGCAGTTGACGGCACAGGACATACTGGTGCAAGTGCGACGTTTCGTGCCTCTAGCACGAACATGGTGGTGGCGTTACCGCCCTCTGGTTATGAAGGGGCCTCTTGCTTAACGGGGGGCGTGGTTTCGATCGACATGACGCTGGCCTATGATCTGCTCGTTAGGCTCGATTCGTCGGATACCAACGAAGTGGTGGTGCCGGACATGGTCACAATTCCGGCGGGGAAGACGGTCGCGTGTTTTTACATTGTTCTGCCGCCGGACTACGCCATGGTCGGCGTGAAGACGGGAATCGTGACGGCGAGCGCGGCGGGATTCGGGTCGGGCAGCGCGTCGATACTCGTGCGTGATGCCGACTTGCACCATATCGAATTTCAACCGGTTACGGGCGGACAGACAGCCGGAGTGCCGTTCGATGTCGGGTTGTCTGCTGTAGACGTGAACGGGGAGACGATTGCCGTCTATTCCGGCAAAGCGCATTTGTGCGGCATCGCCGATGGCAGTCCCGTGATGGTGCAGCCCGATTACACGGGCTCTTTCAGCGCTGGACAGTGGACTGGAAGTGTGGCGGTTTATGGCGCGGCCACTAATGTACGGTTGACTGCCGTGGCCGAAAACGGGCGCGCCGGAACCAGCGTGGTCTTTAATGTGGAGGCCGGTCCGGTTCACCATTTCACCTGGAGTCCGATCGCGTCTCCCCAGTTCGTCGGCACGCCGTTTGCCGTCGTGGCGACGGCACGGGACATCGGCGAGAATACCGCCATTGGTTTCACTGGCACAGTTGAGGTCGGGGCCTGGAGCGACGTGGAGACGCCGTCGGCGCGCTTGCAGACTACGCCGGGCAACTCGGCGGCATTCTCCGCGGGGACATGGACGGGCACGGTGTCCGTCTGCGATCCGGCTACGCGGGTGACTCTGCGTGCGGACGACGGATTGGGGCATCTGGGTACCAGTGCCGTCTTTGCCTTACAGTCAGCGGCTTTCCGGAGCGCCTATGCAATGAACGGGCTCTCGGTTCAGGGCGACATTGCGACGAATTTGTGGCTGACGGGCGACTACATGTGGTTCGGCGTGGCCGAGTGCGCCGGGTTGCTGACGAACGCGGCCATTACGTATCGCGCTGTTGACGCAGCGGCGCCATACGCAACGACTGTCTGGGGCGATGCCGCACAGACACGCACGTTGTTCCGGGTGGAAGGCGCCGCCTCGACCAACGGCGCGGGAATCGTGCTTGGCGGTACTAACGGCGGACCGTTTTTCTTCACTTTCTGCGAAACCAATCGGGCTTACAGCGTCGACAAGGGCATTTACCAAAGTTTCGACGCTTGGCCGGCAGGAGCTTCCAACTACGGAGGCTGGACCAGTTGCGTCGCTCTCGGCATGGCCGACTTGGATCGTACCTACCGTGTACGCAGTGCCGTGCTGCCGACGAACGCTTGGCTGGCGACGCCGCGTCTCGCGAATGGTATTGGCCAGGTCCGTTTCTGGTTCCGGGACTATCCGCTCAACGGCGCGCCGCCAGCTGAGTGCCGTCTGGAGAAGTCGACGGATGGAACGAACTGGACCACTCTGACAAACCTGACCGTTGGCACCACCATGTATGCGGCCTTGACGCTGACCGTTGAGGACCGCGACAGCCGCTATTTCCGGTGGTTCAACGCCACCACAAATAGCGCTTTGTGCATTGACGATCTCGTGGTGACAGAGCCCTTCTGGCCCGCGGTTGCCTTTGGTCCGGCGACCCATCTTCCGGCGGCGCCGACTGCCTTGGAACCCGTCATGGTTTCCGTGCGCATTGATCCGGTGGCAGGCGCATCTAATCTTGCGGCGACACTCTTCTACCGTATTGGTACGGATGGAGAATACACGCCGCTCGCCATGGCCAACAACGGACCGGTGTTCTCGAACCGGGTGGCGATCCCGGCTGGCATCGGACCAGAAGGCGGTGCCGGAATCGTGCAGTACATGATTCGTTGCGATTATCAGGGGTTTAACAGTTTGTACACGAAGCCGCTATACGCACCAGCGGACATCAACTGCCCGTTTGCCTATACGATTACGCGGTCATATATGGTGCTGACTAACTCGGCGGTGAGTCCGGCCTCGCCAAACACGACGAATGCAATGTCCTTCTCCGTCGAGGTCGTGCCTTTTGCGGCGGCGTCAAACGTTACGGTTACGGCCTACTACAGTGTCGGGCGTCCGGCTGGCCCATACCTACCCCTGGCGATGAGCACCGTGGGCACGAACCGCTATGCGACCGTGAGTTTGATCCCGCCGGTTACGGAACCCGGTACGTACGTCTATTACTACTTCACGGCGTCATGCGACGGCTCCAGTCCGATCCCCGCCAACTATCCCGCGGGCGGTGCGAGTGCACCGCTGGCTGTTCAAATTCATGCCTCCCCGTTCACCTCGGCCTACACGAATCTTGTCGTAAGCGGAAGCGGGTTGAACCCCAACATGATTCTGGTCGGCAATGGCGTCTGGCAGGGCGTGGCGTTAGTCGCCAATTTGGTCGATGCGGGGTTCGTATTCAACGGGCAGGGTGCTGACGCCGCCAATTTCGGGGCGGCTGTCCAGACAACGATTTCGCCGTTCTATGGAACCGCGGTGAACGGCGGGGAAAATATCGTACTTGCCGGCACGAACAACGGCTGTCTGGTTTTCAACTTCGACGAGAACTGCCATACATGGAACGTGCTCCGGGCGGCCTACGTTAACTTCGACATATGGACTAATGGCACGGGCGGCTTTGGCGTTTATACGAACGGCGAAGGGTGGGTACTGTCGGATGGCCGTGTCACCAGCAACGCGCTGCCAGACAGCGGGTGCGCATTTGTCGGACGCTCGGCCATTCTCAATGCTGGGCCCGGAACGAATCAATGCCTGCGGTCGCCGGATCAGTCCAACGGTATCGGCCAGATTAGTTTCTGGTACCGCAATGCGCAGAGCAACGGCCAGCCACCGGCCGGATTCACTGTGGAAGTCGCCCCGGCGACAACTGGCCTTTGGTCTGTTATCGCTTCTGTCACGAACGTGATTTCCGGCGAGTACGCGTACTTTTCGACAACGCGCGGCGATCATAACACCAGGTGTGTGAGAATCCGCAATTTGACCGCCAGCGGACATCCGGCTCTCTGTCTGGACGAGGTCGTTGTCGCGGAGGTTGGGTCGGAATTGGGTTTCCGCGACGTGACCAACACTCCGGCCGCGCCGACATTCCTCGACAGCGTCGCGATCTCCTGTTCCATCGACTCACTGGCCGGCGCTACCGGTATAGACGCGCGGGTGCATTATCGAGACAACCAGGATTCCGCTTTCGGCGTAGTGGCGATGACGAACGACTTTGGCGATCATTACACCACGGTTACCCCTCTATTGCCAACGGCGCCCGGCAATACCGTACAGTATTACATAACGGCCACTTATCACGGGTTCCAGGGCGATGCCGTTGCCCAGTATCCGTCGCCAGGTCAACCCCTGCTAGCTTACCAGGTTGGCGATTTGACGAATGATATCAACCGAGTGCAGGGTTTCGAGACGTATCCGTCGGCCAAGCCAGCCGTAATCAATACGGGCACGAAGAATTATTCCGATGGATGGTCCTTCCACAATCTTGGCATATACGGTACGGTTCCACAGGAACCCAACATTGTCTTCAACGGGACAAACTCCGCACAGTTGAATAAACTCTCGATTGGCGATTCATGGATACAAAGTCCGGTGATTAGCAACGGTGTTGGATCGCTTATGTTCTATGCGCGCAGTGCGC
>CAIYGI010000073.1 GCA_903925685.1 uncultured bacterium
CAAACGGGGTCTTGCACATCAGTGGAATGCGAGCGGACATAATGAATATAGTGATATACCACCAATATATCGCCTGTCAAGACCAAATTACATCTTTTTTCAGATTCATCTAGGAAATTTACACCTGCGCACTCCCTGCCCGCTCTCTACGCGCGGATCATGGCCCACCGTCACCGGCATCAACGACATCGTGTCGTTGCCGAAGATATCGATCACCTTTACGGCGATGGTGTAGCGGCCGGGTTTGGGATAGGTGAAGGGGGCGCTGGTCAATTCAAGGTCCCGGCTTTGACGGGTGCGGAAGCTTTGCCATTCGTTCTCGAAGATGTAGGCGCCCGTCCAGCGTTCCTCGAAGTCAATGAACTCCCCCGCGTCGGCGCTGCCGGGCAATGCGCCTTCCACGCCGAGATTCTTCGCCACTTTGACGATTTCCTTGCGGCTTTCGTAATTGAAATCCACCGCCCAGTAATCCACCCAGTCGGTCCATTTTTTCGTCAACACGTCGCGGGTGAGGATGCCGTTCTTGTCCTTGTTCAGTTTGATGAGTTTGCCGGCCTCGCATACGACCTCGCTCTTGCTTTCCTTGCGGGGTTCGTCGATGTGTTCGAGGGTCTGGAAGGGGAGGATGGCGGTGCAGACTTCGCGGGACTTGCCGTTCCAGACCAGTTCGACCTCGCGCTTGTCGGCGAAAAGAATGAAACGGTATTTTTCGGGGAGCGATTTGCCCTCGTTGATGAGTTTGACGAGGTCACGCTTCTCGGCGTCGGAGAGTTCGTAGGCGGCGGAACCACGGATGGACGCGGATGAACGCGGATTGGGTTCGGTAACGGGGCGTTTCTTATCTGTGTTCATCTGTAACCTGTAAAACTCGCTGCGAGTGCGGCAAACGTCGTCGGGTTGTGTTTGGTAAAACCGGTCTGATCCACGAAAACGAAATCATAACTCTGCCCATTTTCCTCGGCGGCGGTGGCGTCGGCGCACCATTGTTTGAGCCGGGCCATTTTTTGCGGCAGATCGAGTTCGGCGCGGCCCTTGGTTTCCACGATCCAGATTGTGGTGTCGCTTGTGCGGACGATGAAATCGGGCGTGTAGTTGGAGAGATCGCCGTCGGTCTTGACGTAGTCGAACTTGAACCCGATGGCGAGGTAGTTCTTGGCGAACGCCTGCATATCGGGCGCGTTCTCCAGAAAGGAGGCAAAAAGAAGTTCAAAACCGCCGGAATTGGGTTCGCCCACGATTTTGTTGAAGATGCTCTTGTCGGCGGTCAGATGGGCGCGGTAGTCGGTGCGGAATGGGCGCATTTCCTTCAGTCGAATCCGGTCCTCGATGCGGGTTGTGCCGGTTTCATGGACGGTAAGTGCGTTGATGGCGGATTTGAACGAATCGTAGAGAATCTTGCCGGCATCCGGCTCGGAAAGGTTGCGGAGCACGACGGGATCTTCGAGCTCAACGCCTGGAGCGCGAACCGCGGATGAACGCGAATGAACGCCGATGGTTTCTCCGCTTCCTAATCCGCGTCCATCCGCGTCCATCCGCGGTTCGAACAAATGGAATTTCATGAAGTCGCGCACCTTTGGGTAAAGCACATCGTAGCCACCGACGAGGCGCAGGTCTTTGAGCAACTGCCGCGCGAAAAACGCGACGACGGAGCGATAATCCGCCGGGCCGGCGCCGTCGAGTTGGATAATGTGGTGAATCTCCGAGTCGAGCATGGTCTTGAACACGATCTCGCGAGTTTCCTCCGGCGTGAACGGTTTCAGCGGCAGAACTCGATTGCCGAACTTCGCAGGATCAAGCGCCTCAAGGTTTTTGAACTCGCGCTGGTAGCGGCGGGTGAGTTTTGGGAGCGAGATGTCGAGGGCCTCGATGTTTTTGTCCTCGTTCTCGGCGTCCACTTCCACGATAAGCGAATCGTGCCGGTCCGTGCCACCGCCCATCGGAACGCGCTCGAATGTCACGCCCTCGCTCTGGATGGACTCGACGAAATCCATGAACGCTGGCGTACCCATGACGGAGACGGTTTCGCGGACCACGTCGTTACCGAAATACATCCGGCGCAGGCCTCGCCCAATGGTTTGCTCCGGCAGAATGTCGCTCGGCGAATTGAAAGCGCGCAGCCCGACGATGGTGGTGACGTTGCGCACGTCCCAGCCTTCCTTGAGCATGAGTACGGAAACAATGGCCTTGTGCGGCGACTTCAGCGTGTCAATGCCGTTGGCTTCTTTGCGCAGGTTTTCGAGTTCCTCTTTGTTTTTGCCGGACGCTGCCTCGGAGATTTCGCCGTTATTCTTGGTGTGGATCACGAGCACCGCGCCATGCAATTCGGGGCAGATTTTTTCCAGATACGCGCCCACATCGTCGCAGTTGCGGGTATCGTCCACCATGACGAACAAGACCGCCTTCTTGCCGAGGGCCTTGTGTTCGGCGTAGCTCTTCTTCCATTCCTCGATGCCCAGTTTGAGGTAGTCGTCGTATTTCTCGGTGAAAATGGCGCTTTTTTTCTCGTTCAGTTTTGCCCGGCTCGCGGCGTCGGGCAGGATGGGATGCTTGACGACATTTTGATGGATGGCCTCGACCAGCGGGTAATCGGAAACGGTCTGAACGAAGATCGCGCCGTTGTCGTGTCGTGGCGTGGCCGTTACGTCCACCTGTAACGCCAGTCGGCGATCCTTTTGGAGCATCTTATTGTGGATGTCCTGAATGGATTTGAACCATGCCATGCGGGGATCGTGGATGTGATGCGCCTCATCGTTGAAAACGGCGAGTTCTTCGATCTCGCGGACGATTTCGCCGAGGTCGGTCTTGCTGTCGGTCGTTTTGCCGACGGGTTTTGCGCCGAAAGGGTCGAGGAAATAGTCGCGCAAGTCCTCGTCCTCCAGCGAAGGATCGCGGATTTCGCCGAGGAAAACGCGGTGGATGTTGGTGAGGAACAGGTTTCCGATGTCGCGGACAATCCGAACGTCGTCCTGGATGTGCAGGGTGAGTTGGAAGTCGTCGCGCCAGTTACGCCCCTCTTGGCCGTTTTGCGGCAGGATGGGGTCGTTAAAGAAAATCTTGAGGCCGTCGAAGTCCGCCCGCAGGCGGTCGAGGACAATGATATTGGGCGCGATGACGAGAAAGTTCCGCGAAAGGGCGGAGTCGGCTTCATAGAGTTTGTGGAAGAAACTCCATGCGATCAGCAGCGAGAGCACTTTGGTCTTGCCCGCGCCGGTCGCCATTTTCAGGACGTAGCGCGGCCAATCCTCGGCGAACATGCCGCTCGACACCGCGCCGGAGGCGTCGAAACGGAGCAGATCGTATTTATCGCGGGCTTTGCGGACCTCGTAAAGCCAGATGACCGTCTCCACCGCTTCACGTTGGGCGAAATAATATCGGAATGTTGAAAGCGAGCCGCCGGCGTTTTCGGTCAGGTGCTCGGTATCGAACCAATGACGGAGCAAGGTCATGGAGGTCGCGGACGCCCCGGCGTAGCCATTGTTACGCCAGGCGAAGACTTCTTGCCGCACCTTCGCCACGAGCGGTGGGAGGAGCTTTTCGTAGGCTGTACTGCGCAGGGCTTCATCAGCGGGAAACCACCGTTGTTCCGGGATGAGCGGAGCGTAGGGTGAGGTTGGAAATTGAGGATGAAGGGACATGGCGTTAAGTTTTGCGTGCGTGGCCTGTGTCGTTCCATGAACGTTTTTCGAACGTTCCGGCGGCGGTGTCTTTCGCGGATTGTGCAACCCACTGCATTGATGAAAACTAGGGACTTTAAGGCGTCCTGTCAACATTACGTGGCCGAAAACAGCGATCTCTTTTACGGCGATGGTGTAGCGACCGGCCTTCGCGGACAGGAGAAGGGCGTGCTGGTCAATTCAAAAGATATATAACCGCGGATAAACGCGGATTCATGCGGATGGCGGAAGAAATTTTAGCCCGTCCTCTTCATATTTCCACAATCCGCGTTCATCGGTGTCCATCCGCGGTTCAGGGCAGGGCATGACCGGTAAATAAGAAAGCCTACCCGCTCGGCGTCAGTCATGATAAAAGATGGCCAGCGAACTCTTTCCCTGAACCCTGAACCCTGAGTTCCCGAACACCGAACACCCTTCCATCATGAACACACCGAATGATAATAATACCCCTAATGAACTTCCGCGGCGCGATTGGGCGCTGGCGATGCGCTGGGCGCAGGCCTGGGTGCTGCTGGCGATCGGCGCCGGACTGCTGGCCTGGGGCTTGTGGCGCCATGGGCCGAACTCGCGTCTGCTGGGCGCGGTGCTGATGCTCTACGGCGTGGCGATCGGTGCGGTGACCTGGTTCAAGGCGCGGGCGGCGCGCGCAGCGCGGCGTAACGGCGCAGGTACTTGAGCGACACTTCGAAGGCCTTGGGCAGCGGCGCCTCGATGGTCAGACTCGCGCCCGTGACGGGGTGGGGAATGGTCAGCCGCCAGGCGTGCAGGGCCAGGCGGTTCATCAGCGGACGCTCTTCCTCGTTGATTTTGAACTTGTAGTTCGGCTTGAGGGACGAGAGGCGCAACGATGTGCCGGGACCATAAAAGGGATCGGCGACGATCGGCGTGCCGATGCTGTAAAGATGCACGCGGATCTGATGCGTCCTGCCGGTCACCGGTTCCACCGCCAGCCAGGCATGCTGGCGCCATTGTTCCAAAACCCGGTAGTTCGTGATCGTCGCCTTGCCGTTGTGCGCCTCGGTGGTGCGCATGCGGCCGGGATGATGCGGATCGGTGGAAAGTTTGGCGCGGATGGTTCCCTCGTTCTCCGCCGGCACACCCAGCACCAGCGCGCGGTATTCCTTGTGCACCGCGCCGGCGCCGCTGCTCCAGACGCGGGTCAGGTGGCGCAGCGCATCGCGGGTCTTGGCCAGCAGCATGACGCCGCTGGCGTCGCGGTCGAGCCGGTGGATGTTGAACCAGGCAGGAGAGACGCGCTCGTGAACCAGCGTCATCAAATTCTCGAGTTTGGAATCCCAGCGGTCCGGCGCGGCGAGCAAGCCCGAGGGTTTGTCGTAGGCGACCAGGGTGTCGTCTTCGTAAATGATCGGAGGCAGTGGTGTGGTCATGGTTGGGAATTCAAGGTTGTTTAGGTTGAAGGCTGAAGGCTGAAGGCTGACTGAACAATATCCCTCACGGCTTCGTGGATCAATCCATTGCTGGCGAGGAAGCGCAGGCGGCCGTGGCCCATTTCGCCGATCAGTTCGGCGCGGCCGCCGGCCCGTTCGACGATCAGCGCGGCGGCGGCGATGTCCCAGATGTAAATGCCCGACTCGAAATAGGCGTCTGCCCGCCCGGCCGCCACGTGGCAAAGGTCGAGCGCGGCGGAGCCTATGATGCGCGCTTTTTGCGCACGCACGGAAATGGCGCGGAAAATTTCGAAGGGCGGCAGGCTCGGGTCCAGTTGTTTGTCGAGCCCGGTCATGACCACCGCGTCGCCGATGGCGGCGACGGACGAGACATGCAGCGGCGCGCCGTTGCAGAGCGCCGGACCGTCGCAGGTGGCGGTGTAGAGTTCGTCCGTGTCGGGCGCGTAGACGGCCCCGGCCAGGCTGCGCGCGCCGAGGCGCACGCCGATCGAGCAGCACCAGAATGGCAGTCCATGGGAAAAATTGACCGTGCCGTCGATCGGATCGACGATCCAGAGCGGCGTGTCGGCATCCACGGTTTCCGCCGCGCCGACGCTCTCCTCGCCGAGGATGGCGTGCCCGGGTGCGCGCTCGCGGATGATGGCCTCGACGATGCCCTGGCATTCCACATCGAGCGCCAGTTTGACGTCGTGGGCCAGGCGCTGGTTGGCCTCGCCGCGGCGATGCCGCTGCGTGCGGGCATGGCCGCCGGCGGCGCGCGCGGCGGTCGCGGCGATTTCAAGGCAGGCTTCCGGGGTTATGCTCAAGCGGGCGTCTCTGTTTCAGCGGGAGCATTGTCTGACTTGTCGGACACCGCCGCCGGCGCGGCCGCCGCGGCGTGCTTGACCTCGGGCTGAAACTCCTTGGCATGCTCGTATTCGGAGAACTTCATCGAAACCACGCGGGAGATGCCGCGCTCGGTCATGGTTACGCCGTAGATGGTGCTGGCGGCGGCGATCGAGCGGCGGTTGTGAGTGATCACGATGAACTGCGACTGCTTCAGGAAGTCCTGCAGGACCTTGACGAAGCGGCCGATATTGGACTCGTCGAGGGCGGCGTCGAGTTCGTCCAGTGCGCAGAAGGGGCTGGGCTTGATCATGTAGATTGCAAAAAGCATCGCCACCGCCGTCATGGTGCGCTCGCCGCCGGAGAGCAGCGAGATGCTCTGCGGCCGCTTGCCGGGGGGCCGGGCGATGATGTCGATGCCGGACTCCAGGATGTCCTCGCCCTCGAGCAGCACCAGCCGCGCGGTGCCGCCGTTGAACAGCCGTTCGAACATCGCCTGGAAGTTGAGGTTGATCTGGTCGAAGGTCGTGCGGAACATCTCGGCGGTCGTGGCGTTGATCTTGCGGATCATTTCGTGGAGCTGCTGCCGTCCGCTCTGCAGGTCCTGTTCCTGCTTGGTCAGGAAGGCGAAACGCTCCTCCAGTTCCTGGTATTCCGCGATCGCCACGAGGTTGACCGGGCCGATGGCCTCGATATGCGAGCGCAGTTCGGCGATCTCGGCGTCGAGCGCCTCCGGGGCGGGGTGTTCCCCCTCCCAGGCGGGCTCGGGCGCGCGCCGCAGATCCTCGATCGCGATCGCGTATTCCGCCAGCGTGCGCTCGATGCGGGCCTGCAGGCGCAGGCGGTCTTCGGCCAGGGAGACATCGAGCTGGGCCTTGGCGGCGGCGGTGGCCTCAGTCTGGCGCGTGATCCCGGACAAAGCGGCCTCGATCGCGGCCAGTTCCGCGGCGCGCTCGTTGCGGCCGTTGCGCAGCGATTCCAGGCGCGCGGCGGACTGTTCGACCTCGCGGCGCAGGGCGCCGGTCTGCCCCTCGGCCTCGGCGATGGCGGCCTGCATCTGGGTGATGCCGGTCTGGTAGCCGCCCAGCGCCTGGGTGCGGGTGGCGATCAGCGTTTCCAGTTCCCGCAGGCGCGCCTGCGTGGGGGCCTGGCGTTGGACAAGATGTTCGACCAGCTGGCGGCTTTCGACATGACGCATGCGCAGGTCGTTGACCTCGTTCTGCAGCGTCGAGCGCTGCACCTCGGCGTCCTGCAAGGCCTGCGTCTGCGTGTCGAGTCCGTTGCGGGAGCGCCCCTGGCGCTCGCGGGCGGCTTCCATCTGGCTGGCCATCTCGCGGCGCGTCTCGGCCGAGGCCAGCCGGCGGTTGAGTTCCTCGAGTTCGGCGCCGACCGTTTCCATGCGCTGCCGCGCCTGCCGGGCGGCCTGGCCGACGACCTGCTGCTCGCCCTGGCGGACGGCGATGGTGTGGCGGTGTTCCTGGACCGCGCTCTCCGTCTGGGCGGCGGAGGTTTCGAGGGCGTGCAGCGCCGCCTGCTGTTCCTGCAGCGCCGCTTCGCGCTCGCGGATGCGTCCCTGGATCTCGTCCAGCGACTGCTGGATGTCGGCGACCATGTGGCGGCGCGTGAGCGGATTCGAAGTGCGCGGGTCGGGCATCCAGAACTCGAAGGCGCCGTCGCCGCGCACGACCGCGCCGGTGGTGGTGACGAAGACCGCCTGGCGTGGCAGCGGCGCTGGCAGGTTTTCCAGCGTCTTCACGACGCGCACATTCCAGAGCAGCCGCCGCAGCAGCGGTTGGATGGACTCCTCGCCATGCACATGGTCGAGCAGCAGTTCGCCGGGCCCTTCGAGCATCGGCCGAGGTTCGGCGCTCTCGCCGTCCGAGGGCAGCAGCGCCAGCAGGCGCGCCGGTCCCGCGCGGCGGGTGCGCAGTTCGTTCAGGATCGCCAGCGCGGCCGGGGCGTCGGTGACGATCACTGCATCGAGCCAGGCGCGCAGGGTGGCTTCGAGCGCCGCATGGTAGGCGGGTTCCGCCTCGACCAGGTGGGCCAGCGCGCCCAGCAGCGCGGGACGATGGGCGGCAAAGGGCCCGTCGGTCTGCAGCAGCAGCCGCGCGCCATCGGGGAAGTCCTTGGCCATCATCTCGGCGTTTGTCAGCAGTTCGATCTGCGCGGTGCGCGCGGCGGCATGATTGCGCAATTCGGCGATGGACTGCTGGATATCCTTGACCGACTGCTGCGCGGCGGCGCGGCGGCGGATCTGGTCGCTCAGCACCTGGTCGCCGCGCTGCAGTTCCACACGCAGCGCCGCCAGCACCTCGGTCAGGCCGCGTTCGCGCTCTTCCTGCTCGGCGACGGCGCTGGCCAGACGGGCGTGTTCGCCGCCCAGGCGTTCGCGTTGCAGCAGCGCCTCGCGTTCGCGGGCATCCATCTGGGTCAACTGGTTTTGGAGGCGGACCAGCGTGGCCTCCGCGTCCATGGCCTCGTTGCGCAGGCTCTGGATCTCGGCGCGCAACTTGGCGAGCGTCAGCTCGTGCTGCTGAATTGCCTCCTGGCGGACGCGCCAGGCGCTTTCGTTGGTGTCGCGTTCGGCGGTGCGTTCGGCCAGGTCGCGTTCCAGAGCCGCCAGCGTCTCGCGCTGGGCGGCGGCCTGGGCGGTGGCGGAGGCGATTTCGGCGCGGTCGCGTTCGCTCAGGCGCTGCATTTCCGCGAGGCGTTCGCGATTCATGCGCATCGTGTCGGCATTGCGGTCCAGGCGCGTTTGCGCCGCGGCGCGCGCTTCCGTGACGTTCGAGATGGAGTGTTCGACATCCATGACCGCGCCGCGCAGTTCGGCCTCGCGGGCGCGCTGGCTGCGCTGCGTGGTCTGCAACCCCTCCAGCTTTTGGGTGTGTTCGGCCAGCGCCGCCTCGACCGCGCGCAGTGCTGTTTCCATCTGCGCCACCTGGCCGGCGGTGCGGTAGAGGTCCAGTTCGCGCAGGCGGCCGCGCAGTTCCTTGTAGCGGCGCGCCTTGCCGGCCTGGCGCTGCAGCGAGCCGATCTGGCGCTTGACCTCGCGGATCACATCCGAGAGCCGGACCAGGTTGACCTCGGTCTGCTCGAGTTTGCGCAGGGCTTCCTTCTTGTCGGCCTTGAAACGCGTGATGCCGGCGGCCTCCTCGAAAATCTCGCGGCGGTCTTCCGGGTGGGAACTCAGCACCTGATCGATGCGGCCCTGTTCCATCATGGAGTAGGAGTCCGTGCCGACGCCGGTGCCCAGGAAGAGACGCTGAATGTCCTTGAGACGGCAGGGCGTCTTGTTGAGGAAGTAGCTGCCCTCGCCCGAGCGGGCGACGCGGCGGGTGACGGTGACTTCATTGTAGTCGGTGCCGAGGGCGCCCTCGCATTCGGCGAAAGTCACGCTGACCTCGGCCAGGCCCAGCGGCTTGCGCGTTTCGGCGCCGTTGAAGATCACATCCTCCATTTTCGCGCCGCGCAGGGCCTTGGCACTGGTTTCGCCCAGCACCCAGCGCAGGGAGTCGGAAACGTTGCTCTTGCCGCAGCCGTTCGGGCCTACGATCGCCGTCATGCCGGGATCGAAGCGCATGATGGTGCGGTCGGCGAAACTTTTAAAACCGATCAATTCGAGGGATTTCAGGTACACGCCCGGCTCCTTTGACAAGCCGGCGCACAACGCCGGCAGGCGGACATATAACATGCGCGCCGCTCCTATTCAATGCGGGAGTGGAGGCCCTGTTCTGCGGGAGTTGAGAGCGAGGAGCAGAGCGAAGCCCTGAAAATAAAGGGCATGGGGTGTTTTTTATTTCTTGACAATATCAATTATGGATTGATATAAGAGACGGCATGAGACCAAGAACGCCCGCGCAATGG
>CAIYGI010000074.1 GCA_903925685.1 uncultured bacterium
GCGGGCAACCCGCATCAGGACGGGTCTGCCAAAAAAAACTACATTTTACCGTTTTTTAGCTTGCGGACGTCCACGAAACGTGTATTCTTATTTTTGTTGGAGCATTTAAGCCTGTGCTCCAAACCATTTTGCAAAAGGCTCCGATATATTTCTTTGGTCCAAAGCATCGTTGTTGATCCGAGGAAGCAACCGGAAACGATTAGCACCATCGCGAGACCGACTACCGTTGTTAAATGCGCGCGTCCTGTCGAGATGAGCACTAGAACCGCAAGGAGTGGCGTGAGATATGCGATCGATCCAATGGTTCTCGCATCGCCCAAACGCATGGCGCGATCCCAAAGCAGATAACCGAAGCCCAGCGGGCCGACTCCGAAGAAAAGCAGTAATGCGTAATCATTTCGATGCGGATGATATTCCAGATCGAAAACGAGATGCAGCGCCAGGGCGATAGCGCCGCCGAGCAACCCACTCCAGCTTACCGTGGAACTTGAGAAACGCGACGAGCGTTTTGCCATTAAAGAGTAAGTTGACCACACCAAAGCGGTCCCGCATGCGAGAATGTAGCCGAGGAGATATTCACGCGAAAATGCAAAGCGGCCTCCCGTCACGATCAGAACAGCGCCAATGCCGCCCAAAGCCAGACCCAGAAAATGATTCAGCCGCAAACCTTTATTGGCAAAGAATACCGGCGAGAGCGCCACGATCAATAATGGCCAAAGATAATTCAGCAGGGCCACCTCAATCGGCGGAGCATAGCGTAAAGCCAATAAAAAAAGCAGATTCGAGCCAAGCAATCCATACGTTCCTAAAAGCAGCGGCCAGATGGAATGCTGTGTGCCTCTGGAGCGTATGGCGTTAAGACTACCGCCGAGAATCAGCCCGATACCGATGAGAAATAAGGTCGGCACATGAGCCAATGTTACACCTAAATACGCCGACGAACTCCACAGGAGAACGGCCAGCAAAGCACATCCCACGGCTTGCGCGCTGCGGGAGTCGCTCGTGGAATGCGGCGCACTATTTTGCACGGTTACTTGCACGCTTTTGGATTGAGTCTCTGTGCGCAGTTCCATAAATCAGTTCAATGCTTCGGCCAATCGATTGCGCCTAGATCGGCGGTCAGCGGATGCCAGATATCGATCGGCTGAATGGTCAGCCAGGGATTATTGGGCATATCCAGATTGGCGGGCAGGGGTTCGATTTTTCCGGGAACGCCTTTAACCAGGCTTTTCGGCGGAATATTCCTGGTGACAACCGAGCCGGCCGCGATGAAGCTGCGTTCGCCGATCGTGATACCCGGCAGGATGGTGCAGCCGCCGCCGATCACAACGTCATCCTCGATGGTCGCGCCTTTGGGCATTGACATGGTTTCCGAGCGCCCCGGCAATTTTTCGTTGAGAAAGGTGACGCCGGGTCCCACAAAAACATTGTTGCCCAGCCAGGTGCGGGATGGGATATAGACGTTCGTCATGATCCGGACGCCATTGCCAAAATGAATCACCCCCTCCAGCGTGGAATGATTCAGCATGCAGCAATAATCGCCGATCTGGACCTTGGCGCGGATAACGACATAATGGCCGGTCTGGAAATAGTCGCCGATCGTCACATCGCCATAGATTAGCGTGCCCTTTCGAAGAATGCCGTGTTTGCCGACGTGTGCCGGTCCGCAATCCTTGTGGTAGCGGAACCCAACGCACACATCCGGCTCGATGAAGGTCCCTTCCCCGATGGTTGCGTTGTCGAACTTGCATGCGCCAATTGTCGCTTCGATCGGACGTTCGGTTGCCATGGTTTGTTTCCTTCGTTTCGCTCACTCACACGTCGGTGCGCTTTGCAAGTTGGGCGAGCATTTTGATGCCTGCCCGCGCCAGCAGATCGCCTGCCGGTTTTTTGTACGGCAAAAGCGCTGTTGTGTAACGGTAATAACTGCTCTGATAGTCCGTATCGCCATTGTTCGAACCGTCCGGAACATAGCCCACGCCGTTATCGTTGAGGTATCCGCACGGGATGGCGACCGGCAGAACGGTCTGCTGTTTGATCTGGCGACCAATGCCACAAAGCGGCTCACAGGCCAACCCGATTACGCCAACGTCTCCCAGACGAATGGCGACTGTTTCGATGTTGACGGACTTCGGCGCATCCTTCAGGCGTTTTTCCGTGTGAAATTTTAAGGCCCATTCCGCCCAGTTCTTGTGGGGCTGGAGAAGCGCTCCGCGATACGTCGGCGACATCGTCCGCGCGACATTTAGGCCGAGGCAGGTCAACGTATTTTCTTCGCCCCGCTCGCAGCGCCGCAGGAAATCATCCACCATGGCAATCTCGCGCCGCAAGCGACGTTCGGAGGGAATGCGTTGAAACGGCAGGGAAACCCGCTCCCGACAGAACGCGATGTCCTGACGTTCCGAATCACGCAGATGCTTCGCGGCTTGAATGAAGGATTTTCCGAGACAATGGCCAAAGCGAGTGGCTTTGGCTGCTTTGACCGTAATGGGGTCGAGCGAAACCAGACCCTTGGAATTCATGTCGCCGGCGCACCCCTGCAGGAAACCAACCGGCACGCCGCCGTATGTCCGGGAAAGATCGTCGCACGCCACCTGCGGGTAATCTCCGTGGACAATCGGGAATTCAGGGTGGTAGGCCGTCGCCGGATGGCCGGTGAACTGGGTCAGGAAAGAGACGGGCTTGCCGTTCTCACCGACAAAAGCAACCGCAAAGGCGTCATCCTCAATATCGCCGTTGAAATCCTTGCCCAGCCGCAGGCGATCCTCCTCGCGCATGAGATACGTTGTGCCGTCCGCCCGCCGCCCCTTCCGGTTATACGTGATACGACGTTCTTTCCAGGTTCCCCAGGCGACGCGGACCGGGACAAGCTTCCTTGGCAAGCGCTTGGCCGCCTTCATGAGGCCGTTGACCAGGGCGCGGCCTTCCTTCGTGAGCGCAGATTCCGGACAGCAGGCCTCGTACCGCGGAACGCCGTACTCGTTCCTTTCCCGCGCCAAACACGCATCGGTATGGTTATGAGACGAGAAGAAGAACGTGTTTTCCTTTGGGATGCCCAGCGCTTCCGCCACGCACTTGCGGTAGAGGTTCGTTTCGGAATAAAATTCCTGAATGAAGTGCGACGAGATTATGCACAGGCGTGTCTTCTCGTCCTCGATCAGTGTAATCGTTGTTTTGATCGGCGTGAAGACCTTGCTGATTTTGTTGTGCAGCAGGCTCCGCCCTTCGCTGCCGGCGTGCGGCACAACCTGAAAAGTTTCAGCGGCAACTCTAATCATAATCCTGTCTCCTTGGTTTGTATTCGCTCATGAATGAAGCAATCACTTCCGGTTTTCACCAGGATATCCAGCCGCCCGAATTGCTGCACCGTATTCCGGACCACGCCCTGGACAGACGCCTCCTGCGTCAGATCGATATTCGTGACGCGGGCGGCGCCGCCGGTGGCTCGCAGCCTGGCGGCCAAAGCCTCCGCACGGTCCACGCATTGGTCCGCGATCGTCAACGCGGCGTGCAGTCCGGCCGGCATCGCATGATACACCGCCACCGGCGCGTCGTAGGTCGGCCGGGCCGGCACGGTGGCAAAGTTCGGCATCCCGCGCGCAAACACAGCCGACACGGGCGGCGTCCCGCGCTTCCTGCGCGCGCAATCGGATGATCTCCGCCTTGCTGTGCCGCAACTGCCGTTGGCGAGATTCAAATATCTCCATCTTTTCCTGACGGCAGAAATCCGTTATCACGGTTAAGGGCTCGATGACATCTTTCAGAATAGGTGTCGCATAATAATCGGTGAACAGGTCCACCTGGTTATAGAAAATGGAATCCACCTGTGTTCCGGCCAGCGGGGATGTGCTCCGATCGAGAAACCCCCGCCGCTTCGCGGACCGCAGCCTCACTCGCCAGAACCGGCATGTCTTTGTAACGTAACATTTGAATCTCCATTTCCTTTCAGTTCGCCTGCAGCTCTTTGATTCTCTTTTCGCACGCCGCCTTATTCGCGGCCGTAGCGTCCTTTAATCCCTGCGCTTCGTTAAATTTGGCGATGGCTTCAGCCTTTTTCCCCTGTCCGGCCAGCGTCTCCCCATACGCGCAATAAAAAGTCACACCCCAATAACCTCCCATGCCCTTAAGGTCGATTTTCTCCAACACCGCAAGCGCCTCACCGTATTTCCCCTGTTTGCAAAGAATAGACGCCGCAGACACAACAGCTTCCATCGTATAGCTATAGCCGCCCCCGCCACGCACCAACTTGATCCCTTCGCAATAGGCCTCCAGTGCCTTTTGATCGTCTTTCAGGAGGGTCTGGCAAATATCGCCCAGCATCAACCAGGCTTGCCCTGGCGTGTGCCTGTCATGGCTATACTCCGCCGCTTTTTTCAAGTCCGCCGCCGCCGGCGGCCCGTCACTCAATTTAACAAAGGCCTGGCCCCGGCTGAAAAAGGCCTCGCCCCTCACGCTCTCCGGCCAGTGATCGATATCTGCCGTCTTGAACGCGGCGATCAATTCGCTGTATTTCCCGTTGACCATCATGATTTCCAAGCGGGTATAATCCGCCATAGCAACGTCGGGAATGCGCCGCGCCGCCTGCAGGGCCGGATCGTATTGTTTCTGACTCCCCAGGGAGATCGCCGCGAGCGAGAGGCACTCCAGCCTGGCGCGCTCGTTGGGCGCGGTGGCCACCAGATCCTCCAGCGCCTTCTGGGCAGCCGAATAGTCTTTCTTGTCAAAAAGATTCCTGGCCGCCTGTTGTTTGAAATTCCAGTGAAAATCGATTTTACCCGGTTCCCCGGCCAAAACAAAATTAACCGACAGCAGCAGACCGCCCAGCACCCATTTCCATTTTTTCATCGTGTTTCTCCTTTTCAGTGGTTGACGTTGATCGTCGGTTTATTTTAATTTGCGCCTGGCAATGCGCCAGAGCATTACAGCGCCTCGGATGATATCTACCATCGCGTCACAGGCTCCGGATGTAGCCTGTTCCTGATGTTCATGAACTCATTAAGATAAATATAGTTCTCCTTTTCCTTGGCGATCGGCTCGAGCTCCTTCCAGAGGGCGCGCACCCGGTCGGCCGCTTCCTTGTCTGTCTTATACCGGGTCGCCAACTCCCGCACCTCGATCATCTTTCGCGTGAA
>CAIYGI010000075.1 GCA_903925685.1 uncultured bacterium
ATCAGCGCACTCCTCGCAGATTTAACCCACGCCGCTTTTTACCACCCTGAAACCGGCGCGCGTTTGATCTACGAACTCGCCTGATAAATACCAGAAAAGTGCCAACTCATTTTCCTCCGAGATCAGGAAGTGTGAACTTGGTGCCGTGCTGCCGCCAATCGTGTTGTCGGAAACCGTCGTCGTGCCGGAGTTGCCAGGATCGATCTGCACGGCGCGCTTGGCGCCTTGGATGGTATTGTGACGAATCGTGTTGCTGCCAACCCCCACGTCGGCTTGGACGTAAACCGCGTAGAGATTTCCGGCGCCGACCGTAGCCATCGTGATGGCATTTCCAGCGGCCGGGTTGGCGCCACCGATGGTGTTGCCCGTGGCGCCGCTGGCCAAGCCAATCGCCACGTCATCGGTCCCGCCGGCCGGCCCGGTGATTGTGTTGCCCGACACCGTGTTGTTGTCCGAATCGTCCAGACTGATGGCACGGCTGATGTTGTTTGTCAGCGAGTTTGCGGAGACTGTCGCACCGTTGACCGTGGCAAGGTCGATACCATAGAAGTTGCCGCTGATCTGGTTGCTGCTAATGGTCACGCCGTCCGACCCCCAGACCAGGAGACCCACGGCTGCCCACGGCGAGGAGCGTGTGTGTCCAGTGACGGTATTGCCAGTCAGAACGGCGGACGCGCCGTCCTCAATCGCGATGCCGTTCAATGGCGTGGATGAACCGGTGACGGTGTTACCGCTGACGGTCACGTTCGGATCGGCCCCAGCGCCGCCGTCGCCAAAAGCATTGATGCCGTCCCGCGTGTAGTCGCTGACGGCGTTGCCGTTCAGCGTCAGAAGCGAATTCCCGTACACGACAACGCCCCAACTCTCGTAGGCTGGCGTGGCGGCAAAGTTGCGGATTGTGCTGGAGAAGAGGCCCGCCATCGTGCCGCCGATGTCTCTTACATTCCGGAAGAATACCCCGTCCAACCGCGCCGTGCCCGGCGTCTTGTTCTGTCCGTTGGCGTCGAACGTGAAGCCTCGACGCGAACATCGATGGTGGAATTGGCGGCATATGCCGCCAGAAGGTAGTCATGGACGGTTGCGCCGTTGGTCACCACGCCTGTCCGCGTGGCCGGAGCGCGGATCGTCGTCGTGCTCCGGCCTGCTCCGATCAGACTCAGAGACTTCTGGATGAGGATTTGCTCAGTGTACGTCCCCGCGGCCACGTTGATCGTGTCCCCGGCCGAAGCGGCATCGATTGCCGCCTGGATGGTGGCATAGGTCTCTCCCGCGCCGACTTGATAGCTCTTTGTCGTCTTGGTATCAGTGTTGCACCAGGGGTTGTAGATCACATTCGCGCTGACCTTGTCGCCGCTGCCCAGGCCCACCGTGCCAGGGCCATCCGTTGCGCCCCAGTAGTTGTAGGTGGCATCCATGGCCACGCTTAAAGTCGAGGCATCGATCCCTGTCGTGTTCCCGGCAATGGAGTTGCCGTGCGCCGTCACGGTGAGCGGTTGTGTCGACGTCACGACTTTCTCCACGTCGATCCCTCTGACAAAGCCGCTGATGGCATTGTTGCACTGGAGAATGACATAAGACTCGTTTTTATCGGATCCAAACAGGTACTGGTTGGCGATGTAGATGCCCGTACCGTCGCCTTGGGCATCGCGGGTGCTGTTCGTCCCCACGATGGTGTTGCCTTCCAGCACCATGGGTTTGGCGGCCGTGCCCGCGCCAAAGATCATGACGCCCATGCCATAGCCGGACGTGCGCATGTAATTGTTCCTGGCTGTGAAACCATTCGCATAGGACCATCCCAGGAGCATGCCCACGGACTGGATGCCGCCGTCGACGGCAAAGGATGCTCCGGAAGTGAGCGAAATATTATTGTTCTCGACGATCGAATCGGCATTGGCAAGGCGCGTATAGATGCCAACGGCGCCTGCAAGGCCAGCGGATCCGTTGTCGTCGATAACGTTGTCCTTGATCTCGACCGTCCTGCCGGCAGCATCGCTGTTGTTGAACTGGATCGCGCGTGGTTGGCCTTGGTAGCGGGGATTTGCGCCAGCGCCCTGATCGCCCCAGCACCCGGGGAAATTCCCGATCTCGCTCAAGGTGTTGCCCGTTGTCTTGATCAGTCCTGCCGGCGTTGAGGAATCCAGCGCCTGCACGATCCCTTGAAAGCAATGATTGATCGTGTTGCTGATTGCATGGCTTTGCCCGGCAAGGTACATGCCATGGTTAAACGCGGTGTTGTCCACTCTTGAGTTCTCGACAACCGTTCCTGACACGGTAGCCGGGAATACCGAGATGCCTCGGCGATAGGCATACTTCACGAACACATTGTCCACATGAAGATTATTCCATGCGCCGCCGCCCGCCTGGCTGGCATCCACGGTGACGATGCCTGCGCGGAAGTTGTTCTTGTCAGGCGTGAGGGCAGGATTCCCTCTGCCGTTAATGGTCAGATTCTTGATGGTGACATCGTGCGCGTTGATCGCGAAACCGTTCTGCGCGCTGTTGGCGAACGCAAAGTCCGTATTTCCGTCTTCGGCCGCAGGCGCGATGACAACATCATCCCTGGTCGCGCCGACACCTTGCACGGAAAGACTCTTATCCAGCAGAATATTGGATTCCTTGTACAACCCCGCCGCGACGTTGACCGTGCCGCCGGCGTCCACAATGGCAATGCCCGACCCGATGTATTTTTTAGCCGTCCCAGGCGTCAGGCCATCGCCGCTGTCGTCGGCCATCGCCGCGCTCACGTAAACAGGCGTAGCCGCCTGCACCCGACTTGCCGTCAGGTTCAAGCCCAGACTGCACGCCGCCACAACCGCGACACCCCACCTGCAAACCGTGCTGCTCGTACTCATGTTCGTTCTCCTTATCACTGACATTCGCAAGGGCATCATCCAGTCGTCATAATCTTCGGACAGTTCGGAACTTCGATAAGAATACGACTTGACAGTTATGCAATATACGGCCCTTTATAAAAAAAAGGGGGTATCCACTTGACGCAAACGACCACAAGGTGTAGTGTCCGTGGGCATGGACGACCGCATAGGACCCAAGGCCGGAATCGACTATCCGCGCACGTACCAGGAGTTTGTGGAATGGTTTGGGGATGACGCGGC
>CAIYGI010000076.1 GCA_903925685.1 uncultured bacterium
GCCGCGTCATCCCCAAACCATTCCACAAACTCCTGGTACGTGCGCGGATAGTCGATTCCGGCCTTGGGTCCTATGCGGTCGTCCATGCCCACGGACACTACACCTTGTGGTCGTTTGCGTCAAGTGGATACCCCCTTTTCGGAATAGCCGCAGCGGGAAGGAGTGTGTGGTTGGCTGTGGTAAGCCAGAAGCGGAGGGAAGGCGGTCAATTCCGAGGTCGGAGAGCGGCGGTCCGATGTCGGCAGCGTGAAGAGGCCACGCGGCGCAGCCGCGCGGGTACATATGCGGCACGTACAGAACGGACGTAACGGGCGGGTTGGTCCCGAGGTCGGAGGTCCGCGGTCGGCAGCGCGAAAAGGCCACGCGGCGATGTCTACCTGGCAGAACGAAGCCACCGCGTTACCGCGGCGGCTACAAGCGGCGGGGGCGTGGCGGGAGTTTTGGGCATGTGTGGATGTGGTGTTCCTGCGGCGGCGGCAGTGAGGCCGCGGTGCGGTAAACATTGATGTTTTGTGCGGGGCTGGGTTTGTGGGGTGCAGAAAATGTGGAGTTGGTCGTGTTATGTGGAGGAACGATGAGGGAAGTTCATTAGTGCGTTAGTGCATTAGTGCATTAGTACGAGGTGGCGGTGGAGGTGGAAGAATGCGGTTTTCACCTGGTCAATCTGGAAATCCGTCGGGGCGGACGGAGGTCGGAATTGGCGGGAAGGTGGGGCGGCGGCGGTGGTTAAAGGGTCAGGGTGACGACGTATGGTGAGTGGGATGAGAACAGGCGGGCGGTTGTGTGTAGATCGAAGACGGCGCTCTCGGCGAGAGCGCCCTGACCTTCCACCCCGTCACTGAGAAGCTGTGAAATAATTCAATAAAGACGGCCGGCACGGAGGCCAATAAACATTTCCATCTACAGCGTGTCGTTCATGCCGAGCACACCGAGAATACGGTCGAGGTCTTCGTTGGAATAGAAATCGACCTCGATCATGCCTTTGGTCTTCTTGCCGTTGGCCAGCGTGCGGCAGGGTTGAAGGCGCACGCTGGTTCCAAAATGCTCGTGCAGCCACTCGGAGAGGCGCGCGACATGACTGGCCGGCAGTTCCGAACGCTGCTCGCGCGGCTTGCGCGGCGCGCGCTGCAGGCGCGCGACGCGCCGCTCCAACTCGCGTACCGAAATCCGTTCCTGGACCACCTCTTCGGACAGACGGTTCTGTTCCGCCTCGCTGGTCAGGCCCAGCAAGACCTTGGCATGGCCCGCGGAAAGCAGTCCCTCAAAGATAAAGGCGCGGACCTCGGACGGCAGGCTTAAAAGACGCAGCGAGTTGGTGACGGATGCGCGCGCCTTGCCGATGCGGACGGCGATTTCCTCCTGCGTGAGTCCGAACTTCTCGGCCAGGTCGCGATAACCCTCGGCTTCCTCGATCGCGTTCAGATCCTCGCGAAGCAGATTTTCGACCAGCGCCAGCTCCAGCGCGGCGCGGTCCGGCACGTCCATGACGATCACCGGCACCTCGGTGAGCTGGGCTTCTCCAGCCGCCCGCAGACGGCGCTCGCCCGCGATCAATTCGTAGTCGTCGCCCGCGCGCCGCACCAGCAAAGGCTGCAACACACCACGTTCCCGGATGGAATTCGTCAGTTCATCCAGCGCTTCCCGCGCAAACTGGCGGCGCGGCTGAAAAGAATTTGGGCGAATGCGCGCGATCGGCAGCCGCACCACATCGCCCGCCTGTGCGGCGACCACCGGCGCAGGCGCCTCCACGGCCGCCGGCACAGCCGCCACCGCCGGAGTATCCTGCATCAGCGCGCCCAAGCCGCGCCCCAAGCCATGTTTGACAGCCATGATCGCATCGCCCCGCCGGCGCGCAGCGCGCCGGGCCTGGGCATTCGATTATTTACGCGCAAACAAGGGGGACGCGCGGCCAGCGCGGAAACTGTTGACGCTGCTGGCCGAACCGCCCGCGCCGCTGTTCTCCTCCGCCTCGGCCGCCGCCGGCGCACTGTCGGCGGACTCGGAGCCGGTCGCGCCGACATCCTCGCCCGAGGCGTTGATCTCGCTCTTGCCCACGAAGCTTACGCCGTCCTCGACGATCAGGCGTTTGCCCTTGATATCGCCCATCACGCGCGCGCCGGAGCGCAGTTCGATCCGGTCCTTGGCCACGATATTGCCTGCCAGGCGTCCGTAGACCGTGACCGCGTTCACCGTCAGGTTGCCCTTGACCTGCGAGGTCTTTTCGACCAGCACGTCGCCGCCGCAGGCAAGGTCGCCCGCCAGGCGTCCCGCCAGGCGCACACCGCCGGTGCACTTGACATTACCGGTGATTTCCACATCGTCCGCGATGATCGTCTTTGGCTCTTCCATGGTTCCTCCTTGTGAAATCCGATGTTCCGTCATGATTTTCCACCTTTCCAGTTTCTCTACATTATTCGCGCGCGTTTGTGCCGCGGCTCAGGGATATTGTCCCGGCCGCGCCAGCCCCGCATTTTCCGGCAGTCCGAACAACAAGTTCATATTCTGGACGGCCGAGCCGGCCTGGCCCTTGACCAGATTGTCGATGTGCGAAATCACCCGCAGCTTGCGGGTGCGGCTGTCCACGTCCACGATCAGGTTGCAGTAGTTCGTGCCGCGCACATGCATCGAGCCGATCGAGGCGCTGCGATCGTATATGCGCACGAAGAGATCGTTGCGGTAGAACTCGCGGTAGATTCCGACCGCCTCCGCGGCCGTCAGGTCGCGGGTCAACTGGCCGTACAGGCAGGACAGAATGCCGCGGCAGACGGGCACGACCTGGGCGGTGAAGGTCACGCGTATCTCGCGGCCGGCCTGCAGTCCGAGCTCGCGCTCGATTTCGCAGACATGCTGGTGTCCCGCCAGTTTGTAGGCGTTCATGTGGTCGTAGCGCGCCGGATAATGAAAGGCCGCGTTGGGCTTCTTGCCGGCGCCCGAGACGCCGGTCTTGCAGTCGCAGATGGCGCTGAACGGTTCGATCAGGTTGTGTTTGGCCGCCGGCGCCAAACCCAGGATGCAACTCGCCGCGAAACAGCCGGGGTTGCCCACCAGCCGCGTGTTCTTGTTAATCCGCGCGCGGTGCAGCTCGGCCAGCCCGTAGACGGCCTGCGGCAGGAGTTCCGGCGAGGCGTGCTGCGGCTCGCGGCCGATGCGCGTGGCATATTCGGCATAGGCTTCCGCCGTGTTGAAACGGAAGTCGCCGCTGTAATCCACCACCTTCGCGCCGGTCGCCAGAATCCGCGGGGCCAGTTTCATGCCCACGCCGTCGGGCGTCGCCGTAAAGACGACATCCACCGGCGCGTTCGCGACCGGATCGTCCGGCGCCACGATCGGCAGATCGCAAAAGCCCGCCAGATGCGGATAAAGCCGGCTGATGGGCGTGCCGACGTCGCAGGTGTCAACCAGACAGGCAAGCTTGGCGTCCGGATGGCTGGTGAGCAACTCGATCATGCCGACGCCGCCGTAACCGCCGGCTCCAATAACTTTGGCTCGAATCATTTGGTTCCCCGCAAAAACAGAACGATCGAGCGTATTCAGGCTGGATGCTGCCAGGTCAGACAGTCAAAAGTTTTCAGTCTATTCGCCCGATCGGTTACGTAAAACAAACGCAAGTTATGATGCGGTTGACCGGCGGAAGTGTCAAGCATCAGTTTGGTCATGTGCGCAGGTCGGGCGCATCAGCAAATCGTTGCCTGAAAGCGGGACACAAGGCAAAAGACAACCCGCGTTTTTGGAGGGACGACCTCCGTGTCGTCCGTGATTCAGCCGGAGCGGGAGGAACGGACGGGACGGAGCCCGTCCCTCCAGAAGGCAGCCTGACAGCCTTCAGCCTATCCACCTTTCCCGCTGCCTTGCAGCCAGGCCATTGCGTATCGCAGTTCCGCGGCCAGACTCTGCTCCACCGGACGGGCGCGCAGGGCGGGCGGCAGCACGTTGAAGGTGTAGGTCTCGACTTCGATGTGCGGATGTTCCAGGCGCAGCACGCGCCCGCGCAGTTTCGCGGTCAGGGCATCCGCCGTCGTTTGGATCGTTCCGTCGCCGCGCCAGTCCAGCGGCACATGCACATGAACGCGCGCCTCGCCGCCGGGCGCCGTGCCGTTCCGGCAGGCCGCCAGGTACTCCGGCAGATCGGCATAAGCGTGCCACCCTCCGGCGGCATCCCAGGCCTTCACCTGGTGCAGATACACCTCGTCGGCGAAGGGGGCCAACTCCGCCGCGGATGCCGGACGCGCTATCTTGAGGGCGGCGCTCAATTGCATTTTTGACACCCTGATGCCGGCGTTTTGCAGACTTTCGAGACTAGCCGACAGTTCTTCGCCCTGGATCGCCAGATGGCAGGTGTCCACGCAAATGCCCACATGCCGCCGCAGCAGCCGCTCTGCTTCCACCGCCGTACACCCAATAAGCGTGCGTATGGCTGGCGTCCCGTCGGGAATCAAGCGCTCGTTGAAAAAACGCACGGTTTCGCCGGTGGTCTCCAGCATGCAATCCGGTTCCGGTTCCAGGCCCAGATGGATTTCCCGTCCCGTGCGCCGTTCCAACCCCGCCAGCGCGGCCGCCGCCGCCGCCAGTTGACCGGCAATCTGCCGTTCAGCCTCGACGCCGTTCAGCCAGGCTTTGTACGAACCCGGCGAAGTGCTGATGCTGCCGTCCTGCCCCTCCGGCAGCAGTTCGGCCAAAAACTCGGCCAGATGCAGGGTGTAATTGAGCCGTTCCGGCGTGCGCCAATCCGGCCGGTACACGCCTGTCTTGACCGGACTGCCGTGAAACGTTCCGTAAGGAAATCCATTCACGGTGAACACATAAAGACCGTGTTCCGTCAGCCAATCGCGCCAGGCCGCCGCTCCACCGGAGCGGCGCATCGCCTCAACCGCGCCAGCCGCCAGCCGCAGCCCCAAGCCGAAGGGCGCATCCGGCGAGACCAGCTTTTTGACGACCAGAGCATGCCGGGTCACCGCCGCCTTCACATCCTCCCAACTCTCGCCGGGATGAATATTCAGGCAGTAGGTCAAATGACCGCCGCGGGTGCCGGGTGCGTGCATATAGGTCGGCCTATGCTGTCTTCACGTGTCGTGGCCGGAGTTCTTCCTCGACCTTCTCCGCAAGGAAGACCTTGAGTAGAGACTGGTAGGGCACGTCTCGCTTGTTCGCCAGCATCTTCAGTGCGACGAGGATGGACTCCGGCAACCGCAAGGAGATCGACTTGGTAGAGGGCTTCAGATTAGGAAAGACAGTCCGTTTCGCCTTCGACCAGTCGAGGAAATCCGTGGAATCGTGCGTCGCCCAGAACTCTCGCGCTTCGTCCTCGTTCTTGAATGTTGGAATCCGCTTCTTGGTCATGATCTGTATGCCCTCCGTTCTTTACGGCTCATGTCGCGCGCCGACACCACTCTCAGACGGCGGTCGCGCATTGTGAACGCGATGAACAACGCTCTGCCCTCGTCCGTTTGTCCCAGCGCATAGAATCGCCCTTCCGTGGCGGAATGCGTTGGATCGTCACCCCATAACAACGGCATATTGAAAAACACCTGCTCTGCCTCCGCAGGTGCCACACCATGTCGCTTCCAGTTCTTCTCGACGTTACCGCCACTCCAGTCGAAGCCCTCGAAGTCCGAGGCTGACACCATGTCTGTCATGCGAAGATCGTATATGATGTCCGTATACGTGTCAACATGGATTCAGCCCGCTCGCTTGTCAGTATTCTGCCAGCCGAACGTTCCAGCGCACTTTCTCGGCGCTTGCGACGAGTAAAGTGGCGCTGCTGGTTCGGCAATTCATGTTCGGCAATTCATGTTGTTTTCGGCAGTGGCGGAGATCCCGCTTTCTCCCGCAACGCACAAAGCACCCCGATTCCGAGAATGCCCAAGAGGCCACAAAGTCCCCACCAGCGTGAGCGGCCAATCGTTCGCGCAAATTTCACACAACCGACCACGCCGAATGCTGCCCCGAGCAAGGCGACAATGGGACGTGCAGTTTGCAATGCCTCAGCGTCAGCGTATCTCATGAACGCCGCTACTACCTGGAGTAGGAAGCCGCCGAGTATGAGTGTCTTAGTCAGCGGACTGACTTCCGTCGGTCTCGCATCACTCCGGCCCGACAAATCGTTGTTCATGCCAGGACAGGGCGATGGCGCAGTCACCGTGTCTCGATTATCGATCTCTGCAACGACCAAGGCATACCGCTCCGGATAAGCGATCTTGTTCAGGGAGCCACTGATGAACATAAGCTCCTCGTATGATTGCTTCGTCAGGTATGCCTGATAATCGCCGTTGTTCATATTCCCCAATGCTGGTTATTGGCCGAACGTTCCAGCGCAGGGGCGCGGCGCTTGCGCAGCGTCCCTTGCCGCTGGGCGACTATTTCGTCTTCAGATACTCTGCTTCAAGGCGAATGTCGTTCATGTATCCGCCAAACCGTTTATCAATCTCGTGACTAACGTCGAGGACGAACAGACCCTGAGAGTCGATTTCATCGATTCGGAACGTCTTGCCAAGACATGCTCTGAATACCCGCTGACTTTTTCTTGGTAGATTGTCAACCCATTCGGGCATTTTACAGAACTGGACCATGTCTCCTGGTTTCATCTCTTCAATTTGCTGCGTCCAACAGTGTTATTGTGCCTACCTCGTAATAAGGGCGACTCCCCACACGATGTGCTGCACGGTATAGGTTTGAGTCGCAACAGTCAAGGTGACTGTCGGCTTTGTTTCAAAGCATTTCGGCATGTTTCCTCTGTTGCACTTTCAGTCGAGGTAGGCTTTATGCGCACTACTGAAGTAGTTCTTATGCGGTCGTGCGGCATTTACGGCCTGCAGGTGCAGCACATGTTTGGTCTTGCCTTCTGGAGGGACGGGCTCTGTCCCGTCCGTTCCTCCCACTCCGGCTGATTCACGGACGACACGGAGGTCGTCCCTCCAAATCCGCGCTGCGCCTTCTGCGTTGCTTTTCACCTGCATATAACGATTCGCAGATGCGCCCGGTAATGGTCAGATACGTAAAGACGCCGATCATTTACGTCTCGAAGAGTGAGACATCTTCCTCGATCATCTTCGGCTTGTCCCTGGTGAAGACGCCCACCAGCACAACAGTTCTTGACCATGCGCATATGTCACCTATTTCTTTGTCTGCCAGTTTCGTAAAAAGGCCGCGGACGCGGCGATCGCCACGGGGTCCATGGCATGCTCTTCACGCCGCCGCCCGACGCCGTCCGGGAAGGTCAGGGTCAGGCATCCACCCAAATGTTCGCGGAAACGCTTCAGGCCATCCAGAATCAAGAGCGGCCCAGCCGCCCCGCGCGTTTCGAGCAGCGGATGCCAGATCGCGAGCCCGCACTCGGTCAAACCGCGCAGTAGCGCATCGCGCACAGCGGGCGTCACCCAGCCGGCCTGGGCAGCGTAGGTCGTATCGAGCGCAATGCCGATGGCCACCGCTTCGCCATGCCGCACGGCGTGCTGGGAAAGCATCTCCAACTGATGCGCCGACCAGTGTCCGAAATCCAGCGGGCGTTCGCTGCCCATTTCGAAGGGATCGCCGCCCGTGCGAATGTGCTCCAGATGCAGTTCGGCGCAGCGCCGGACCAGATGACGCATGACCTCCGCATCGCGCCGCCGCACCGCCCCCGCCTCGCGGCAAAGGAAGTCGAAGAAGGCCGCGTCCTTGAGCAAAGCCACCTTGAAAGCCTCCGCGGCGCCGCCGCGCCACTCGCGGTCGGGAAGCGTCGCCAGAAAGTCGTGATCCACCAGCACGGCAAAGGGCGGCGCGAAGACGCCAATCAGATTCTTGACGCCATCGAGGTCGATCCCGTTCTTCACGCCGACGCCCACGTCGTTTTGCGCCAGGACCGTTGTCGGCACGCGCACGAGCCGCAGCCCGCGGTGTACCAGGGCCGCTGCCAGGCCGGCCGCATCGAGCAACCCGCCGCCGCCGAGCGCCAGCACCACGCTCTGCCGGTCCAGGTTGCGCGCTTGAATCCAGCGCATGACCTGAAACGCCCCGTCCCAGCCCTGCTTGGCCGCCTCGCCGGCGGGCAGCACTTCCAAGTCGCCCACCAGTTCCAGCCGGTCGGCGTGCCGCAGGACATAGGCCGCCAGGCGCGTCCCCAGATCGGGCCATGATCGCAAAAGTCCGGCCTCGGTCACCGCCAGCAGACGATGGCATCGCCCTTCGCGCAGTCGATCCACGGCGTCGGCCAGCGCGGGATTTGCGGGATTCAGGATGTCCGTGTCGAATACAACCGGGTAATCGAATGGAACAGTCAGATGTTGCGTCAATATTTCCACGTCACTCCTCCAGGCCATGACGCATGGCCTCCGCCAGATCCATCAATGTACGGCCCCCACCCAGCTTCAGTTCGCCGTCGCTGGCCCAGACGGTCTCGGTTTCGGCGCCGCCCACGCGACCGTGCGAACCGCGGATGCGCGCCGTATCGAGACTGACGCTGCCCGGCGGCCAGCCGAAGAACAGTTCCAGCGGGTCGTAGCCCGGCTTGTTGTGGATATCCACATGCCGGGCATAATCCGGCGCCTCGGCGTCGCGCTCCCACCACGGATAGGCCAGCCAGGCATCGGGCGCGGCGACGGCGATCAGGTCGCCTGCGGCGGCATGGTTCACCCCACGCTCTGACGCCGCCGCGCGATCCCAGACTTCAGCAATGCCGGGCGTGGCGCGCAAGGCGGATGCGGCGGCCGCCAGCGTGCCAGGATCGGAAACGTAGACATGCGCCATCTGGTGATCCGCCACGGCGAAGGCGCGGCTGGCGGGCAGGTCGGCATACAGGCGCCTCCGCACCTCGCGCACACGCAGCATGCCGGCCTGCCGCAAGGCGCGGTTGGGGAAAACCGCGCGCCGGACCGGCGCGATGGCGTAGTCGCCGAATATCAGGGTTGTATAGCCGTCTTCGCGGGCGGCGCGATGGAGCAGCGCGATTTGGCCTTCGACCGCATCCAGCGCGCGGCCGGCCCGCGCATCTTCGGGGCCAAAGCGCTGCAGGTCATAATCGAGTCCGGGCAGATAGGTCAGGCAAAGTTCCGGCGCGTCGGGCTCGCGCAGCAGCGCGGCGGTGGCCTCGGCGATCCAGCCGGAACCGCGCACCGAGGCCAGCGGGCCCCAGTACTGACGCAGATGAAAACGCCGCCCCACCCGCCCGCAGAGCCGCTCGTAGAGGTCGGCGGGCTGCGCATAGACGGCGTCCACCATCCCGCCGCCATGTTTATGAATCGGCGCCGGCGTGAGCACCCGATCGACCGATTCGCCCAGGCTTTGCTGCCAGAAACAGAGTCCCACGCGGCCGCCCCGCCGCCGGAACTCATCCCAGATGCGCGGGCCCCGCACCAGCGCCGCGGCCTGTTCCCAAAAGAGCGCCTTATGCAAATCGCGGAGGTAGATGCCGTTGCCGGGCATGCCATGCGCGGCCAGCGGCGCGGCCGTGCGGAAGGCCGCCTGTGCCGGACAGGTCAGCGCCGGGAAGGCCGGCACAAGGCGTTGCACGGTCAAACCGGCCAGCGGACGATCCCCGCGCCAGCGGCGCACGAAGTCCGCCCCCAATCCGGCCACCTGAATGATCAGCCATTTGTGCATCTTCAACCGGCGGCAACTCGAATGGTCGCGCGCCAGCGGCGATTATGGCAAAAATAACGGCGCCTCACCATGGATTACTGTGGATTCAATCGAACTTGACACATGACCGCTCTTTCCCTATATAGATGGCCCTTCAACGAGGACCATCCGGCGCAGGCTGCGGGGTCTACTCGTGAAGGGAGGCGATTTGTCCCGTGGCTCAAGTAAAAGTACGCAAAGGTGAAACCGTCGATAAGGCGCTCCGCCGTCTGAAAAAGATTTTAGACAAGGAAGGCCTGATGAAGGAAGTACGGGCTCACCGTTACTTCGAGAAACCCAGCGAACGCAGGCGCCGCAAGGCGGCGCGTTCGAGGGCGCGCGGCGCCCGTGCCTTGCGCGAGTTATAGTCTCCCGTTCGCAACCAGGGCTTCCTGTCGGCAGGTATTCTGTCGCAGGAAGCCTTTTGTTTAGGCTGAAAACACTTGAATAACGCCTATAGTCTCACGACCCGCTGGAATGCCGTCCGCCACACCTCAGGCGAGGCGATGATCGATGAAATCCTGGCGCTGGGATTCCGGCAGGTGGAACTGGGTTTCGATCTGACGCTCGACCTCGTTCCCGGCGTGCGGCGGTGCGTGGCCGATGGGCGCGTCACGGTCGGCAGTCTGCATGCCGTATGTCCCCTGCCCGTCGGCGCGCCGACGCCGCACCCAGAACTATATACGCTGGCCCACCCCGACGAGCACATCCGCGAGCTGGCGGTGCGCCACCTCGGCGGCACGCTGCGCTTCGCCGCCGAAGTCGGGGCGCAGGTCATCGTCGTCCATGCCGGCAATGTGGAAATGCGCTCGCTAACGCCGGATTTGATCGCCGCCTGCGCGGAAGCGCAACCCAACCAGCGCAACTGCGAACGGCTGCGGCTGAAGTTGCTGGAAGCGCGGGAAAAGGCCGCGCCCAAACAGATCGAGTGGCTCCATCGCGGATTGGACGAACTGCTGCCCGTCGCCGAGTCCTGCGGCGTCCGGCTCGCGCTGGAACTGCTGCCATCCTGGGAGTCCATCCCCACCGAAATCGAGATGGAACAGTTGATGGAGCACTACGCCTCGCCCTGGATACGTTATTGGCACGACCTGGGCCATGGCCAGATACGCGAGAACCTCGGGCTCAGCGGCCACCTGCGCTGGCTGCAGCGTCTGCAACCCTACCTGGCGGGCATGCATGTCCACGACGTCGCTCCGCCTGCCAGCGACCACCTCATGCCGCCGCGCGGCAAGCTGAATTTTCCGGGCTTCCGCAACGTCGCGGCGGGCGATATACTGCGCGTGATCGAGCCGTCCAGGACGACAACCGCCGCGGAGATCGTCGAGGGACTCGCGCTGATTCGCAAAGCGTGGGATTAAGCATCTTGTTGGAGAACCATGAAGCATCGAAGTTGGAGAACACGCCCATGAAAAAGGCACTCGTCACGGGTATCACCGGCCAGGACGGATCTTATCTTGCCGAGCATCTGCTCGCGCAGGGCTATCAGGTCTTCGGCATGGTCCGCCGCGCCAGCACCGAAAATTTCGAGCGCATCGCGGCCATTCAGGACCGCATCACGCTGGAACAGGCCGATCTGCTGGATCAGCCGTCGCTGATCGACATCATGGGGCGCATTCAACCCGACGAGATTTACAACCTGGCCGCAATGTCGTTCGTGCCCACCTCCTGGAGCCAGCCGGTGCTGACCGGCGAGTTTACCGCGCTGGGCGTTACGCGCATGCTCGAAGCCTATCGCCACGCCTGCCCCAAGGCGCGCTTCTACCAGGCGTCCAGCAGCGAGATGTACGGCAAGGTCCGGGAAGTCCCGCAGACCGAAACGACGCCCTTTTATCCGCGCAGTCCTTACGGCGTCGCCAAGGTCTACGGCCACTATCTGACGGTCAACTACCGCGAGAGTTACAACCTCTTCGCCGTCTCGGGCATTCTTTTCAACCACGAGAGCCCGCGCCGCGGCAAAGAGTTCGTCACCCGCAAGATCAGCGACGGCGTGGCCCGCATCAAGCTCGGACTGGCGACGGAGCTGCGCATGGGCAACACCGACGCCTGCCGCGACTGGGGCTTCGCCGGCGACTACGTGCGCGCCATGTGGATGATGCTGCAACAGACGCAGCCGGACGACTATGTGATCGGCACCGGCATCGCCCATTCGGTCAAGGAGTTCATCGAAATCGCCTTCGACCACGCCGGCCTCGACTGGAAGAAACATGTTGTCCACGATCCGCGCTTCATGCGGCCGGCCGAGGTGGATCATCTGCTGGCCGACAACTCCAAGGCCCGCCGCGTGCTGGGCTGGCAGCCGGAAATATCCTTCGAAACCCTGGCCCGCATGATGGTGGACGCCGACATTGCCCGTCTGCGCCACGCCACCCGCGTCTGAGGACTCGCCGGTGCGCATACTGGTAACAGGCGCGGGGGGCTTCGCCGGACGGCACGCCATCGCCGAACTTACCGCCCACGGACATACCGTCGAGGCCGCCGATCTGCGGCCGCCGGCCGCCGGCGCGGGCGTCACGCCGCACGCCTTCGATATGCTCGATCCGTCCGCCGTGGACGCGCTGGTGCGCGCAGCGCGGCCGGACGCCTGTCTGCACCTGGCAGGCATCGCCTATGTGCCCGCCGCCGCGTCCGATCCCGCCCATGCCTTCGCCATCAATGTCATTGGCGTGCTGCACGTCCTGCGCGCGCTGAGCGACCACGCCCGCGCCGCCCGCACGCTGGTCGTCACCTCCGCCGAGGTCTACGGCGCCCATCCGTGCCCGGCGCCGATCCGCGAGGATGAGCCCTTCCGTCCCGAATCGCTCTACGGCATCTCAAAGGCCGCGGCCGACGAGGCGGCGCGTCTCTTCGGAAAGCAGATGGGGCTGCCGGTCATGACCGTCCGCCCCGGCAACCACATCGGCCCCGGCCAGTCGCCTTCCTTCGTCGTCCCCGCCTTCGTGCGGCAACTGGCCGCCATCCGGGCCGGCGCCGCGCCGGTCATGCGCGTCGGGAACCTCGACAGCCGGCGCGACTTCACCGATGTTCGCGACGTCGTGCGCGGCTACCGCCTGCTGCTCGAACGCGGCGCCCCCGGCGCCGCCTACAACCTCGCCTCGGGTCGCCAGGTCCGTATCGGCGATATATTGGACCGTCTCCAGGCCTTGCTCGGCGTGCAGCCGCGCATCGAGACGGACGCCGCGCGCTACCGACCCGCCAACGCAAGCCCGCAACTCGACACTTCGCGGATCCGGCATGACGTGGGATGGGCGCCATCATTCGATCTCGACGCCACCTTGCGCGCCATCGTGGCCGCCGCCTGACCATCCCATCGCTCAGGCTTGTAATCCGGCGACTGCTTGGTAATCGGGATCTTCGCTGAGACACCCCGTTCGTGTTTATGTTGGTTGCCCTGTGTGGCGCCGGGATGATTTTCATCCTTGTTTTCGCCGGGCATATCTATATACTGACGGTCCTTCCGACACAGCACCAGAGGAGACGCGCATGCATTATGTTGTTTGCATCAAGCAAGTTCCGGAAACCACCGATGTCCGGATCAATCCGGAGACTAAAACGCTGATGCGCGAGGGGGTGGCCGCGATCGTCAACCCCTTCGACATGTACGCCATCGAAGAAGCATTGCGCATGAAGGAACGCCTGGGCGGCAAGATCACCGTGCTCACGATGGGTCCGCCGCAAGCCGAGAGCGCCCTGCGTGAAGCGCTCTCGATGGGCTGCGACCAGGCCATCCTGGTCAGCGACCGCGCCTTCGCGGGCAGCGACACCTGGGCCACCAGTTACACCCTCGCCCAGGCCATCCGCAAGCTCGGCGACGCCACCATCATTCTCTGCGGCAAGCAGGCCTCCGACGGCGACACCGCCCAGGTCGGTCCCGGCATCGCCATGCACCTCGATCTGCCCCAAATCACCTACGTGCGCAAAATCGAGTCCATGGACGAGAAACACATCGTTGCCCAGCGCCTGATGGACGACGGCATCGAAACCGTGGAATCCCCTTTGCCGGCGCTGCTGACCGTGATCAAGGAACTCAACGAACCGCGGCTCCCCTCCCTGAAGGGCAAACTCAACGCGCGCAAGGTGCAGATTGTGACCTGGCACGCCGCCGACCTCAATCCCGATCCGAAATGCCTCGGCCTCGATGGCTCCCCGACCAAGGTCGTGCGCATCTTCACACCCGCGCCCCGCGGCGGCGGTCAGATGCTGCAGGGTGAACCCGACGAACTCGTCACCCAACTGGTCGAAAAATTGAAAGATGTCGTACTCGCGGCCCGCGGCTGAACGGCAGGAGAGCATGATTATTATGAGCGACCCCATCCAGATTCTTAACGACAAATGCGTGAGCTGCGGCGCCTGCGTGAAGGCCTGCCCGTTCGACGCCATCTCCCAGGCCGAGCGCAAAACGATCCCGGTCATCGACCTGACCAAGTGTACGCTCTGCGGCGCCTGCGTCCAGGCCTGCAAGTTCGACGCCATCCTCATGCAGGCCAAGCCGGCCGCCGACGCGAATGCCATCGCCGCCTATAAAGATGTCTGGGTTTTCGCCGAACAGCACGAGGGCCGGGTGCAATCCATCACCTACGAATTGCTGGGCGAAGGCCGCAAACTGGCGACCGATCTCGGTTGCCGCCTCTGCGCCGTGCTGCTGGGACATGATGTCAAGGCGGCCGCCGCCGGGTTGATCGCACGCGGCGCGGACATTGTCTACGCCGTGGACCGCCCGGAGCTGGCCTTCTTCCAGGACGAACCCTACGCCGCCGTACTGGTGGAACTGGTGCGCCGCCACAAGCCCGCCATCTTCCTCTGCGGCGCCTCGACCATGGGCCGCAGCCTGGTCTCGCGCGTGGCCGTGCCGTTGCGCGCCGGGCTGACGGCCGATTGCACCGGTCTGGCGATCGACCCCGAGAGCAAGAACCTGCTGCAGACCCGCCCGGCTTTCGGCGGCAACATCATGGCCACCATCGTCTCGCCGAACGCGCGGCCGCAGATGGCCACCGTGCGCCACAAAGTCATGAAGGAAGCGCCCCTGGATCTGACCCACCAGGGAAAAGTGCGGATCGAGGAAATCGCCTTCGAACTGCTCGCCTCACGTACGCGCCGGGTGAAATTCGAACTCGAAGTCGAGACCACGCTGAACCTCTCCGAGGCCAACATCATCGTCGCCGGCGGGCGCGGCATGCAGAAACCGGAAAACTTCGCCATGTTGCGCGAACTGGCCGGGGCCATCGGGGCCGGCGTGGGCGCCTCGCGCGCGGCGGTGGACGCCAACTGGATCCCGTACTCCCACCAGGTGGGCCAGACGGGCAAGACGGTCTGCCCGAAAATTTACATCGCCTGCGGCATCAGCGGCCAGATTCAGCATCTGGCGGGCATGTCGTCGGCGGATATCATCGTCGCCATCAACAAGGACCCCGAGGCCCCGATCTTCAAGGTGGCAACCTACGGCATCGTCGGCGACATCATGACCATCGTCCCGAAACTCACCGCCGCCTTCCGCGCCGCGCTGGGAAAATAGCCGTTCCCGCCGCCGGGGCGGCATCGCTGATCTGAGACACCAGCTTGCCTTATCATCTTAATCATAATCTTAATCTTAATCTTAATCTTAATCCGAAGTTCCAGCGTCTTTTGATGCGCCTTTCATGCTCAAACCCTTGATAGCAGCGAGTTTGCTCGCGAAAACGGCTTCTTTTTCCGTTCCGTTTGTCCCCATGTAAATATTATAAATAACAATAATTAGCTTGCA
>CAIYGI010000077.1 GCA_903925685.1 uncultured bacterium
GCCGCGTCATCCCCAAACCATTCCACAAACTCCTGGTACGTGCGCGGATAGTCGATTCCGGCCTTGGGTCCTATGCGGTCGTCCATGCCCACGGACACTACACCTTGTGGTCGTTTGCGTCAAGTGGATACCCCCTTTATTTCAATAAACTCCTGCGGATGCTTATTTCTCACGATGAGCCCGTTTTAAAACTCGCGGAGAAATATTTTTCGTTGCGGGATCTGCTGGATGTCCGTAAGCGCATGATCGGCACCGGACTGATCGGCGGAAAATCCGTCGGCATGCTGTTGGCCCGGGCCATTCTCAAGAATACCGATCCGCATTGGAACGCCATCCTCGAAGCCCATGATTCGTTTTTTGTGGGCGCGGACGTGTTCTATACCTATCTGGTCCAGAACGGGTGCTGGTGGATGCTCCAAAAGAGCAAATCGTCCCCGAATCTGGATGACGAGACTCAAACCGGACGCCGCCGTATCCTGATGGGGGAATTCCCGGACTATATTGTCACCCAGTTTGCCGATATGCTCGACTATTTCGGGCAATCGCCGATCATCGTTCGTTCCAGCAGCCTTCTCGAGGATAATTTCGGCAATGCATTCGCGGGAAAATACGAAAGCGTATTTTGCGCCAATCAGGGCGGTAGGCAGAAGCGCCTGGAAGACTTCCTTTTCGCCGTTCGTACCGTCTATGCAAGCACGATCAATGAGGATGCCCTGGCTTATCGCCACAAACGCGGATTGCTCGGCCAAGATGAACAGATGGCATTGCTCATCCAGCGTGTTTCCGGCGCATCTTACGGCCATTTATTTTATCCCCAGGCGGCCGGCGTCGGATTTTCCTTCAATCCCTATGTGTGGCATGAAACCATCGACCCGGAAGCGGGAATGCTGCGCCTGGTTTTCGGAATTGGCACCCGCGCCGTCGATCGTTCCGACGATGACTACACGCGGGTGGTGGCGCTTAATGCGCCCTTGCGTCGTCCCGAGACGACCCTCGATGAAGTTCGCGAATATGCCCAGCATCGCGTCGATGTACTCGACCTGGAATCGAACCAGCTGATCTCCGCGGGTTTTGAAGAAATCCTGGAAATGAGTCAGGACCTGCCCGTGGAATTGTTTGCGTCCCGGGACCAGAGCTTTGAACGCCAGATGATGCAGGAACACAGGGAGAAGGTTTTTCCGTGGGTGCTGACCTTCAATAAACTCCTGTCTGAAACCGGTTTTGTAAATGACATGAGGGTCATGCTGCGTACGCTCCAATTGGCCTACAATTATCCCGTGGATGTGGAATTCACCGTCAATTTTCTCGACCAAACTCGATATAAGATCAATCTGGTGCAGTGCCGTCCGCTGCAAGTGCGGGGCATGACGGGAATCAAGGATCCTCCCGCGGATATTTCCGAGCAGGCGCTGATCTTCAAATCCCACGGCACGATTATCGGGCAGAGCATCATTGCGGGCATCGATTGGTTCATATATGTCGTCCCTTCCGTTTACAGCGAACTGTCCGTAGGTGACCGCTATTCCGTGGCAAGGGTTATCGGCGAATTGACCCATCATGAAACGATTCGCTCCGGCATGATAATGCTGCTTGGTCCCGGGCGTTGGTGTACAACGACGCCGGCCCTGGGCATCCCGGCCTCTTTTGCCGAAATCGGTTCGGTCTCCGTAGTTTGCGAAATCGTTGCCATGCGCGAAAATCTTGTGCCGGACGTTTCGCTTGGAACCCATTTTTTCAATGAGCTGGTGGAAAACAATATGTTGTATCTCGCCTTCTTTCCCAACCGCGAGGGCAATGTCCTCAATAAGGCCTTTTTCGAGGACGGATCAAAGAATATATTGGCCGAGGTTCTGCCCAAACAGTCGGGTTGGAAAGACGCAGTGCGCTTGATCCGGGTCGCGGATTGCTTCCCGGACGAATCGATCATCCTCAATGCCAATACGTTGAAACAGCGGGTGGTGTGTTACCGGCAGCAGGATGAATAATTGCGACAGGAAAAACGCTTTTCCGCTATAATCGCGGCATGGCGCTGCACCTGCTGCATGTGGACATGGATGCCTTTTTCGCGGCCATCGAGGTGCGCGATAATCCGGCGTTGCGTGGTCTGCCCGTGATCGTAGGCGCCCCACCCGACCGGCGCGGAGTTGTTTCGACCTGCTCCTACGAGGCGCGCGTTTTCGGCGTGCATTCCGCCATGCCGTCGCGCACGGCCTACAAACTTTGTCCGCAGGGCGTTTTCCTGCCCGGCAGGCATGCGCATTATTCGGATGTCTCCCGGCAGGTCATGGAAGTGCTCGAAAGTTTCACGCCATTCGTCGAACCGGTCTCGGTGGACGAGGCTTTTCTCGACGTCGCCGGCGTGCTGCACGCCTGGCCCGATGCCGCCGCCCTGGCGCGCGCGCTCAAGGCCCGCATCCGGAAGCAACTCGGTCTGACCGCCTCGGTCGGCGTTGCCACCAATTTATTCCTGGCCAAACTTGCGAGCGACCTGCACAAACCCGACGGCCTGACCGTGGCGCCGGAGGATGACGCGGCGATCCGCGCCTGGCTGGCCCCGCTGCCGGTGGGGCGGCTCTGGGGCATTGGACAAAAATCCGAACCCGTCCTGGCCGCGGCCGGAATCAAGACCATCGGCGACCTGCAAAGGCTCGACGAGGCGCGCCTGGTGACGCTGCTTGGCATCGGACTGGCGCGGCATGTCTGGCCGCTCGCCAACGGCCGCGACGAGCGCCGGCTCAGCCTGAATCCGCGCGACGAGCGCACGATCTCGCACGAGCATACATTCGACGAGGATTGCCGCGATCAGGAACGCGTCCGCGGCGTGCTGCTGGAACAGGCCGAACGCGTTGCCGTACGACTGCGCGAAGCCGGCCGGCTGGCCCGCACCGCCCGCATCAAGGTGCGCTTCGGCGATTTTTCGACGATTACCCGCCAGGCGCCTTTTCCCGCGCCCACCGACACCGATCGCGAATTGCGCCAGGCCGCGCGTCTGCTTTGGGAGCGTGAGGGCATCCGGCGTCCCGTCCGGCTGATAGGCTTTGGCGTCTCCGATTTGGTGGCGCCAGCCGACGCCGCGCCGCGGCAGCCGCTGCTATTTCCGGAATTCGACCGTTCCGCCGCGCCGCCCACGCGCGCGCGCGACCAACGCATCGACCGCGTGGTGGACCGCCTGCGCGCCAACTTCGGACGCGATGCCATCCGCCGCGGAGAATGACCAGCCCCATGCGGATGGTTTTCAGTGTTCGGTGTTCGGGAAAGCATGATGAACACCGAACCATTCGCCCGGCCATGTGCTCAGTCCAGCCAGTGGGCTGCCGGCTGCGTCAGAAACTCTTCCAGGGGAATACCCTGTGCGCCGACGAGAATTTGGCGTTTGACCGCCGGGAATGCCTTGGCGAAGGCGGCGATACCCGGCAGCAGTGTCTCCCGCCGGCCACTCTTGACCTCGATGGCAGTGACGGATTCACCGGCAAACAATACAAAGTCCACCTCGCGATTACGGTCGAGCCAGTAATGGACTTCGATCCCTGTTTCGATCGCGCTGTTGAGAAGATGGGCGCCGACGGCGGATTCGACAAGACGACCCCAGTGGTCGCGTTCGGTGTGGATACGTGAAAATGTGGTATGGGCAAGCGCGGTCATGAGCGCGGTGTTAAGCACTTGGAGTTTCGGGCTCGATCCGCGCTGCCGCACTGTCTGGCCGGCATACTTGGAAAGGCCTGCGAGCAGTCCGGCACCCTTGAGCAGGTCGAGATAGTGCGCAAGGGTCACGGTGTTGCCGGTGTCCTGCAACTGGCCCAGCATCTTCTGGTAGGAGAGAACCTGGCCGGAGTAATCGCACCCGAGATGGAACAGGCGGCGCAACAGCGCCGGTTTGTCCACACGTGACATGAGCAGGATATCGCGCGAGATGGTCGTTTCAATCAGGGAGTCCACGATATAACGCCGCCAGCGGTTCTCGTCCGCGATCAGCGATGCCGCGCCAGGATAGCCACCGAAGTAGACATACTGCTCGACGGACCAGCCGAAGGCAGCCTTCATTTCGGTGTAGGACCAGTGCGGAACCGGGATGATCTCGAAACGACCAGCGAGACTCTCCGTCAGGCCCTTTTGTACGAGCAGCGGCGATGAGCCGGAAAGGAGGACGCGGAGCGGGACATCCGCGGCGGAGTCTTCGTCCCAAAGGCGCTTGATGGTCTCGGACCAACCCTGCACCTTCTGAACCTCGTCCACGATGAGCAAGGCCGGGTGAGTGCGCTGTTCCCTACGGGTGAGCGTCCGGGCGAGATCCCACTGTTGATTGATCCAGGCACGGTCTTGAAGGGTGGGTTCGTCGGCCGAGGCGTAATGAACGGGAATATCGAGTTCATTGGCAACCTGACGGGCCAACGTGGTTTTGCCCACCTGGCGTGGACCGGCCAGTACTTGGAGGAAACGACGGGGCTCACGCATCCGTTTCAAGAGCTTGGGGAACAATCCGCGTTTATACTGGGCTTTCATGCCGTCCTCCTACGGTTTACTCACAACGATGAGTAAAATTACTCTGATCGGCGGCTTTGTCAATAGCGATTCGCGGATGATCGTAATGGGCCGAAACTGTACCCACACACTTCCTGATCCCGTGCTGTAATTACGCATGTTTTTGCGAACTGCCCGGAAAATGACATGGCACTTTTTGACGCGTGACAAGTAAAGCGGCGTGGTGAATTCTTTGGGGCGAACAAACGGTCCCACAAAGGATCGAAA
>CAIYGI010000078.1 GCA_903925685.1 uncultured bacterium
CCATGCGTATTATCAGATTACGATCAACGCGGCCGGTGCCCTGATCGATCTTGACAGGGATAGAGGACGTCCCCAGTGGGCGTCGGAGGCCGTAAGCGCGGTTTATCGCGGCGCCGATTTCTGGAGCCTGGAAATTCGGATTCCCACCACCTGCGAGACGCCCGAAGGCGGATTCGACCGCCGGAAACGGGTCGAGGGCAAGAAACCGAATGCCGCGGCGCCCTGGTATTTCAACCTGTGCCGCCAGAGGGTCAGAGGCAAGGCGGTAGAGCATTCGGCCTTTTCGCCGTCCATGACGGGGGAATTTGCGGTCCCGGCAAAGTTCGGCAAACTGATGGTGGAGTCTTGAGGTTCTGGGATAGTAAGGAGTCGGCATCGCAACGAATCGGTCAACCAGGAGGAAGTCAGAGATGAGAAAGCGTACGATATCGTATTGGGGGCGAGGGGCATGGTTGGTTTTAAGCGTGTGCGGGTGGCTGGCCGCCAATCCTGCGTCCGCGGAATCGGTTCTGGTCCAGGATGGGAAGCCAGGCGCCGATATTGTCATTGCCGACAAGCCACCTCGGGCGGTCAAACTTGCCGCCGCGGAACTGCAGGAATACATCGAGAAGATCAGCGGCGCCAAGCTGGCGATCACGAACGCGCCGGGCCGGAACGCGCCCGCGCACATCTACGTAGGCCGCAGCGCGTATACCGACCAGTTGAAAATCGCCGACGAAGGGCTCAATAATGGCGCGTTCCGGATGGTCTCGGGCAAGGATTGGCTGGTCTTGCTGGGCCATGACAAGGACTTTACGCTGATCCAATATACTCCCAAAAATTATGCAGACAGCCCCCGCGCGCTCAAGGAGTGGGACGAACGCACCGGCGAGCACTGGGGGAACCCCGCGCCTCCCTTCTGGGACTTCAATTACAATTCAGCCGTCGGCCTGTGGGAATTTGACGAGCGCGGGACGTTGAATGCCGTGTACGAGTTCCTGCGTGGCCTGGGTGTGCGCTGGTACATGCCCGGCGACCTGGGCGAGGTGTTGCCCAAACTCACCACCATCGCGCTGACCTCCGTGGACAAGACCGTCAAGCCCGATTTTTTGTATCGAAATCTGGGCGCCGGTTTTCGCGGCAACAGGGACGCCATTCTGTATAAACTGCGCAGCGGCGTGGACGCCACCCTGGGAATTCCGGATCCGCATGGGTTGGGCAATGTGCTCGGTCGGAAAGAGGTCATGCAGGCGCATCCGGAGTTTTACGCCAACCATCAACCGGATCTTAAGAACATTAATAGTTGGAACGCCTGTTTCTCGTCTCAGGCGTTGGTCGATTACACGGTGAAATATGCGCGCACGGTGTTCGATGTTTATCCCGACCTGAAGTATCTCTCCATCTGGCCGAATGACGCGACTTGGGGCGGCAACATGTGTCAGTGCGAGCTGTGTAAAGGCAAAAACAGGCCGGAACGAGGTCCGGAGGGCGATTTGTCGGATTATCTCTGGGGCTTTACCGAGCGCGTGGCCCGGGAGGTGTACAAGACGCACCCAGACCGGAAAATAATCAGCGGCGCGTATGGCACGGCTGTCTTGCCGCCTGGAAATATTGCCAAGTTCAGTCCCAATGTGATGGTGGGAATTGTCCAACCCCGCTGTTATTTCAACGATCCTGTATTGCGCGCCCACTGGCTGGAGATCCGCAAGGGCTGGCTGGACAAGGTGGCGCCGGGGAATCTTTATATTTACTGTCATTACCGGGATAGTTATGCGCATCTGCCGTCCTATTACCCCCGCGAGATTGCCGAAGATCTGCGTTCGTTGAAGGGTCTCTCGCAGGGCGACTACATCGAGTTGACCGATGCGGCTGATGAAGACGTAAAGAAACGCTTCGAATTGCACGCGCCAGGGTTCAATCATCTGAACTTTTACGTGACGACGCGTTATTACTGGGACGCGAATCAGGACATTGAGGCGCTGCTGACCGAGTACTACGAGAAGTTTTATGGACCGGCGGCGAAAGAGATGAAGGCCTTCATCGATTATTCCGAGGTCAACTGGCAGAAGATGAACAATGACGCGGCGCCGATCGGCAAGGCGCTCGACCTGCTGGCCGTGGCCCGCAAGGCCGCCGGAGATGGCGTTTATGGCAGGCGTATCGACCTGCTGGCGGACTACTGCGCGCCGATGACAAAGCAGATGGCCAAACTGGCCAAGGGGCGGAACAAGGATCTGAAATTCACGGCGCAATCCCACGGTAAGCCTCCGACCCAATTGGACGGCAAACTGGACAAGGATTTTTGGAAGGATTTGCCCGAGTATTCCCTGGTCGACCTGAAGACCGGCCAGGCGCCGACCAACGGATTGACGACGACTTTCCGAGTCGCCTGGTGCGATGACGCGGCGGTCTATTTCGGCATCCGCTGTGAAGAGCCGGATATCAAGGGCCTGAACATCAGAACTCGTGAGCAGGACAATGCTGTCGTATGGGACGGGGACAACATCGAGTTGGTTATCGAGACCCAGCGGCATTCGTACTATCAGATCGCCATCGGCCCGAACGGCGCGTTCACGGATGCGGATCGAAAAGGCGGCGCCATGAATACGCTCTGGAATTCGGGCGCGCAAGCGGTCGCGTATGTGGGCGATGGGTACTGGAGCCTGGAAGTGCGGATCCCTGTGGCGGGCGACGATGCGGAGACGATCAACCCATTGATCGGACTCGCAGGCCACAAGCCGACGGCGGAAAGTCCCTGGTATTTCAACCTCGGCCGCCAGCGCATGCGGGGAACGGCTCGGGAACTCTTTGCCTCCGCGCCCCCGAAGAAAGACGGTACCGGCGCGGGTTTCCACGATCTTTGGAATTTTGGGCAGTTGATCGTGAAATGAGGAGAAGGTATGAAAACGATGCAACGGGCAATGCTGGTGGCGGTCATGACGATGGCCACGGGATGGTGGCTGGCGGAGGCGCGTGGGGACGGAACCAACCCTCCGGCTTCGGCCGGCTCCAGCCCGCGTTTCACGATCCAGCCGGACACGAACTGCGGGATGAATCTGCTGAAGAATCCGGACTTCGAGTTTCATGCGTTCGAGCCCCATCGCACGGGCGCTGCCCGGTCTTTTTCGTCGCACCAGGTGGCGTTCTGGAACATGGACCACTGGGGTGACATCACGGTCATGCGCGCCTCCCACATGGAGTCCGGGGTCCGGCCCGATTTTGCCGCTCCCAACTTGGTGTCCATCGCGCCGGGGAAAAAGTTTGGCCAGTTTTTTACGTTGGCGGAAGTCGGCCTGGCCCATGGGGAGTTGGTCTCTTTATGGGCCTATGGGCATCAAAAGACAGCGCATGCGCTCAAGGCCCGCATCCGTTTGATGAGCGTGGACAGCGCAGACGGCGAGTGGAGACCAAAGGATTTTGGCATGACCGATGCCCGGACATTCAACCGTCATGGCCGGGGCGAATTAGGGGTGGCCGGGGTTTATGCGGCCACGTCGGAACAGACCGGTCGAGTCGAGTTGAAAATTGAGGCGGCCGAAATCAAGGGCCGGTTTCACGAAGATAACAAATCCCATTCCGACGACATCAATACGATCGGGCTTTGGGTTGAATTCGAAAACACGGATACCCATCATGAAGTTTGGGTGGCCGAACCCTGCCTGGTCCGCGGCGGTCAGGCGCGCAGCCGGGTTCCGTCCCAGCGGGACATGGTTCCGTATTACCGATATATCCCGCGAACGATCCAAAAACTGTGGAAAGGCGAGCCGATTCATATCCTGGTCATGGGGTCCAGTATTGACCGGGGCAGCGCTAATCCGCCCCCGTATCTGTACGACGAAAACCCGGACTCCCCGACCTTTAAAACGCCCCTGGCGCAAGGCGCATTTCTGCCTGAAAAGGTCCATCGCCCGGATCTGGCCGGTTATATCGGGGGGTGGGAGTATTACTGGAATTATTCGGGGCGGCTGCGCTTGGAATTGATGCGATCCTTCAATCTGCCGGTCTCGAATTTGCTTCTCAATGTCGAGGCCATAGACGGATCATGCATCGCCGAATCTCATTCGGCCCTGGCCGACTATTGCGCCTTGACGCTCCCGCCGGGCCCGGCCAACGGGCATCCGGCGGGGCGTTCCTGGCGCGAGCTTTACCCCGGGTTGTTCGAGCGTCGCGAGGGCCCCCGTCCGGACCTGGTGATCTTTGGCAGCGGCGCCAATGAGCATTATGACACGCCGGACGAAGTGGCGATTTTCGAGGGTGCGATCCGCTGGATTCAGCGGCATTATCCGGAAACGGAATTTCTGTTTTCCATGTGGGGCGACTCCACGTCCAGCCCGAGCGACATGCAGGCGCTGGCCTTGCGCTATCAGATTCCGTTCCTGGATTTTGGGGAAGCGTATGACGAGACCAGACGTTGGTGCAATCCCTTAGAGACGGTTGGCCACCCCGAAGCCTGGGTCCATGATCTCTGGTTTAAAACCATTTCGCAAGCCTTTCAATGCTGGGATCCGATCCAGCCGGGTCAGGCCCAGCTCCAGCTCCCGGAACGGGTGCATCCCAACACCTACGGGTGGGAGGGCGATATCGCGACCTTTTCGATGCCGAATCCGCAGTGGAAGGGTAATGTCGTGACCTTTTCGAATTCGAATCCGCGTCTGCACGACGGGACGCAAATGATCATTGAGGATACGGCCTTCAACCAGTGGGCCTGGTCCACTAACTTTACCCCAATCGCGACACGGGTTGACGGTGTTCATGTCATCGGTCGGGGCACCGGTTTTAGTGAACGGGCCATTCGCAATTCCACCCTGGCCTGGGGACGACTGCCGTTGGGGGACCGGCACATTGTGGAGGTGGTGAAGTCGCCGGGGATGTCCATCATAGCCGTTGACTGCAAAGTATGTCCGAATCGCCGCTGGATTGGGGTGGAGTCGCCTTTGTGGCGGCAAAATTCGCCGCCTCTGAAATCCGTGCCGTTCGAGTCGCTGTGGGGTGCGCCCTATGGGTCGAATCAAGTGGTAGTGTCTCCGGGCACCGCGGTTGAGATTGACGGCATGGCGACGGATGTGTCGGTCGCGTTTGTGGATACCCGGAAGGGCGGGTCGATCCGGGTGTTTGTCGATGGGGTCGAACGCTTCAAGGAAGCGGCGAACCGGCCGTTCGTGGACGCGCAGGCGCAGGAGCATTATATCGAGAACCGGAAAGGCATCCGGGGGCTGCCCTATGGGTTGCATACCGTTCGGGTTGAAGCCGTGGAACGGCCGGTTCCGCTTCTGGGCTTATTCCTGTACGATGCGCGTTCGAATCGCGCCCATGAACGACGCCTGACCGGCCTGGCGGCGCCTGGCGAGACGCTGGTGTTTTCGGCGCCGTTCCAGGCCCGGCCCCTCGTCCTCTGCACAGCCCCTCTGGCGGTCAATAACACCTCCGAGATCCGGGCGGATCGCGTCACGTTTGCCGGAACCGGCCCAGGGGCTTACGAAATTGTCGGCGAGTAGACGGGATTGACATTGGCAGTTTGTGTGAAATCATCATTGAACACCTATCACCCCACCCACGAACCAGTAGCTCGCAACACCAAGGCGGTAAATCGATGAAGTGTATTCTGACAACTTCGCAGATCTTTTGGAACCCGCATTGCAGCAAACATGGGGATTCGGCAAACCTTTAGCCAAGCCCGGTTCTCCAATAGCGGCAGGACTGGCGATGTCGATCGGGCAGGGTGTCGGCGCGGCACAGGGATCACTGGCGTTGTCGGCGCCGGGCAGCGCGGCGCCGATTCTGTATACGTCGGTTGACGCACCGGGCACTGCTCGCGCCGTGCAGACGTGGCGCGTGTTTTTCGCCGACCGTGGCGTGGAGGCGCAGTGCCCGAAGGCTGGAACCAAGCCCGAGTTTGCGGGCCAGAGCGCCGTGCTGGCGTTCGAGACGGAAGCGGCCTGTCCACTGGCGACCCGGATGGGGCTGGACCTGTCGGGGTTGAAGGACGCGCGGGACGAGGCGCATGTGCTGACTGTTCGCCTTTGGAATGGGCGACCGCTAATGCTGGTAGTCGGCAAGACGGCGGCAGGTGCGGACGCCGGCGCGGCGCAGTTGTTGAGCAAAGTCGCATGCAATATCACGACGGCCGGCAGTTGGACGGTGGTCTGTGAACCCCTGGAGGCGTTGCGCCAGCCGTTTCTGCGCGGGCGTGAGGCGACACTGTGTCCGACCGGCCGGGTTCTGGGGCCGGGATCATTGGTGAACTACGAGAACTGGGACAAGCCGCGGCTGGAGCGATACCTGCGATACCTGGTGCAATCCGGAGTTGTACAACGGCATTGGGGACGAGAAGCATGCCCCCAAGGCCGTTGGTATCGCGATCCAGCGTTGGTATGACGCGGATCGAGCGCAGCAGATCGCCAAGGCTGGCCGAAGGGTTGGAATTTGGGGCTGGTACATCGGCGATTTTGAGATGATATACGGGTCATATCTGTACTCGCGGTCGATCGACAAGTACTTCTCGGGCCTGCCTGCCAAAGCAGGCGAGCAAGTGGACTGGCTGTCCATCGAAATGTGTTTCCACGGCTTACCGTCGAAACTCAATTTGTATGTCACCGGGCAGAACTGGACATCGTACGCGGCCGGGCGAAGTCGCTGACGCCAATTCGCGTGGGCATCCAGAGCGTCTACGCCTGTCTCGCGGCCAGGGAATCGTCGGAGACAGGGAAATTCATTACCGTGCGGCAGATCGGGAGCTGACGCCCGACAAGACCTGGTGCCGCGACGCGCCGGTCTTCTGGTTGAAGGATGCCGCCCATACTGCCACGCGTCTTTCCTTCCCCCGCCACCCGCTCCTGTGCTACAAAACGACCGGATCGGGACGTTCAGCATGGGCTGCTTAATCCAGGACACTGCCGGCTTCGCTCCCGCAGGCCCGAAAACGCACAAGGTTCGCATGATCGCATCGATGACTGGATTCATACGGCGGAAGAAGATGGAGTTGCTGATCCTGATCAGCATGATCGCCCTCTACTTCTTCTCGTTCTTCCAGCGCGTGGCGGTGCCGGGCATGATCTTCGACGAATTGCAGCACGCCTTTGCCGCTTCGGCCAGTGCGATCACGGGGCTGGCTGCCATCTACCTCTACCTGTATGGCGTGATGCAGCCGGTGGCCGGCGTCCTGTCGGACCGGTGGGGGGCGGCCCGGGTCGTGCTGCTTGGCGGCCTGTTGCTCAGCGTGGGGGCGATTGCCTTCCCGCTCGCCCCGTCCCTCCCTTGGCTGTATGCCGCGCGCGTGCTGGTCGGCCTGGGGGCCAGCCTGATCTACATCGCGGTCGTGAAAGCCATCGACGCGCTGTTTGGCGCGGATCACTTCGTGGTTCTGCTCGGCGCGATGATGTTTCTCGGCTATGCCGGCGGCCTGGTCGGCACCTTCCCGTTCGAGCGGCTGGTCAGCGCCATCGGCTGGCGCGCCGGACTCCTGTCCGCCGGCATCGCCTGCGCGATGGCCCTGCTGAGCGCCTGGGCGCTGTTCCACCGCACCGGGCAATTCGCGCCGCATCCTCGCGGCGACGCCCTGCGGGCCATCGCCACGGTCCTGCGCAACCGCAACTCCTGGCCAAACCTGTTCCTGGGAATCGGCAACTTCGCGGTGTACTTCCTGGTGCAGGCGACCATCGGGAAAAAGTTCCTCTGTGACTACGCCGGGCTCAGTTCCTCGGCGGCCGCTTCCTTCACATTCGCCATGATGTTCACGACGATGTCGCTGGCACTGACCGGCGGCGTCATCTCGCGACTCATCGGCAACCGCCGCAAGCCGCTGGTCATCGCGGCCATCGGCTGCGTGTTCGGGTCGGTCGCGCTGATGCTGCTGTTCCTGCGCCTTGGCGTGGGCGGGGGCTGGTTCCTGCCCTGCTACATCCTGCTGGCTTGTTCATCCATGGGGTCGGCGGCGGCCTCCGCGCTGATGAAGGAGTTGAACCCGCCCGAGGCGGTGGCAACGTCCGTCGGCCTGCTCAACGGCTCCACGTACCTCGCGGTCGCGCTCGTCAGCAATGCGGCCGGCCTCATCATGGACCGCTTCCAGGACCGGACGATCCGGACCGCCGCGGCCGTCATCTACCCGAAGGAGGCGTACGAGTGCATCTTCCTTTTGTGCCTGGCCCTCAGCGCCGCCGCGCTGATCGTGGCTTGCTTTATCCGGGAGACTCACGGTAGAATACGGATTTCCACTTGGAGTAATTCGGATTGGAGTAATAGAGAGCTATGAACCGAAGCATCATGGTCGTTGGCGCACACGCCGACGACATCGAACTCGAAACGGGCGGGACGCTCGCCAAGTACCGGGACGCGGATTACACGGTCGTGTACGTCATGGCCACGAACAACATGTCCGGGAGCGTCAGCGAATTGCTCGGCGATGGATCCGTTCGGACCACCCGCGAAACGACGGCGCCCATGATGGCCCGCCGTAAACGCGAGTGCGATGACGCGGCCCGGGCGCTTGGCACAACCCCGATCCATCTTGATCACCCGCAGCGTCATTACTATGGCGGAGTGGGGAATGAAGCGCCCGAACTCCGCTACGGGTGCGCCCTGCCCGCGGGGGTGCCGGAAAACGTGCCAACCATCCTCACCGCCGCCGAGGATCCGGCGAGCGTGACGCGACTGGCGAATCTCATCCTGGAAAAGGAGCCCGAGTGCGTATTGACGCACGGGGTGAGCCAGATGAACATCGAGCATTTCGCCACCAGCTTGCTGACCACGAAAAGCTACTGGCAGGCCGTCGAGGCGGGGTACCGGGGGGCTCTGCTGCACTGGCGCGAGACGCATACCCGCCTGGGCGAATTTAATTGCCGGTGGGATACGTTTGTGGACTGCACGCGCTACCTGGACCGGAAGATGGAACTCGTCAGCTTGCATCGGTGCCAGATGCCCAAGGCCCATTTGCCGGACTCCGGGCACAGGGAAATCTCGGTGAATTGGGGACAGGCCTGCGGCTGTGGCGCGGCCGAGACTTTCACCTGGGTCCGGCATGCCGACTATCGCGACGTTAACGGACTGACCTACTGGCCACTAACTCTCGAATTAATCCAGAACACACGGTAGAGCGATGTTATGAACACGAACGTATGGACAGAACCCGGCGGAGACCTGCTCAAGGAAACGTTGCGCCAGGAGGCTCGCCTGTGGCATCAGTGGCATCAGCCGCCCACCCGATTGGCGGATTGGAACCAACAGCGCGAAACCCTGCGGCGGCGGCTTCTGGCCGCCGCCGGCGTGGCCCTGGAATCGTCCGCATTGGACATCCGGGAGCATGGAACGATCGCGATGGACGGCTACCGGATCGTCAAACTTACCTATCAGAGTCGGGCGGATTTGCGCGTGACGGCTAATCTGTTTATTCCGGACGGCCCGGGACCGTTCCCGGCGGTGTTGAATGTTCACGGCCACTTCTCGCAGGGCAAAATCGCCGTCAACGTCGCCGCCCGCGGGCATTTACTGGCGCAGGAGGGGTTTGTCGTCTTGAGCGTAGATGCGATCGGCGCGGGGGAACGGGGCACGGTCCCAGGCGCGTTCGATTCTCACGGACACCCGGGCGTCCCGCTGTTCTCGATCGGAGAAACGCTGCTTGGCGCCCAGGTCTACGATAATATGCGCGGGATTGACTTGCTGCAGTCCCTCGATTATGTGGATGGCGCGCGCATCGGCGTGACCGGCGCCAGCGGCGGCGGCAATCAGACGATGTGGATAGCCGCGCTGGATCCCCGGGTCAAGGCCGCCGTTCCGGTCGTTTCCGTGGGCACGTTCGAAGCATATGTTGCCAACATGAACTGCTGGTGCGAGACGCTGCCCGACGGCCTGAAAATCGCGGAAAGTTGGGGGGTTCTCGGCCTGATCGCGCCGAACCCACTGCTGATCCTCACGGGGCAACGGGAAGAAATTCCCGCGTTCTTCCCCAAGGAAATGCTGCGCGCCTACGGCGGCGCCCGGAAGATCTACGCCCTGTACGGCGCGGAAGAGAAGATTGCTTATCAAATCCTCGACCTGCCGCACGGATACTTTCCCGAGATGCGGCGTCACATGCTGGGCTGGTTCAAGCTCTGGCTCCAGGGCCGGGGAAACGGTTTGCCTTGCGCCATCGCGCAAGATCCCGCATTGCCCGAAAAGGATTTGATGTGTTTCCCTGGCAAGACCCGGCCCAAAGCGGTGAAATCGCTGATCGCATACGTGTCGTTGCGGACGCAAGCGCTTAAGAAGGAATGCCTGGCCCAGCCCAAGCTGGACCGGAAAAGGAAAATTCAGGAGCTGCGACAGATGATTCGGTTGCCCGGTGGGCCCGATTACATCCGCTGCAGCGAACTGGTGGCCGGCGAAGACGACGGCCGGCGATACGCGAAGTTCACCGTCGAATCGGAGCCGGGAGTGCTCGTTCCTTGCGTCCTGCTGTTCCCCTCCAAGGCCTATTCGTCAGTGGTCATCGCGGCGCATCCGGACGGAAAAGACGCGTGCCTGCGGCAGGCGGCGGCCCAAAAAGTTCTCGCGGATGGCAAGGCGCTCTGCCTGGTGGATCTGCGGGACATCGGCGAAGCGCGCTGGTCGCATGCGGACGATCAAATGTGCCTTTTCGCCGCCCGGGCCGCCCTTTGGTTGGGCAGAACCATGCTGGGCGACTGGGTCAAGGATCTGTCGGCGGTCCGCGCCGCATTGCTTACGGTTGTCGGACCGAAACGCGTGGAACTGCTGGGTTTTGGCGACACCGGAATCCCCGGGCTCAGGGATGAGGATGCGCCCGCGCGGGCGCGTGGGGCCGTGTTCGGGAACGGCGAGACCGCCCTCGCGGCCATGGCCGCCGCCGCACTCGACAAGCGGTTTGGCGGAGTGACCGTTCACGACCTGTTGTCAACCTACGTCGTGAAAGGGGCGCCGCCGATGCAGCGCTACAGCATCGTCGTGCCGGGCATGTTGCGCTGGGGAGACGTGAGCCTTTTGGCGGCGTTAGTCCGATGTCCCCTGCGCGTCGAATCGCTCGTCCATCCGTCGGGGAAACCGTTGGCGAAGCATGAAACAGTGGATTGGCGCAAGGAAGTCCGGCTCCGGTTCGCCCGCTAAGGGCAATATATGGAAGGGGCCATTCCATTTACCCCGCATGTAGTTGTACTGCTGGAAACTGCTTGAACAGGCAAAAAAGGGAGTGAAGTAATCACATTATGAATAAGGCGCGGATCACCAAGTACATGCGAGAAAGGCTGACAGCGAAGGATATCCCCGGTGGAGTGTGGTCGGCGGCGCCGACTCCATTCACGGCCAAGATGGAGATCGACGTCGACTCGGTCGAGCGGATGGTCGAGCATCACGTTCGGTTGGGGGTGAAGGGGTTGTTTCTCTGCGGGACGAACGGCGAAGGGCCGTGGCTGACGGACGAACGCCGCCGGATGATGGTTCAAAGCGTGGTGCGGTTCAGCCGGGGCCGGCTTCCGGTCGCCGTGCAGGTCACCGACAACTCCGCGGCGCGAATTATCGACAATATGCAGGCGGTTAAAGAGGACGGCGCGGATATTGCGGTTATTGCCCCGCCTTTTTTTCTGAATAATGCCACCCCAATGAACATTCTGAGGCTGTACCGGGAGGCCATTCGGGGCTGTCCGTTGCCGGTCGGCATTTACGATCGAGGGAAGTATAGCTCGGTGCTGGTCCCGGATTCCATTCTGAAAGATATCTATGCCGAGAAGAAAGTGGTCATGATTAAGGACAGTTCGACCATGCCCGAGCGGATGAAGATCGCGCTGGCCGCCAAGCTGAAGCGGCCGGACATCAAGTTGCTCGATGGAGATGAGTTTCACTGCGTGGACTATTTGAAGGCCGGCTATGACGGGCTGCTGCTGGGCGGCGGGGTGTTCAACGGATACCTCGCCAACATGATCGTGAAGGCTGTGGCCGAAGGGGATCTGCAGGCGGCGCAGAAGTTCCAGGAGCGAATGAACCGCATGATGTATGCGGTTTATGGGGGCAAGAAGATACGTTGCTGGCTGGCCGGCGAAAAGCAACTGCTGGTGAAAATGGGAATCTTCCGGACCGAGAAAAACTGCCTGGGCTATGCGCTGACGGATTCCTGCCGCCGTGCGATCGAGCGAGTCATTAAGACAGAGGCGGCCGTTCTAATGCCGTAGACGGGAGCACCGCCGTGTCGTGCGTCCGCGGAGCGAGGAGACAATGCCTAAAACGAGCAAGCAGTTGACCATCCTGGCGGTGGTGGCACACCCTCATGACATCACCCACATGTGCGGCACGCTCGCCCATCATGTGCAGGACGGCGATCGGGTGACCGCCGTCATATCGTATCAAGGCGGAGATGCTCTTCACCACCCAGGACCACACGCCCGAGTTCGCCAACAAGCGCATCAACATCGGGGCGGGGTTCATGGGCTGGATGTCGGGGACCAGCTATGCCGAGGGGTGGGTCCGCGCGCGACCGCAGTTGGCGCGGCGGCTTGACCTGACGGACGAAGAGATCGCGCGCCGGGATCTGCCGTCCGTGGAGTACCTGGCCCGCATTGGGAAACTGACAACCGTGGGTTTGTAGGGAATGCGGCAGAATGACGTTCAAGGACACAGTTACCCGAATCCTACCGGGATGGCCGGATTCAAAACAACACAAAGCGAGCAATTAATGTTCACTCGAAAAACGCTGGTTTTGTCTAAAAAAGACGTTGAAGGACTGCTCACCTATGAGGCGGCCATTGAGCGCGTGGAGTATGTCTTCAGGGAATGGGGACGCGGCAATATTGTCATGCCGGCCAAAATCAATCTCGATATGTCGCGGAGCGGATATGATTCATGGTCTAATGCCATGCCGGCTTTTGTGGTCCCGATCGAAGCCGCCGGAATAAAATGGATTGGCGGATATGCCGACAACGCCCGCCATAATCTGCCCTTCATCATGGGGGCGATTCTGCTGAGCGATCCGCAAACGGGATGCGTCCTGGCTGTCATGGATGGGTCGCATATCACCAATTTGCGGACAGGGGCTTCCGCAATGATATGCGCCAAACATCTGGCCTCCTCGAAGACGGCCCGGCTTGCAATTGTCGGCGGCGGGATGCAAGGACATACGTGTCTCAAGGCCATGAGCTTTCATTTTAAACAGATAATGGTCAAAGTGGCTGAAGTTTCGTCAGAGCGCCGGCGAGAATTCTGCGAGACCATGCGGATTGAAACAGGACTGGATGTTTCCGGGGCGGAGACGGTCGAGGAAGCGGTATCGGACGCCGATATTATCGTGCTTGTGACGACGGCCAAACAGCCGATTGTCAAAAACGAGTGGATCAAACCCGGCGCGCTTGTCCTGGCAATGGGCTCGTTTCAGCAGGTTGAAGACGACTTCTTGCTGTCGGCCGACAAAATTGTGGTTGACAGTCTGGAGCAGGCCACCCATCGCGGCGAAATCAAGCATCTCGTTGAAACAGGGAAGATAACAAAGGACCGCATATATGCTGAACTGGGTGAAATTGTGGCCGGGGGAAAGAAGGGCCGTACAAGCGACCAGGAGCGCATTCTTATGATCCCGGTCGGCCTTGGCGCGCATGATATCTGTATAGCGCATCAATTGTATCAATTAGCCGTGAAAAAGGGAGCAGGCGTTTTGGTGGATCTCATGTAGGGATCAACGAGGGAGACAAGAAGGAGTCCGTTATGAACGATCGAGAACGTTTTTTGGCCGTGGCGCGTTTCGAAACACCCGACTATGTGCCGATTTTTGGATTCGGTGGCGCGCCGGGCATGTCGGGGGGGGCGCTCAAACACACGCATGACCGGTTAATCGCCACCGGGATGCCGAAACAGATCGGCGGATGTGTGGATAATTGGAAGATGCGCGATCTGGAAAGTTGGCACCGCTATTGGGGAACGACCGGCCAAATCGACCTCGATTTCAAGATGGCCTGGGGCGCAGAGGGGTTCCGCACAACCACCCGGCGCGAGGGCGAGTTCGAGGTCATCGAATCGGAAAGCGGCGAAATAACCCGGCAGGTCATCGATAACGCCAACACGTACAGCATGCCCCAGTTCGTTCGCTATCCGGTGCGCGACCGAGCCTCCTGGGAATTATATAAGACCCGCATGACGCCGCGTCAGTTCATGTCGAAAGAAGACCTGGAGATGAATTGCCGCAGATTCGATAATCGCAACAAACCTTTGCGTATTCACGCCGGCAGCACTTATGGCACTGTCCGCGATTTGTTTGGGGTTGAAGCGGCGAGTGTGATGCTGTATGACGACCCCGAATTAATTCAGGACATCCTCGCGTTTTACCAGGCTCACTTTGAAAACCACGTCGCGCCTCTGATCGAACGGCTGAAGCCGGAAGCCGTCGATATGTGGGAGGATATCGGATATAATGTCGGTCTGCTGATCAGCCCTAAACATTTCCGGCAGTTCTGCGCGCCGTTTTATCGTTCCGTCGCGGAGGTGGCAGCCTCGGCAGGGGTTGCTGTCAGGGTCGTGGACTCAGACGGCTGCGCCATGGAGTTGGTGCCATTGCTGGCGGAATGCGGCTTCAATGCGCTCTATCCCTTTGAATCCAAGGGGAAGAACGATCTCATGAAGCTTCGTCAAAATCATCCGAAATTCATCTTCTTCGGCAATTTGGAGAAAGAGGTGGTGAATGAAGGCAACGAACACTTGATCGAGCCGGAGATCATGTCGAAAGTCCCCCCGTTGTTGAAGCAGGGCGGCTATTTCCCGAACGGCGATCACGGGCTCCAGCCGATGGTCACATTCAAGAACCTCTGCAAGTTCATGACATTGCTCCACAAGGTTTGCGGCAATCCCGAGGGGGAATTTCCTCGGATATCGTTCCGCGCTGGCGGATGGGGCGACAATGGAGATTCCCGATTTCCACACGGAAGCCGTGCGCAAGCAATACGAGAAAGACGATTGGTCGCCGGATCCGGCACGGCGCAGGCCGGACCAGCCCTGGCCAAGCGTTGAAGGACAGAAAAAGCATTCTGCATTTGCTCTGGATTATGCACGCAAAGTCTGGAAGAAAAACGGATACACGGTGATCAAGAAAGGATCGTCATGAAGACAGTTAATAACAAACGCCCGATTCGCGTGGGCGTGATTGGGGTGGGACGGGGCAGCGGTTTCGCCTCCGGCGCGACGGATCTTGTGGGCATGAAACTGGTGGCGCTGTGCGACACCTGGAAAGATAAGCTACGCGAGGCGGGCAAGAAGTTTGGCGTGGCCACCTATACGGACTACGACAAGTTTCTGGAACACGACATGGATGCCGTGGTGCTGGCCAACTACTGCCACCAGCATGCTCCCTTTGCGGTCAAGGCTTTGGATGCGGGGTTTCATGTGATGAGCGAGTGTGCCGCATGCCACACGATGGCCGAAGGCGTGGCCTTGGCCCGCGCAGTTGAACGGTCAAAACGGATCTATATGTTTGCGGAGAACTACCCCTATTCTGCCTACAATCAGGAGATGCGCAGACTATACCTTGCAGGACGGGTCGGCAAGTTTGTCTACGGGGAAGGCGAATACGTGCATCCGGATCCGGCCGACGTGACCATGGCACGCAGTTGCGGCTACAACCACTGGCGCAATTGGCTTCCCTGGGGCGTGTACTACTGCACGCACGCCATCGCGCCGGTGATGTTCATCACCGACACCATCCCCGTCTCGGTTAGCGCCTTCGTGGTTCCGCACGATTTCGACGATCCCGAACAGACCGAAACCGTCCGGCGGACGGATATCGCCGGTGCCCTGATGCTCAAGATGGACAACGGTGCCATTGTGAAGGCGCTGCAGGGGAGCTTGCGTGGTCATGGAAACTTCGTTCGCATCCATGGCAACTGCGGACTGATGGAGAATTGCCGAACTGGCGACAAGTCGTTCCTGCGCGTGTGGCGCGAACCGTGGGAGAAAAACCCTGGTGAACCAGTCGAGCAGATTTACATGCCCGACTTCCCGACGCATCACGGTCTGGCAATGAAGACCGGCCACAGCGGCGGCGATTTCTTCACGAACTTCCATTTTGCAGAGGCAATCCGGAGCGGACGGCAGCCGTACTTGGACGTCTATCGCGGACTGGCGATGTCCATGTGCGGCATCCAGGGATGGCGCTCGGCACTCGCTGGCAGCGCTCCCATGGAGATTCCAGACTTTCGGAAGGAAGCCGTCCGGAAGAAGTACGAGAACGACGTATTCTCGCCGGATCCGTCACGGCCAGGTCATGTGTCGAGCAGCATTCTGGGAGAGATCAAACCATCGAAAAAGGCACTGGCGTTTTCGCGCGCCGTTTGGCGAAAACAAGGATACAAAGGAAAGTAACCGCAATGGTGCGCACCGGGAATGTCGGGGGGGTGTCTGTATTATGCACGCAAGATCTGGAAGAAGAACGGATACACGGGGAAATAGGCGATGAAACTCGAATACAAACCGGACTGGGAAGAGACAAAAATCAGGTATAAACAGTGGTGGGCGCATGAGTATTTCGGACGGTGTGCGTTGGCCGTGACGGCGCCGAAGAAGAATCCGCCGGATCTTCCGGAGCCGCCACCGGAGAAGTCCATCGAGCAGCAGTGGTATGATCTCGACTGGATCAGCGCCCGGCAGGAATACAACAAGTCCCGCATGTTCTATGGAGGGGAGGCTTTGCCGGTCTGGAACGGCGGTTATCCTGGTCATAAATGCATAGCAACTTTTTTGGGGTGTCCGACCTCGCTGGATTGGGACACCGGTTGGCATGATCCCATTCTATTGGGAGAAGACATCGAGTTCCAAAGCCTTTCGATCAACAAGGCGGACCGGAATTACCGGTTCATGCTCGATTTATTGCGTCGCGGCGTTAAAGAGGCGCGGGGCAAGTGCTTGGTGTCCATCGGCGCGTTTGGCGGCAGTGGCGACACCCTGGCGGCTTTGCGCAGCACGGAACGATTACTGTTCGATTGCGTGGAACGCCCCGACCAGGTGCGCGCTGCGGATGATTTCTTAATGGATATGTGGTGCAAACATTACGACAACCTTTATGAGATCATCCATGAGGCGGACGAAGGCTCCACCTGCTGGTTTGATCTCTGGTCGCCGGGTAAATTCTACGCGGCGCAGAACGATTTCGCCTACAACATTGGGCCGCAGATGTATCGGGAGCTGTTTCTGCCGGTGATTGAAAAGCAATCCCGCTTTCTGACCCATTGCGTTTACCATGTCGATGGCGTGAATAATTTTGTGCATGTCGATGCATTGCTGGAATTGCCGCGCGTGCAGGCGTACCAGATTCTTCCGGGAGCGGGCAAGCCGAACGCCCTGGCGTATATGGATGTGTTGAAAAAAGTCCAGAAAGCAGGACGGAACCTTTGGATATCCTTGCCGATCGGGGACGTCCGAACGGCGCTGGAAACCCTTTCGGCACGCGGTTTGTATATTCAAACTACTGCGAAATCGGAAGATGAGGCAAAGGAATTGCTGGAAAACGCGGAACGCTGGTCGGTGGATCGTGGCTGAATACCTGAGTAGATAACAACCATCAAAAAAGGATAGTCATGAAGACAGTTAACAACAAACGCCCGATTCGCGTGGGCGTGATTGGGGTGGGGCGGGGCAGCGGTTTCGCCTCCGGCGCGACGGATCTGGTGGGCATGAAACTGGTGGCGCTGTGCGACACCTGGAAAGAGAAGCTGCGCGAGGCGGGCAAGAAGTTTGGCGTGGCCACCTATACGGACTACGACAAGTTTCTGGAACACGACATGGATGCCGTGGTGCTGGCCAACTACTTCCACGAGCATGCGCCGTTCGCCATCAAGGCGCTGGCCGCCGGCAAGCACGTCATGAGCGAGACTTCCTGCAACGCGACGCTCGCCGAAGGCGTGGCCCTCTGTCGGGCCGTCGAAAAGAGCGGCAAGATCTACATGCTGGCCGAGAATTACCCCTACACCCAGTTCCATCTGGAAATGCGCCGCCTCTACCGCACCGGGGAACTTGGCGAGGTCACTTATGCCGAGGGCGAGTATAACCACCCGATGGCGCCGAACGAGCGCCTGGCGATCTCGCCCGGGCTGAAGCATTGGCGCAATTGGATTCCGTCCACCTACTACTGCACCCACGCGCTGGCTCCGCTGATGCACATCACGGACTGTATGCCGGTGAAGGTCAACGGGCTTTCCATCGCCTGCCGGGAAATGGACGCCGAAACCGTGCGCGTGGGCGATCCGGGCTCGGTCATTCTCTGCCGCATGGACAACGGCGCCGTCTTCCGCCTCTTCGGTCTGCTTCTGCCCGGGCACAGCAACTGGACCCGCGTGCATGGCGTCAAAGGCGCCATGGAGACCACGCGCGGGCCGGGCTACTTCGGGCCCGGCCAGGTGCGCGTCTGGCACGATCCCTGGTTGCGTCAGTCGGGTCAGCCGGCCGAACGCACCTATGTGCCCGATTGGCCGGAGCATGCCGATCTGGCGAACCGGGCCGGCCATGGCGGCGGCGATTTCTGGACAAATTTCGAGTTCGCCAATGCCATCCGTTCCGGCAGACAGCCCTACCTGAATGTCTATCGCGGCGTGGCTATGAGCAGTGTCGGCATTCTGGCCTGGAAAAGCGCGCTGGAGGACGGCGCGCCCTTCGCCGTGCCGGACTTCAGCAAGGAAGCCAGCCGGCGCGAGTTCGAAAACGACCACTGGTCCCCGCTTCCCTCGCGCGCCGCCCCCGGCCAGCCGCCGCCCAGTATTCTCGGCTGTCCCAAGCCGACGGCAGGAGGCTTGAGGAATGCGCGCAAAGTGTGGGCGAAACAAGGATACCGGGAAACGTGAAACGCATGATTCCTAGCAGCTTGTCGGACTTAGCGCTGTGACATCACAAACGTTGTGCCGACAAGCTGCTAGTTTAGGGGAATGAGCCCACAATGCACCTGAATGGCTGGGACATCGCGCTTCTGCTGGTGGTTTCCGTGCAGGCGACCTTGGTCGCCTATGTCCGGCAGCCGCGGTCCAAGGCGCTGCTGGTGATGTTTCCGTTCCCGTTTTCGGTGGCATACCTGGCTCTGGGGCGGCCGGTGGACGCAACGAACGTGCTCGGGCTGGCGCTGCTGCTGCTCTTTATCCACGGGGTGCGCTGGCTGCATCTCCACGGAAAGCGCCCCATCGTCCTGGCCATCGTCGTCGCCGCGTGCCTGTACGGCCTACTGGGCAGCGCGATCACGCGCGTGCTGCCCCGTCAGGAGTGGATATTCTGGACGACATGTGTGGCGGTACTCGCCCTGGGGGCGACGGTGCTGCGATTGCAGCCGCATCGCGATGAACCGATGTACCGCAGTTCGCTGCCGGTCTATGTGAAGTTGCCCATCATCATGGCGGTGGTCGTTAGCCTGATCCTCTCCAAGCAGTGGCTGCAGGGATTTATGACCGTCTTCCCGATGGTCTCCGTGATGGCGGCCTACGAAGCCCGGCACTCGCTGTGGACGTTGACGCGTCAATTCCCCGTGCTCATCCTGATCATGGTGCCGATGATGACGGCCATGCACCTGACCCAACCGCACGTCGGCCCTTATGGCGCGCTGGCGATTGGTTGGCTGGTGTTTGCCGCCGCGCTGCCGGTGGCGGAACGGCTGAAAGACAGGTCCTCTCGCTCCGATCCCGTTAATGTTCCGGCAAACGGATTGTGACAACAAAATCGAGAGAGGAAGGCACAAACCCATGCGCAACGAAACGAAGGCAAAGAACGCAACCGCCACGAACAAGCGCGCCAAGCCCATCCGCGTGGGCGTGACAACGTCAGTTATGGATTTGCACCAGAAAGCCATCGTCGTGGATGGCCATGTGCATATAACCAACTCGGTTTTTAAGCAAGGCATCGATCCGTGGGTCGAACAGACGACGGGCGCTTTCGACTATGCCCGCGCTCGAACGATTGGATTCAGTGAATTTGAAGACAAGTGGCAGGCCAACGCCCGGCTGGCGCTCGACACCATAGCCATGCGCCCGACGCAGGGCATTCCCTCGTGGGTTCTGAACGACATGCAATGGTCGCACTTGGAGACGCTTTCCGGCAATCCGCCGGGCAGCTACGAAAAAGATCCCGTCCGGGTCTACCGTGAATTCCAGCTCAAGATCGGGACATGCTTCATTGACCAGTGGATTCCCGACAATCCTTTGAGCATGAAAGACCAGGGTTATGAGAGCAATACGCAACGCGGCGCAACCACTGGCGCCGAGGAAATCATCCTTGACGGCAAAAACATGAAGACGCTGATCGAAGGGTTAAAATATTACCGTGAACTTGGAAGGGGCTAAGACGAGTGCAGCCCGCAACCCAAAAGGAAACAGAGTATGACGACATTCTTCACGGATGCCTTTCGTGCCCTGCCGGCATCTGAACTGGAGGCCTATCATCAGGCCGTATTCATGCACATGGATACGCCGTGGGCTGCCGACTTGCGCCAGAAGTATTGGCGCGGCCTGCTGCGCCAGATGGGGGCGAACGTGCGGATCGGCTGCGGCGTTAAGATTTTTAATCCGCAATATGTCACGCTTGGCGACAACGTAGTCATCGATGACGGCTGCAAGTTGATGGCCCGCTCCGAACGCGGTATTACCCTCCAGGACGGTGTGCGATTGAAGCGCGGCGTGTACCTGGACACAGAAGCAGCCGACGGCTATATCGAGGTGGGCAAGCGTGTCTATCTTGGCACGGGTTGTTGTTTGCACGGGCACAAGGGGTTGGAGATTGGCGACGATACGCTGTTTGCCCAGAATATCACCATCACCCCGTACTCCCACAAATTCGACGATCCGGCGCTTCCGATCATTCAGCAGGGCGGGCACACGCGCAAAGTCACTATCGGCCGGGACTGCTATCTCGGGATGTGTGTCTGCGTCCTCTACTCGGGGGACATCGGCGACGGCTCGGTGATCGGTTCCGGCTCGGTGGTCGTGAAACCCATCCCGGCCTATTCGGTTGCCGTCGGCGTCCCTGCGCGTGTCATCCGCGGACGTGGCGACAGAAAGGGTGAAACGCCATGATCGTCTACGTCATTACGGACAAGGGCGAGACCGCCCGGCGCGGCGGCGGGTTTCAAAATCACAAGGTCACGCTGGAGGATCTGAGCGGCGACGTCTGCCTGGTGCTGCACTACACCCAGGCCCGCCTGTCGCTTCTGGCGGACCTGCGTCCGTGGGCGGTGTGCCACAGCGGCGGCGGCGCCGAGTACAAAGACTATGATGTCTTACGGCGCCGGAATTACCAGCGTGTGATCCGCGAGTGGCAGGGGGCGCAGATCGGTTTCTGTGGCGGGCATCAGATCGTGGCGCATTCGTTCGGCAGCACGCTGGGGCACATGGGCAAAGTGAAGTCCCGGGAAGCCGACCACAATCCCGGCTACCACGCGGGCCTGTACAAGGAATGGGGCGTCTATCCCATCACCGTTGTGCGCAGCGACCCCATCTTCAACGGCCTGGGCAAGACGCTGCGGATGCAGGAATATCACATGGACGAGGTGAAACGCCTGGGTCGCGACCTGGTCCTGCTAGCCAGTTCCGCACGTTGCCGGGTGCAGGTGTTCAAGCACCGCGCGAAGCCGATCTATGGCACGCAATTCCATCCCGAGCAGTCACCCGAATCCTCCCCGGATGGCCGGAAACTCCTCGAAAACTTCTTTCGTATCGCGAGAGAATATCCAAGCGGAGCGACAAGAGAATGACAATGCACTCGCCGGATGCAGGCCCTTTACCCAAGATGAACAAAGCAATTTGATTCGGGTCTACCGTGAATTCCAGCTCAAGGTCGGGACTTGCTTCACCGCGCCAATCTTCGCCGCGCCTGGCCGTGACCGCCTTTGCGGCCTTGGTGTCGGTGTACTTCTTCTCGTATTTCCAACGCGTGGCTGTGCCGGGGACAATTTTTAACGAATTACAGAGCGACCTCCACCTAAGCGCCGCCGCCGTTGTGGCGCTGGGGTCCATGTTCACCTGGATCTACGGCGGGATGCAGATCGTGGTGGGCTTGCTGACGGACCGCTACGGCGGCACTCGCACACTCCTCGGCGGCGGTCTGGCCATGCTGGCGGGGGCGGCGTTGTTTCCTCTGGCCGGTTCGGTCGGAACATTGTTCGCGGCGCGCGCGCTCACCGGATTCGGCGCCAGCTTCATGTATCTGAGCGTCGTCAAGGAGTTGGACAAACTGTTCGGGCATCGGCATTTCACCGTCTGGCTGGGGGTGACGCTGGCCATTGGCTACTGCGGCGGGATGACGGCGACGCTGCCATTCGAGAGGGCAACAGCGGCGTTCGGCTGGCGGCATTCCTTGCTGGCCGTCGCCGCACTGCTGTTTGTCGCGCTGGCTATCGCCGGTCTTGTCTTGCGGCGACTCGGACCCGATTCGCGCGCCGCATGTCCGCTGTCGCTGGCGCCCCTGGGCGAGGTGCTCCGCCAGCGGCGTTGCTGGCCCCTGCTGGCCAGCGGGTTCATTCTGTTCCCGGTGTATTTCGTGATCCAGACCGTGCTCGGCAAGAAGTTCCTCCAGGATTTCGGTGGGTTGAGTTCGGCGGCGGCGGCGGGCTTCATTCTGGTCATGAGCGCTGTCAGTGTATTGAGTGTCATATTGGGCGGGAGCCTGCCGCGGTTGCTTTGTGAACGGCGCAAACCGTGGCTGCTGGCCGGTGCGCTCATGTTTCTCATTGCCATAGGAAGTCTCCTGGCGGGGACGCTGCTGCGGGCGCCGGGATGGGTGTTCCTGATGGGGTACCTCTTGCTGGCTGTTTCTTCCGGCGTGACGCAGCCGTCGAGCACCGCGGCCATAAAAGAACTGAACCGGCCCGAATCGACGGCGGCGGCCATTTCCGTGGGCAATGGCCTGGCCTACATCGGGTGCGGCACGATCGGACAGGCGGGCGGGTGGATACTTGGGCGCTACCACGCCGCCGCGACGGTCACCGCGGCCGGAGTTGTGTATCCACCGGCGGCCTATGTCGCGCTATGCTGCTTCCTGACCGCATTGGCAGGGTTGAATCTGATTTTCGTTTGCATGGTTCCGGAAACATGGAAAGCAGCGGTTGCGCACGAGTCGCTCTTGATTGAACGTAACTGAGAAGACAACAGCGGTGAAGAACGCGTCTTCGATCCATGATCCGCGCGTAGAGAGCGGGCAGGGAGTGCGCAGGTGTAAATTTCCTAGATGAATCTGAAAAAAGATGTAATTTGGTCTTGACAGGCGATATATTGGTGGTATATCACTATA
>CAIYGI010000079.1 GCA_903925685.1 uncultured bacterium
GCCGCGTCATCCCCAAACCATTCCACAAACTCCTGGTACGTGCGCGGATAGTCGATTCCGGCCTTGGGTCCTATGCGGTCGTCCATGCCCACGGACACTACACCTTGTGGTCGTTTGCGTCAAGTGGATACCCCCTTAAAATAATTATTGGCCGGCACGCATCGAACATCGGCTGGATGAATCGCTGTTGCGTTTTGTAGAAAACGCACTCTATCTCGTACCGCTCGGTCCGCGTTGCGCGGATTACGATGTGTTATCCGATGCGATTATCGACCACGAACGCGCCAAAGCTTTGGCAGACGCAGCGGATGGTCACTGGAACTCGATCTTAAATCAGGATATCGTTGCTTTTGGTCAGACCATGCGGGCCGGATTCGAGGCGCAAGTTGCCATGTTCCCGCACATGCTGAACGAGCGTGTTTTGGCATTGATCGACGAATATCGCGCCCGCGCCCTCGGCTGGAAACTTTCCGGTGCGGGCGGCGGCGGGTATCTCATTCTAGTGTCCGATACCCCCATCCCCAATGCAGTGCGCGTGATCGCACGCAGGGAACACGAATAAGCACGCTGTATTAATGTCTGTGATTCCATGCCCCGCTTTAGTGTCATGCTCGTATGCGGAGGTCAGCACGCTGCTGCAAAAACTGCTGCCGCGGGCGCCGGACGATGCGCATTCCCTCTATTTCCTGATGTGCCTGCTGCAGCAGCGCGGCGATGCGGAAGCGTCGGCGCTGGCGCAACGGATCCACACGCGGATTGTTCACAAGGCCGCGCTGGCCGCACAGACGCGCCGGACAACCCCGGAATACGCCTGGCGCACAGCGCCCGAACTCGCCCATCTCCCGCCGGATATTCCCATCGGCTGGCGCGACGACGCCCAGACCCTGGACCTCCTGCGTCAGGCGGCAGCGGTCGAGCGCGACCGCGCGTTTCTGCTGGCTGCGGCGCCGGACATGACCACTCCCCTGCGCGCCATCACGGAGACCTGCGTCCGGCGACAGGAACAGTTCCGGCTCCAAACCGCGCGCTGGTTCCTGCTTCCGCCGACATTGCTCTGGTCAGGTTTCACCCCGCCGCCGGGCTGTGCGCTCCCATCCGGCGCCGCCGATGACCCGCAGGCGGAGGAGAGCGCCCGGCTCGCGGACCTGGCGCGCCTGGCCGCGACCGCGGCAGACGCTACGGTTGTGCCGGACGCCATGCAGCGGATGTTGGCCTGGCCGGATGCAGTGGCGGCGCCCTTCATCCTGCAAGCCTGCGCCATTGCGCCGATTCTACGGCCGTATGCCATGCATGCGCTTGCCCTGCGCACCGGCATCCAGTCGGTCCATTGGGAGGAGTGGGAAGAGTGGCTGCAGCGCGCAGGCGCCGACAGAATCGAACTCCACGCCGCCGCCGCAAGTACGGTTGTCAATCAGCGGTATCCGGACCCCGCATCACGCCCGCCGGCGGAACCGACCGTGTGGGACTCGCACATCCAACCGTTTCTGGCTGCGAACTGGTACATCATCGCCGGACTGCTCATGGTCGTGGCCGGCGCCTCGCTGCTGGCCTACTTCACCTGGGACAAGAGTGCGTTCGTGCGCTACCTCTTCCTGCCGGTGCTGCTGGCAGCCTTCACGGGCGGCATGGCGGAGCTTGGGTTGCGCTTGTTCCGGAGACATGAGGATCTGCGCGTCACCGGCACATTCCTGCTGGGTGGCGCAGTCTGCCTGCTGCCGGTCAACTTCATGGTGCTCTGCCGCGCCGGGGACGACCCGCGCGCCGCCGGTCTCGTGCTGCCTGCGCTTGGCCTCTACGCGGCGCTGACAGGATTCGGCCTCTGGCGCTGGTGCGGCGTCATGAGACGCGAACTCCGACTGTTGCTGGGCGCGCCACTGCTGGCGGTCAATCTGCTGGCCGTGCTCGGCGACATGCCCGGCATCCGCGAGGCGGTAGCAGGGCACAGCGCCGCACTCGTCCCCGTCACCATCACAGCGGCCGTGCTCCTGCTGCTGGCCGTCTCCAACCGGTTTTTGCAAACCGTGCTCACGCGGGAATTGCTGGCCGCGAAACTCGTTCCCTGGTTCTTCGGCATCACCATGGCCGCCACCACCGCGCAGGTGGCCGCATGGCGGCATTTTCATCTCCACATCACCCCGCAGCCGCAGGATTACGCGCTGGCGGCGATCCTGGCCGGCGCCACGCTGCTGCGCTGGGAGCGTCGCGCCTGCGAACTTCGCGACACCGGCGCAACCTACGGCGGCGAATCGTTCCTCGGCTATGCCGCGCTGCTGCTCGGAATCCTGATGGCCGCCGGCAACGAAGGGCTGCGCCTGGCGGCGTTGCTGCTGGCAGGCGTTGTCTGGCTGGTGCAGGCGCCGCGCCGTCCGGGTGTCGTGCATTACTGGATTGGAACCACGCTCTGCCTGCTCGGCGGAGCATCCATCGGCCTGCTGGCAACGGCGTGGCTGACCGTGGCGCGCCTCGTGCCTGTCGCAGTGTGGCGCGCGAACGGCAATGCACTGGCAACCTGCTTCGGGGGCGCCGGCATGCTCGGCCTTTGCCTGCGCCTGTTTCTGGCGAACGGTCCCGCGCTGACCGGCACGGACCTGGCGGGCGGCGCGCTGCTGGCCGTCACGCTGGGCGTGACCGCCTGGCAGGCGCGCGCCCAACTGCCCGCCCTGCTGGCGGCCATCCTGCTGGCGGTGATTTTGCCGTTTTTCCGGCTGCCGGATGGCGTCATGCCGGCGTGGCTGTATGATGGCTCCGGTCTGACCAGCGCCGTTGCCGCGCTGGCCCTGACCTTTGCCTGCTTCGCACTGCGCCGCGCGGAAATCCGCCGTGGGATCCAGAACCTCTTCTCGGTTCCCGTCCTGGTCGCCGTTGTCTGGTTGTCCGCCAAAGCACTGATTCTTCAATTCCAGCCTCATCCCGATCAAATGCCGTTCCTTGTCTCCAGCATCTGCCTCGCAATGACCAGTTACGCCGCCGCCATCTACGCCCGCCAAACACCCGCAGGAAAACTGCTCTTCCATGCCTCCTGGTTGCTGCTCGGCGCCGGCATCGCCATGGGGTGCGACGCAGCCGGTTGCAGCGGCCTGGCCATGTTCCAATATCCATTGCTATGGACCGGTGTGGCGCTGACAGTGCTGCTCGCCGCGGAAGCCGCAGTCGCGCGCCGCTTCGAATGGGTCGGTGAATTATTGGTTCATCCGCGCCTGGTTTTCCTGGCGCGCGCCAGTGTCGCTGTTGCGGCGCTGCTCACGGGCATCATCCAAAACCCTTTTCACGACAACCGCAAGAGTCTCCATTGGCTCGCGCTCTTCCTGGCGGCGCAACTCGTCTGGCATGGACTGCGCAGCTCGCGACGCCGTTTCGGCGCCGTGCTCTTCGCGCTGACTGCGTCCTGGCTGTGTGCCTGCCGCGATCTGCCGTCATCGTTCGGAGAGGTGCCTGTCCTGCTGCTGGCAGTGCTGCTTGCGGACGCGGCCCTGGAGTTTTTCCCGAAACCGCGCGCCGGACTGCATCCGCTCCGCGCGCCGTTCGTGGCGTGCGCGACGCTGCTCGCGCCCGTCTTGGCAATCGTAGCCCTCTTTTCGATCCATCCGGTTGATGGCGGAATGCTGAACTTCGCGCCGCAACCGGCCATGATCGGGTTGCTTGCCGTCAGCCTGCTGCTTGCCGCCCGCGCTCAGTCCTGCGCCGGTTTCGCGCTTCCGGCGGCGGCATTCGGCTATCTGCTCTGCCTGCTGCCGTGCCGCGTGGAAGAGCTGTGCCGTCCGTGGCGATTGTCCGCATTTGCGCTCCTGCTCTGCCTGTTCCCCTTTCTGGCCCGCCTGCTGGCTGCGCGCGGAGCGCGCCTGCTGCGCGGCATGAAGTCACAACTGCCGGAATGGGTCACCACCGCACCCCAGGCGCCGTGGTTCCTCGGGCCCGGCCTGACGCTGGCGGTCAGTGCGGCCTGCTTCCAGGTTGTGTTGTCCGCCGCCGGACAAGCGAACGACGCCTGCGGCGTGCAAGTGCTGGCGCCGTTCGCCGCGGTCTTGGCGTTTGCGCTTGCCGGCTGGTACTGGCGACAGGGCACGCTGTGGTGTATGGCGGAATGTCTGCTGCCGTTGGCCAACATGTTCGCCATTGCCGTGCTGTGGGGGCGCGACCTGCTCGACCTGCAACTGATGCCGGTCCATCTCGTCGGCATCGCCGCCGTATTGACCATAGCGGAGTTTGCCGCCATGCGATGGCTGGTGCTGCGTTCCGGATCGCAAGCACGCCTCACGGCCGCGCTCCGGCTGCATTACGGATGCGCCGTGCTGGCCGGCCTCACACTCGTGCTGCTCGGCATGAACTACATCAGCAATCCCGATCTGGCGCGGATTCCGGCCGTGCGCTTTGCCATTTCGGGGGTGCTGGCTTTCAGCGCGGGAACCTATTTCCGGTTTGCGGCGCGGCGACCCGAGTACCTGCGTTCGCAGACCGGCGCATGGATGGAGTCGCTCTGGCATGTTGCGCTCGGACTCACGCTCTGGTGCGGCGCGCTGCTGATACCGGCGCTCCGTACGCCGCAGACGACGCTTTACGCGCTGTCACTCCCGGCGGCAGCCTGCTGGATCGCGGCGGAGTGGTTCCTCAACATCCGGCAAACCACGGAAGAAAGCATCCTGACCGGCGGACGCTTCCGCACCAGCGCCGCGGCCTTTGCCATGCTGATTCTCCTGCTGTATGTCTTCCGTCTGCCGTGCCAGATGATTCTGTTTCCGGCAACGCCGCTGAACCTGCATGTGTACCACACCGGCGCGGCGGCCGCCCTGCTCATGGGGCTGATCCTGATCCGCGTACGCGGGCTGGGCGGCGCGCCTTGGACGGCGCTGTCCGGCGGACTGGCGCTCATGACCGGCTTCTATTTTCTCGCGACTTGGTTTCCCGGACTCTCGCCCTTCGCTTTCCCGATGGCGGCCGCATGGGCGGCGGTCGGCACCGCGCACCTGCTCATTCTGTTGAGCTACCAGCAGTCACCGTTGCGCAACCTGATCCAATACGCGGGCGGCATCGGCGCGGAGGAATGGCATGCGCACCGGCGGCTATGGGGCGTATTTCTGACGGTGGCGGCGCATGTGTCGGTCGTCGCCGGGCTGTTGCAGGAATTTGCGGCACACAGCCGGGAGACCACACCGCTGCTGCTGGCGCTGGCAAGCGTGCTGGTCCATCAAGCCGCGATCGGAGCGCCATGGGCCAAGGCCTACTGGGGCGTGGCGGTGCTCGAAATCCTGCTGGCCCTGCACTTCGACTTCCTCCTGCCTGGAAGCGCGCCGGGGCTGATTCCGGCCCGGCAGGTCGTCTGGTTCCTGCTGGTGCCGTGGCTGGGGGCGGCGGTGTGGTGGCGTAGCGTCCGGGGCTGGATGGCGCCTGTCGTGCAGTGGCTGGGCGCCGGCCGGCTGGCCCTGATTTGCGCCGGGCATCTGCTCTATCATGGACCGGCCACGGGCAGCGGATTGCTGATCGCCGCAGTCATGACGGGAAATGGCCTGCTGACACCACTCGCCGAGGATGCGCCGTTCGCCCGCACGTTCGCCAGGCTGATACTCGCCGCGCCGCTCTGGCTCACCTACTTCGGTACACGCTGGTTCACCGGCGACAATCCGGCGGGGTTCCGTCCGCTGCTGGGCAGCGTGACGGCTCTGTTTGGCACCGGCATGTTCGCGCGACTGGCAGAATCGGCAACCGGACTGACTGCGAGACTCACGACCCTCCGCCGGCTTACCCATGAAGTCGTCGCGTTCTGCCGGCGCGACGGCGCGGCCGTGGCGCGCACTTTTCTGGCCTGCGCCTTTGCAGGGCTCGTGCTGCTCACCTTCCTGCATGACGATGCGCGACACGGCTCCCTTGCCCGGATGCTGGTCCTCGCCTTTGTTTGGGGACTCTGCTGCGCCGCGTGGCTCCGCGAGGGTTACCTCCGCGACGGCGCGCTTCCGTACACCCTGAGTGTGCTCAGCCTCGCGGGCGTTTGGGTTTTGCTGCGCCGCCTGATCTTCCTGCACTTCGCTTTCTGGACCTACGAGTATGACGTCTGGCTCAGCCTCGGCGCCTCGATCGCCTTCAGTTCCGCCAAGCGGCTGGTCCAGCACAAGCAGCCCGGTCTGGCCCGAACCATGACCGGCGCCGTCTGGCTGCTGCCGCTGCTGCAATGCATATGGCTGTTGACGAACCACATGAGTTCGGACCTCGCCCTGGTCGTGATTGGCATCCAGGCGATGCTCTTTGCCTGGCATGGCGGCGGAAAGCGCGACTCGCCGTACAACGCCGTCGCCATGCTAGGGTTTGTCGGTTTTGTCTGCCTGCTCTTCTGGGCCCGGCTCGACCTGCGCTGCCTGCAGGCGTACATCATCCCGGTCGGCCTCGGCGTGCTCGGGCTGGTCTGGCTCTTCGGTGAACACCTGTCATCGGCGCTGCGCAACGCCGTGCGCCTCGTCACCGTGCTTGCCATGCTCGGAAGTTGCGGCTACTACGCGCTGCTGGACAACCGGTATCCGGTCGGTTTTCACCTGACCATGATCCTGCTTTGTCTGGGCGTGATGGCGCTGGGGCCGCTGCTGCGCGTCCAGCTTTACCTCTATTTAGGCTTTGCGGGTTTTGCCACGGATCTGGTCGCGCTGGTGGTGAAGCAATTCCGGGCCTTCGATCGCTCCGTGCAGATGATGGGAATCGGCGCGCTGCTGCTGCTGCTCGGCATTGCCGTGGTCGGCGGCGCCATTCTCTTCAAGACCCGCCGCAACGCCATCCTGACACTGGCGGCCCGTATCCGCGCCCGGCTCGGGGCTTGGGAATGACAGTTGCCGCCCGAAACGATATTCTACGTTCACACTTCCTGATCCCGTATAAGAATTGTTCGTGTTTCTGGACAGTATCAGGAAATTGACTTGGCACATTATTGTGGAGGGCGACGGGCCTCCGTCGCCGAACCCCGGCGGTCGACTCGTGCTTCGTAGCGAAGGCAGCCTTCGCTGACTTCGCAGAGTAGCAGGCCGACCGCCCTCCATCAGAATCGTAAAAAAAGCGCCAACTCATTTTCCGGTGAGATCAGGAAGTGTGACGTTCCATTGCATGGGGTTGTCCCGGCGCGAGGCAGGCTTAATAACTCTGTTCGACGCGGAAACCATGAACACCATTTAGCGGAACGGCAGCACATCGTCCAGCGTCGCCAAACCGGCGAGCGCCATGAGCAGCCGGTCCAGGCCCAAGGCCACGCCGCCCGACGGCGGCATACCCGCGGCCAGCGCCGCCAGGAAGGCCTCATCGAGGGGGTAAACGGCCGAACCTTCCGCCCGCCGTTCGCCGCCCCAGGCTTTGAATCGCCGCCGCTGTTCGGCGGCATCGGTCAGTTCGCTGAAGGCATTGGCCAGTTCCAAGCCGCCGGCGTACACCTCCCAGCGTTCGGCCAGCGCCGCATCGCCGGGCTTGAGCCGCGCCAGGGCGCCTTGCGCCGCCGGATAATCCACCAGCGCCACACAGCGGTCGCGCGGCAACGACGGCTCGACGCGCTCCACCAGATCGCGTTCGAAACGCCGCTCCTCGTAGTCCGCCACCGGATCCCAGCCGGCCTCGCGCCGGAAAACGTCGCGCACGGACTCGACAATCCACGGCCGCGTGAAAATCGCGTCCTGAACCTTCAGCGCGCCTTCGCCGCGCAACCGCACCGCCAGCGCAACATGCCGCAGCAGCGCCTCGATCTCCGTCAGCATGACGCGGTAATCCGCCCCGGCGCGATACCATTCCAGCATGCTGTATTCGGGGTTGTGCCGGTCGCCCCGCTCGCCATGGCGGAAGCAGGGACCGATCTGGAACAAGCGCGGCAGGCCCGCGGCCAGCAGCCGCTTCATGTGAAGTTCGGGCGAAGTGCGCAACCAGGCGCCGCCGGCGGGCTCGGCGTCGATGTGCCGTTCCATGGCCGGCACGGCCACGCGCACGGGGGTTTCGACCTCGACGAAGTCGCGCTCCAGAAAAAAGCCGCGGATCGCCGCGTTCACCGCGCTACGCAAGCGCAGCACCGGCGCGAGCGCGGCCAGTCGTTCCCGTTCGTGCATACGCGACGCCGTCTAGCGGCGCAGCACGCGGTCGGAATACTGGCCGGTCCGGGTGTCGATCTTGATCGTATCGCCCTCGTTCACAAAGAGCGGGACCGGCAGTTCATACCCGCCGACGATCTTGGCCGGCTTGGTAACGTTGCCCGCCGCGGTATTGCCGCGAGCGCCGGGCTGGGTCTCCGCGATCACCTTCTCGACGAAGGTCGGCAGGGTGACTTCCACCGGGTTGTTGTTGAAGAAGAGCACCGTCACTTCGCAGTCCTCGAAGAGGAAGAAGCGGGAATCGCCCAGCACCGTGGCGGGAATGGTGGTTTGCTCGAAGTTTACGTCCATGAAGATGTAATTGTCGCCCTCGTTATACGAGTAGCGCATGGTCTTCTCTTCCAGGTCCGGCACGCCAAAGACATCGTTGGCGCGAAATGCGCGCTGCATGGTCGTGCCGTCCAGCATGCATTTGAGACGGCAATTGTAGATGGATGCGCCCTTGCCGGGTTTGACGAAGTTGAATTCCGTGACAACGTAGGGCCTTTTTTCGAATTCGACCTTCAAACCCTTGCGCAGATCGCCCGCCGAATACTGTCCTGCCATGTCGCTCCCACTTTCCTAACGCGAATTTGGAAAAACGGTAACTTTACCCGATTTGGCGCGGTCTTGTCAATCACGACGAAAATGCAGGGTTCTAGCGTTCTAGCGCCAGCGGCGGACTTCTTCCAGCAGGCGGGGGAGGAGTTCGGCTTCGGGGAGCGTGCCGACGCAGACGCCGCGCACGTAAAGCGCGGCCTTGCCGGCGCCGCCGGCGATCGCGATGTCGGCCTCGCGCGCTTCGCCGGGACCGTTCACCGCGCAGCCCATCACGGCCACCACCGGACGCGCCGCGCCGGGATGGGCGCGGTAGTGCAGGTCCAGTTCCGCCTCGACGCGCTGCGCCAGGGCGATCACGTCGATTTGAATGCGGCCGCAGGTGGGACACGAAATCACCCGCGCCCCCGGCGGCTTGTGGCCGAACACGCGCAGCAGGTCGAGTCCCACGCGCACCTCCTGCACGGGCTGGTCGGTCAGCGAGACACGGATCGTGTCGCCGATCCCCTCGGCCAGCAGTATCCCGAGCGCCACGCTGGAACGCACGGTTCCGGACAGGAGCGTGCCGGCTTCGGTTACGCCCAGGTGCAGCGGATATTCCGTGCGTTGCGCCAGCAGGCGGTAGGCCGCCACCGTGCGGCCCACGTCCGAGGCCTTGACCGAAATCTTGATCTCGCGATGTCCGGCCGCTTCCAGCATCGTCACATGGCCCAGCGCGCTCTCGACCAGCGCCTCCGCCGTGGCCCCGCCATGGCGCGCCAGCAGCGCTTTTTCCAGCGAACCGGCATTGACGCCGACGCGGATCGGCACGCGCCGTCCGGCCGCCGCCCGCACCACATCGCGCACCCGGTCGGCGCCGCCGATGTTGCCGGGATTCAAGCGCAGCCCGTCCACACCACCGTCCAGCGCGATCAGCGCCAGGCGGTGGTCGAAATGAATGTCGGCGATCAGCGGTATGGACGACTCGCGGCGGATGGCGGCCAGCGCCCGCGCGGCGTCCTCGTCGGGCACGGCCAGTCGCACAATGTCGCAGCCCGCCGCCGCCAGCTCGCGAATCTGCGCCACGGTCGCGGCCACATCGCGGGTGTCGGTCTTGGTCATGGTCTGCACGCTGACCGGCGCCCCGCCGCCCACCTCCACGCCGCCGACGCGCAGCGCGCGCGTTGGACGGCGGGACTGCGTCCAAGCCGCGGCTGTCATGGCGCGGGGTCCTTGGAAGGGCGCGCCACTACGGGAATGGAATTCGTCGCGGCCGCGGGTGTTTCATGCCCGAACCACTTCTTGAGGTAGTGTTCAACCGGCGTGAAACGTTTCACGTCGCGGTAGGTCAGCAATACAAAGACGCCGATCAGCAGTACGGCGAAGAGGTTGGTCACGTAGTTGACGATACGGGCAGGCACCGGGCGGCGGAAGATGGCCTCGAACAAGGCGAAGAGCACATGTCCGCCGTCGAGCACCGGAATCGGCAGCAAGTTGAGAATCGCCAGGTTGACATTGAGGAAGCCGGTGAAAAACACCGCCAGCATCAAACTCAGTTTCACCATGTACCAGTAACTGATCATGATCATGACCGGTCCGCCCAAAGCCTGCGAGGCGGCCTTGGACTGACTGGGCGTGACCAGCGCGCCCAGGATCCGGAAGATCGCCAGGCTGTGACTGTAAAGCTGTTCGGATGGCTTCGGGTGTACGATCTGGTCGAATTCAACGTCCATGATGTTGAAGGTAATGCCGATTCGCACCTGTTTCGAATTTTCGTCCCAGGCCGGGGTTACAACCAGTTCCTTGAACTCCGTGCCCCGCTTAACGCGTAGCGCCGTCGGCTGTCCGGCGCGCGCGCCGACCAGCGCGATCAAATGCGCGCGGCTCACGACGTTCTGCCCGTCAAAGCCGACGACCATGTCGCCCCCTCGCACCCCGGCGGCATACGCCGTCGAGCCCGACTCGACCGAGAGCACCATCGAGAGACTGCGCCCGTCCACGCCCAGCAGAGTTTGTTCGCCGAAAATTCCCTTCTCCGTCCGCAACGTCATCGTCCGCGGCTGCCCGGCTGCGTCGCGTACGCCGAGCGTCACGTTCGTGTAGCGGCAGACGGCCGCCAGGCAGTCCGGCCAGTTCTTGACCGGTTCGCTGTTGACGGTGAGCACCTCGTCGCCCACGCGCAGTCCGGCGGCGTAGGCGGCGCTGTTGGTGGCGACGTAACCGATGGTGGCGTTGCGTTCCGACGGCGAAGCCGGTTTGCCGATCAAGTAGACCGCCCAGGCCAGGATCACGGCCAGCACCAGGTTTCCGAAGGCGCCCGCCACGCTGACAACGATCCTCCGCCAGGGGCCGATCGGCGGCAGCGCCACAGCCGCGGGCGCCACGCCCTCCACCGCCTCCGGCGGCTTGCCCGCCGTGCCTTGAAGCTGCTGCGTACCGGAGGGATCGAGTTGCGGCAACGCCACGTAGCCGCCGAAGGGGATGCAGCCGATCTTATAGGTGACGCCGTTGACGCGCCGCTGCCAGAGCGCGGGACCAAAACCGATGGCGAACACCTCCACCACCAGTCCGCAGCGCCGGGCGGCGAGAAAGTGGCCGAGTTCGTGGACAAAGATGGTCAGTCCAAAAAGCACCAACACCATCAGCACCGTATAAATTGCCAGCAACATATTATTTATTGTCCTGAGCCTTTTGCAAAACTCCTAAATTGGCCTGAATTACGAGGTGTGCGGGGTTGACCTTGTCGGACGGGGGGCGGGGTGCCGCTTGATGGGCAGCGGTATTGCGCGTTGGGCGGTCAGCGGTTCAGCGGACTTCAGTCGC
>CAIYGI010000080.1 GCA_903925685.1 uncultured bacterium
CTCGATTTTATGGACTGGCAGTTGTGCGGACGGGAGCCCGCTTGTGGTTTTGACATGAATCCCTATCCCGAGATGACCCCCGCCTTTTCATGGAGCGCGCCGGACGTGGCCGACGTGGAGAATGGTGGTGATCAGGGAAAGGAGCGATGACGCGACACGGGCGTACCGTCGCCCGCAGCCTCAAATGGATCACCCAGGCCGACCTTGCCGTCACCGTGGGCGCTCAGAACTCAAAACAGCCTTCCGCACAAAAAACTGGAAAAAGAGGGAAACAGATGAATCTTATGAAACGGGTTTCGATTTCGCTGCTGTTGGTTTCCGCACTGGGTCTGGTTTCGGCGGTGTACGCCGGAGACACGGCCAATTCAACGTCCTTGGCCCAACGAGGGGAGCTGGTGCTGGTGGACCAGGGCAAGAGCAAGAGTCTGGCGCCGATCATCGTGTTCTCGAACGCCCCGGCGTTCACCCGCAAGGCAGCCGACGAACTGGCCGCCTATATCGAGAAGGTCGGCGGCGTCAAGCCGCAGGTCATCGAAGGCTTGCCCGATCCCGTGCCGCAAAAGGCCATCTGGGTCGGATTCCAGCCCAAGCTCAAGGAGCTCTTCCCGAAAACGGATTTCGAGTTCAAGCATCCGGAAGAAATCCTGATTGCCTGCGACGGCAAGAACCTGGCGATTGTCGGGCGCGACCGCTGGGATCCCCAGCACCTGGTGGTGAAGGGCCGCTGGGACCAGCCGCTCAAGGGCTGGCAGCAGGAATTCGGCACGGTCAACGCGGTGTACACGTTCATCCAGGATTACCTTGACGTGCGCTGGCTCTGGCCGGGCGAGACGGGCGAGGACATTATCCGGAAGGAAAAGATCGCCTTCGCGCCTTTCGAATATCGCTATCATCCCCAGATCCGTCTGCGCAGCGGGATTTTGCGCCTTTCCGCGCCAACCGATGGCCGGGGCGTTTCACAGGACTGGGAGCGTTTGCAGCGCATGCAGCTTGACTCCGCCAACATCGCGTACAGGCTTAACGCGGCGGTCGGCGGTCACGGTTTCGGCAATTGGTGGGAGCGGTTTCACGTGTCGCATCCGGAGTATTTTGCCCTCCAGCCCGACGGCACGCGCAACGCTTTTCCAAGCACTGGCAACGTCAAAATCTGTCAGTCGACCCCCGGTGTCTGGGATCAGTGGCTGGAGGATGTGGCGAAGCAACTGGAAGATGATCCGACCAGGACCATGTTCAATGCGGCGTTCAATGACTCCAGCACCTCCGGCCATTGCATCTGCGAAAAATGCCAGGCTTGGGATGTGCCCGAGGCGAAAAAGCGTATGCTGTCCTGGCAGGGCTTTTCCCAGGAGTACGTCGCCCTGAGCGACCGGGACGTGATGTTTGCCAACATCCTGGCGCGCAAGCTGCGACAACGCTACCCGGGCAAGGACTATTACGTCAGTATTTTAGGTTACGGTCCGACCCGGCCTGCGCCGCTCAAAAACAAGCCGGACGCCAACGTGATCATGGTGCATTGCGGGAATTGGTTCGCGGGTCTGTCAGACAACGATCGCGAAAGTTACGATGGCGAGAAAACCTCGCAACAATTCGCCGACTGGGCGGCAACCGGCGTAAAAATGTTCTACCGGCCCAATCTGCCCGGTCAAGGCGGCTTGTACGAGATGCTGCCCGACGTGCCCTTTGGGCGGGCCACGGAGACCTTTCGCTACGTGGCCGAACACAACTGTACCGGCATATGGCTCGATACCATCGACGAGTGCTGGCCGACGCAGGGGCCGCTGTACTACCTGATGGCGCATCTCGCCTGGAATCCCTATCAGGACGGGTACGCGATCATGGACGATTATTACCGGCGCGGGTTCGGGCCGGCGGCCGGGCAAGTGAAGGCCTACTGGTCGTTGTTGGAGGAAACGCGCAACCAGAAGGTTGACGGCAAACTCACGTTTCCGCAGGCCTATAATGCCGCGTTTTTCAAGCGGGCTGCCGGCCTGCTGGACGAGGCGGATGCCGGGGTGGCGAAGGCACCTGAGATCTACCGCCAGCGGATCGCCTATGTGCGAGTCGGGCTGGATTTCACGCGAAAGC